>CADECW010000082.1:0-17156 GCA_902825855.1 uncultured Rhodospirillales bacterium | reverse complement strand
TGGACCCATCATGCTTCAAAGCGGCTCGACCCGGCGAGAGGAACGCACAGCGGCCTGCCCCTGGTCGGGCGCTACCTCGGCAACCTCGCAGGACGGCGTCCAGCCCCAGCCGTTCATCGACACTTCGACGAAGCGCGTCTGGCCGTCCTGGATCTGTACCTGGCCGTTGGTGGTGTTGCTGCCGACCTTGCAGGCGATGTCGATGGGGCCGGGAGGGCCCTCGACACGGATGAAGGTGTTGTAGCCAAGCTGCGCGGAGGAGCCCCCGGCCAGGCTGACATCGAGCGGCCGCATCGCCCCCATCAATCCCGAGCGGTAGACGTAGACGGCGCCCTTGGCCGGCGCCGGCGGATCGAACCGCTTGGCCGCCTGGTCGGCCTGCGACGGCGCGGACGGGCTACCGGCGCAAGCGCCGACGACGAGGACCAAAGGCAAGACCATCAACGACAGGCGAAGTCCCAGGTAACGCAGCAATTCTTCCTCCTCCACCGCGACTACAACGCGGGAGGGAACCGCGAGGCTGCGTCGCCCTGTGGGCGAATTCGCGGCGAATCGGCGGCTGGACGAGGTTGCCGGCCGCTGCCTCGATATGGCCGGTCCGTAAGGCTTTCTTCAGACCGACGACGGTCATGCCTCCCTACTCGCTGCATCCATCTCCGGAGCGCAGCTCAGCCGGGCGGCGGCGTGGCGTGGATGGTGATCGTGTTGCAGCCTTTGCCCTGCCAGCGATAGGACTGCGTCGACCCCTTGGTGATTGTCCATTCGACGATGCAGCCCTGCCGCACCAGGGTAGGCGGAAAGCCGCCGATCGGCATCCACGTCCCCCAGCCGACACGCTGATAGGTCGGCGCCCAGCCGCCGGTGATGTACGACGTGTCCCAGCGCCATTGCAGGATCTTGGTGTCGTCGTCGAGCTGGTAGGTGTTGTCAGGGATCCGGCCCATGCCGCCGAGCAGGGCGCGCTCGTTGCTGCCGGACATCTCGCGCAGCCTCATGTCGAATTCCTGGTCGGTCTGCCCGGCGCAGGCGCCGACCAGCCAGAACAGCAGAAAGGCGACGACGGCACGCATCCAACACTCCGATCGCGACCGCCGCGAGGGTGCGCCTCGTTGTGCACGCCGGTCAAGACCGGGCAAATTACACCGTCGGTAGGCAAACAGGGGAAGCATTGAGAGGACTGATCCTCTTGCTGCTCGCAGCGTTGCTCATCTCAGGCCAGTTCCCAGCGGACCTATACCGACTCCGAGCGCTACGGCCGCTACGCGGATAACTGTTCGGCGTGGTCGTCGAGTTCTTCGCCCGCGCCCTGCGCGTCATTCGCCAAGCTGATGGGCCGCTATCTGCCGGCGCCGATCGGCGTATTGAACGTCGACACCCGGTTCCACCATGCGCTGACCGCGTTCTGGTTCTTGGGCGCCCACCCGCGCGCTTCCATGCAGCGCGCCGTCATGCGGTCCACGTTGTTCCTGTAGCCCTGGTTGTCCATGGTCCGATAGAGGTCCTGCTGACCGAAGCGCTCGCGCTCGCCGTCGAACACCGCGCGACGCTGGTCCTCGATATTGCGCTCCTGCTGGGCCTGGGCGCGGACCTGGGCGCGGCACTGCGACTCGTCCTTGGTCATCTGCTCGGCGTCCTTGCCTGACATGGAGTAGTCTTTCGGCGCGCAGGCAGCGGTCGCAAGCACGAGCGCGGCAAGCAGGACGAAGCCCCTCATTTGGCGTCCGCCAACGCCGCCTCGATCGCCTTCAGCGCTTCTGGCGCCTTGGCCGCATCAGGGCCCCCGCCTTGCGCCATGTCGGCCCGGCCGCCGCCGCCCTTGCCGCCGAGCGCCGCGACACCCGCCTTGACCAGCGCGACGGCGCTCAGCGACTTCGACAGATCGTCGGTGACCCCGACCACGGCCGAAGCCTTGCCGTCCTCGACGCCAATGAGCGCGACCACGCCCGAGCCCAGCTTCTTCTTGAACTCGTCGGCCATGCCCTTGAGGTCCTTGCCGGGCACGCCGTTCAGCACGCGGCCAATCAGCTTCACGCCGCCGATGTCGCGTATCTCGTCCGCCGACTGTGCCGCGCCGCCACTGCCGCCCGCGAGCGCCAGCGCCTTGCGCGCGTCCGACAATTCCCGTTCGATCCGGCGCTGGCCGTCGACCAGCGCCTGCAGGCGCGCGGGGAGATCCTCGGCCCGCACTTTAAGCACCGCCGCCGCATCAGCCAGCAGTTGCCCCTGATGGCGCACATGCTCCTCGGCCGCCGCGCCCGCCACCGCCTCGATGCGACGCACGCCGGCCGAGACCGCGCCCTCGCCGATGATGCGGAACAGGCCGATGTCTCCGGTGCGCAGCGCATGGGTGCCGCCGCACAGTTCCACCGAATATTTCTGGCCGTCCTCGCCGCCCATCGACAACACGCGCACTTCCTCGCCGTACTTCTCGCCGAACAGCGCCATGGCACCGGCGGCGATCGCCTCCTCGGGCGTCATCAGGCGCGTATCGACCGAGGAGTTCGAGCGGATGCGCTCGTTGACTTCGTCCTCGATCTTGCGCAGTTCGTCCAGCGAGATCGCCTTGGTGTGGCTGATGTCGAAGCGCAGCCGGTCGGGCGCCACCAGCGATCCCTTCTGCGTGACATGTTCGCCGAGATGGCGGCGCAGCGCCTCGTGCAGCAGGTGGGTCGCCGAGTGGTGGGCGCGCAACTGCGCACGGCGGATCGGATCGACATTCATGGCGAGGTCGTCGCCGACCTTGAGCTCGCCCTTCTCGACCTCGGCGTGATGGACATGCAGGTCACCGACGCGCTTCTGCACGTCGAGAATCCTGGCCTTGCCGTTGGCCCCGACGAAGCTGCCGTTGTCGCCGAGCTGGCCGCCCGATTCGGCATAGAACGGTGTCTGGTTGGTGACGATCCAGCCGGTCTGGCCCGCCTTCAGCGCGGCGACCTCCTTGCCGTCGACGACGATCGCCTTGATCTGGCCCTCGGCACGCTCGGTGTCGTAGCCCAGGAACTCGGTCGCGCCGACCCTCTGTCGCACGTCGAACCAGATGGCCTGGTCTGCGGTCTCGCCTGAGCCGGCCCAGGCCGCACGCGCCTTGGCGCGCTGTTCGTCCATTGCCTTTTCGAAGCCCGACGTGTCGACGGTGACGTCGCGCGCGCGCAGCACGTCCTGCGTCAGGTCGAGTGGGAAGCCGTACGTGTCGTAGAGCTTGAACGCGACATCGCCCTTGAGCGTACCGCCTGCTCCCAGCCCCTTGGTCTCGTCCTCGAGAAGCTTGAGGCCGGTGCCGAGCGTCTTCTTGAAGCGGCCTTCCTCGAGCTTCAGCGTCTCGGTGATCAGCGGTTGCGCGCGGACCAGCTCGGGATAGGCATCGCCCATCTCGTGCACCAGGCTCGGCACCAGCTTGAAGACCATCGGATCCTGCGCCCCCAGGATGTGGGCATGCCGCATGGCACGCCGCATGATGCGGCGCAGCACGTAGCCGCGACCCTCGTTGGACGGCAGCACGCCGTCGGCGATCAGGAACGCCGTGGTACGCAGATGGTCGGCGATCACCTTGTGGGAGGCCGATTGAGGGCCGTCGGGATCGACGCCGGTCTCGTGCGCCACCGCCTCGATCAGGGTGCGGAAGAGATCGATATCGTAGTTGTTGTGCTTGCCCTGCAGGACGGCGGCGATGCGCTCCAGGCCCATGCCGGTGTCGATCGACGGCTTGGGAAGGCTGACGCGCTCGTCCTTGGTCAGCTGCTCGAACTGCATGAAGACCAGGTTCCAGATTTCGATGAAGCGGTCGCCGTCCTGGTCGGGGCTGCCTGGCGGGCCGCCGGGGATGTGATCGCCGTGGTCGAAGAAAATCTCCGAGCACGGGCCACAAGGGCCGGTATCGCCCATCGCCCAGAAATTGTCCGAGGTCGGGATGCGGATGATCCTGCTGTCGGAGAAGCCTGAGATCTTCTTCCAGTAGCCTGCCGCCTCGTCGTCCTCGCTGAACACGGTGACCAGCAGGCGTTCGGGCGAAAGGCCGAACTCCTTGGTGATCAGGTTCCAGGCAAGCTCGATCGCGCGCTCCTTGAAGTAGTCGCCGAACGAGAAGTTGCCCAGCATCTCGAAGAAGGTGTGATGGCGCGCGGTGTAGCCGACATTCTCGAGGTCGTTGTGCTTGCCGCCGGCACGCACGCACTTCTGCGACGTCGCAGCGCGGTTGTAGGAGCGTTTCTCGAGTCCGGTGAAGACGTTCTTGAACTGCACCATGCCGGCATTGGTGAACATCAATGTCGGGTCGTTACGTGGCACGAGCGGGCTCGACGGCACGATCTCGTGGCCGTTTTTGCCGAAGTACTCTAGGAAGGTGCGGCGAATGTCGCTGACGCTTTGCATGCGCTGCTTGTAGCGTGCGGGCCGAGCCTTCGTCCAGAACGGGGAACCTGCCGAAAAATGGCCGAATCGGCCCATTCCACCGCAACTTTACGCCTCGCCATGGGCAATCTCAGGGTCGTCCATCCGATCACCGTGCCCGACGCGGCCGTTCCCGCAGCCGACGTCGTGCCCGCACTGCAGGGGCTGGTGAACGCGGTCGTCGAGGCCGCAGAGAAGGGCAAGACGATCTCCTGCCGCAAGGGATGCGGCGCGTGCTGCCGCCAGCTCGTGCCGGTGTCGCGCACGGAGGGTGAGCGATTGCTGGAAGTCGTAGAAGCGATGCCTCCCTCGCGGCGCGAAGTGCTGACGGCACGATTCGCCGCGGCAGAGACTGCGATCGAGGCGGCGGGCTTGAAGGATCACAAAGCACGAAGCGACCGCGAGCTGTCGACGGCGTATTTCGCGCTTGGTGTGCCCTGCCCGTTCCTCGAGGACGAGAGCTGCTCGATTCACCCCGAGAGGCCGCTGGTCTGCCGCGAGTATCTCGTCACCTCACCGGCGGAACTTTGCGCCGGCCCGAAGCAGGAAGGCGTGACACCGGTGGCAGTCCCCAAGGTGTCGCTGGCGGCACGCGGAATGCAGGACGAGAAGGACGAATGGTTTCCACTGGCCATGCTGATGGCGTGGAAACGGACTCGGCCGCCCGAGGTGGAGCAGCGGCCGGGACCGCAGTGGATTCAGCGGTTCTTGAAGCGGATGTCGTCGGCGAGCGGATAGCCGCCCCGCGATTCGTCGTACATGGCTCAGGCTAGACGTGGCTTGTGGATGCGCTACGCCCGCCTGCCCCGTTCTTCTGGCTGGACACAAAAGAATGGGGCGACGCTGCGCGTGGGGTAGCAGCGTCGCCCCGGCGACAGGAGACAGGGGATCCTTGTCGCGAAACTCTGGGCAAAACTTCCCTGTCATCTCAAGGCAGCACGCCTGGATCCTCGAGGTTGAGAGTAAAGGTCCGCACTACGCTCGGGATGACAGCGAGGAGTATCAGTCCTCTTCGTCCTCGTCTTCCTTGCCGCCGTCCATCAGCGCTCCCGCGAGGATGCCGGCGTTGGCTCGCACCTTGTTCTCGATCGCCTGGGCGACCTCGGGGTGCTCCTTGAGGAAGTTCTTGGCGTTCTCGCGGCCCTGGCCGATGCGCTGGCCGTCGTAGGAATACCAGGAGCCCGATTTCTCCACGACGCCGGCCTTCTCGCCAAGGTCGATCAATTCGCCGGTCTTGCTCACGCCCTCACCGTACATGATGTCGAACTCGACGACCTTGAACGGCGGCGCGACCTTGTTCTTCACCACCTTCACGCGCGTGGCATTTCCGATGACTTCGTCCTTGTCCTTGAGCGCGCCGATGCGACGGATGTCGAGGCGGACCGAAGCGTAGAACTTGAGCGCATTGCCGCCCGTGGTGGTCTCGGGGCTGCCGAACATGACGCCGATCTTCATGCGGATCTGGTTGATGAAGATCACCAGCGTGTTCGACTTGGAGATCGAGGCGGTGAGCTTGCGCAGCGCCTGGCTCATCAGGCGGGCCTGCAGGCCCGGCAGTGAATCGCCCATCTCGCCCTCGAGCTCCGCCTTCGGCACCAGAGCCGCGACCGAGTCGATCACCAGCACGTCGATCGCGCCCGAGCGCACCAGCGTGTCGGCGATCTCGAGCGCCTGCTCGCCGGCGTCGGGCTGGGAGATCAGGAGGTTGTCGATGTCGACGCCGAGCTTCTTGGCATAACCCGGATCGAGCGCATGTTCAGCGTCGACGAAGGCGCAGGCACCACCCTTCTTCTGCGCCTCGGCCACGACGTGCAGTGCAAGCGTCGTCTTGCCCGAGCTCTCGGGCCCGTAAATCTCGACGATGCGGCCCTTTGGCAGACCACCGATGCCGAGCGCGATATCGAGCCCCAGCGAGCCGGTCGAGATCGCCTCGATCTCGAGCGCCTCGCGCTGGCCCAGCTTCATGATGGACCCCTTGCCGAAGGCCCGTTCGATCTGGGCGAGGGCGGCGTCCAGCGCCTTGTTCTTGTTTTCCATACCGTCTTTCTCGACCACTTTCAGAACAGCGGACATTGGCTGTCTCCTCGTTCTCCCACGCCCCTGTCGGGAGCGGCAATGCGGATAAGTCCGCCGGGGGTCGGGCCAATGTACCTACTTTGTTCCATCCGACAAGGGGACAAATAACGTCCTGAAAGAACTAATGTTCTTGACACAAGTTCTAGTTATGTTCGCCGAGATCGTTCGCGTCCATGGGGAAAGCGTTATCAATCCTTGGGCGGCACGAACATGTAGCCGACACCCCGCACCGTGCGGATCGCCTCGGGGTGGGCGGGATCCTTCTCGACCTTGCGACGGATGCGCGTGATGCGCAGGTCCATGGCACGGTCGAACACCTCCATCTCGCGATGGCCGATGGTCTCGAGCAGCCAGTCGCGTGCCAGCGGCCGGTTGGGGTTCTCGGCGAACACCTTCAGGAGATCGAACTCACTGGCCGACAACGTTTCCTCGCTGCCGTCGGCATCGACCAGCACGCGCTTCTCGAGATCGAGCACGCGCCGGCCCATGCGCACGCGCGGACCCGCCGACGGCACGGCCGCCCCCTGGGCGCGCCGCAGCACGCTCTTGATGCGTGCTAGAAGCTCGCGCGGATCGAACGGCTTGGGGATGTAGTCGTCGGCCCCGGTCTCCAGGCCGACCACGCGATCGACCGTGTCGCCCGCCGCCGTCACCATGATGATGCAGATGCGGCCGCTTTTCTCGCGCAGCCAACGGGCGACGGCGAAGCCGTCCTCGCCGGGCAGGCCGACATCGAGCAGGACCAGGGCCGGCATCTCGCGCTCGACCAGACGACGCAGCCCCGCCCCCGATTCGAAGCCGGAGACGCGGAACCCCTGGCGGCTGAGATAGTCGAGCAGAAGCTGGCGTTGAGCGGCCTCATCCTCGACCACGACGATATGCTGACGTTTGTCCAATCTTCCCCCTGCCCAGGGAGCCTAGCACATGCGGCGCAAAGGCAAACGACCGTCAGGAGCAAGGCCTGTTGAAGAAGATGGCGTCATGGCGCCCGCGAATTCAGTGCAGATCGCCCCTGCGGACCCTCGGGTCCGGCTCGAGCCCCTGCCAGATCCCGGCATCTCCCGGATGCGCCGCCGTGACGCCAACCGCATTGTCGCATCGGACGCATTGTGTCGTGAACATGTCGCGCGCCGCGCGCAGGCAACACACACGATACAAAGCGAGCCAGCCTGCGACACATGGTCGATACGTCGTCCTTTCAGCATGGCTGAATGGCCCAATTGGACATCGCCGGTATCGATCCCAAGCGGATCGAGCAGGTCGTCACCCACCGCCTGGTCGAGGTTCCGACGCTGCCCAAGGTGCTGGCGCTGCCTATCTTCGGCGCGGTCGCGGCCGCGCTCTACGCCGGGCTGGCGCCGCTTTGGATGTTCCTGGTGCCGGCAGCGATCTACGTCGCCTCGGTGTGGGGATCGTGGCGCGTCCAGGTCGTCTACCGGCGTGATCCGTCGGCCGTGAGTCTGGCCGGCTGGCGCTGGCTCTATACCGTCACCGCCGTGCCGACCTCGTTCGCCAACGGCCTGATGGGCGGCTTCTTCGCCACCCTCCCGGCCGAGACGGAAAGGACACTGTGGGCGCTGGCGCTCTGCCTGATCGTCGGCGGCACCCCGTCACGCGGCCTCGACGGGCGTACCTTCACCTTTTCAGCCACCTCGCTGGTGCTGCCGATGGCCGGCGTACTGGTGCTCGGCGATGGCGGCCGGCCTGCCGTCGGCCTCGCCGCCATCATGGTGGGCTTCGTCATCATCGTGAGCCTGTTCGCCCATATCGAGCGCAAGCGCACGCGTGCCGAGATCGCCCGCGACCTCGCCGCCCACGACCTCTCGAAGAGCCTCGACGACGCGCACCGCGACGTCGCCTTCGCCGAGGAGACGATGCGAACCATGCTCGACAACATGAGCGATGGCGCGCTGCTCTACGAGGGCGACGGCCGCTGGGTGTACCAGAACAAGGCGATGGCCCGGCTGCACGATATGTCGAACGACGTGCTGAAGGGGCTGCACACCTTCACGGACATCGTCCGCTACCGCGCCCTGCGCGGCGACTACGGTCCGCTGGACCTGCTGCCTGGCGGTCTGGAGGGCTGGATCGCAAGCCGCGTCGCACGCTTCAACCTGCCGGGCCAGCCGGCCGAGCGCCGCCGTACCATCACCGGCCGCATGGTCGAGGTGACGTACCGCCCGTTGCCGGGCGGCCGCGTGCTCACCATGCATCGCGATCTCACCGACATCGTCGAGCAGGAGAACCGGCTCACCCAGGCCCAGTCCGAACAGGAGCGCATGCGCGCCACCATGCGCTCGGTGCTCGCCAACATGGGTGACGGTGCCGCGCTCTACGCGCCGGACGGTGGGCTGCTGTTCCACAATGTCGCATTCGGCCGCCTGCTCGATCTCGATGCCGCGACCATCGCCACCAACATCAATCTTACAGACATTATCCGCTTCCAGCTTGCGCGCGGCGATTTCGGGCCGATCCCCGACCTCGATGCCGAGGTGGCACGCCGCGTCGCCATCGTCGAGAACGGCAACGTCCAGCCGTTCGTGCGCACCGGCCGTAACGGGCTCACGCTCGAGATCGCCTCGCACCGGTTGACCGACGGCCGCCTGCTGGTCACCTACCGCGATATCACCGAGCTCAAGACGCGCGAGCTGGAGCTCGAGCGCTCGCGCCGCACCCTGCAGACCGTGCTGGACGAGATGCCCGACGCACTGCTGGTCTATGACGCCGACGGCAAGTGGCTGTTCTTCAACGAGGCGACGCTCCGGTTCCTCAATCTCGATCGGGCGGCGCTGAGCAGCCTGCCCGACGCCTGGTCGATCCTCGACTACCAGATCGATCGCGGCGATTTCGGCCCGATGGATGCGGCCAAGCGCGCCGAATTCGTCGCCGCGCGCAAACAGATCTTCGCCACGGGCACCGAGGGCTGGATGCTGCTCAAGCGTCGCGAGGACATGCTGCATTTCCGGCTGACGGTGCTCGACAATGGCTGGCGGCTCGGCATGTTTCGTGACGTCACCGACCTCGAGGGCGCCCGCCGGTTGGCGGTGGAGGCGCGCCAGACCCTGCTGCTCGCGATGGAAGCGATGGATGATGGCATCGCCTTCCTCGACCGCGACGAGCGGCTGGTCCAGAGCAACGAGGCCTACCGGCGCTTCATGCAGGACATGCCGGAGATCGTAACGCCGGGCGTCGCGCTGAGGGACGCCGTGCACCATGCCGCGAAGGTGCTGCAGCCGCCCAAGGAGACGCCCGAAGCATGGGCCGAGCGGCAGCTCGCCACCATGCGCTCGGGCCGTCCGGCCCAGATTCCCTACGGGCCCGGCAAATGGGCCCGCCTGTCGCTCGACTATGCCTCCGACGGCCGCGCCGTCGTGCTGGTGAGCGACATTTCCGAGGAACGCCGCCGTCAGCGCGACCTCGAGCACGCGGTCGTCGCCGCCGAAAAGTCGCGCGAGGCGGCCGAGGTTGCCAACCAGGCCAAGTCGACCTTTCTCGCCACCATGAGCCATGAGATCAGGACGCCGATGAATGGCGTCCTCGGCATGATGGAAGTGCTGGAGGCCGAGGGCATGCCCGAGGGCCAGGCGCGAACCGTGGCGACCATGCGCGAATCGGCCCAGGCGCTGCTGCGCATCATCGACGACGTCCTCGACTTCTCCAAGATCGAGGCGGGTGGGCTCGAGCTCGAGGACACGCCGTTTTCCCTCACCGGGCTGGTCGAGGGCGTGGTGGCGACGTTCCGTCCGCAGGCCGAGCGCAAAGGCCTGTCGCTGGTCGCCGCGGTGGCACCAGGCTCGACCGACGTGCTGCTGGGCGATCCGACGCGGGTCCGGCAGATCCTCTTCAATCTTCTCGGAAACGCGCTGAAATTCACCGAGCGCGGTGGCGGCATGGTCCGCGCCCGCACGGAGCCAATGGGCGACGGCCACGTCCATGTCGTGCTCACCGTCAGCGACACAGGCATCGGCATGAACGAGGTCCAGCAGGCCCGCCTGTTCCAACCCTTCTCCCAGGCCGACAGCTCGACGACGCGGCGCTATGGCGGCACCGGACTTGGCCTGTCGATCGTGCGACGACTGGCGCAGCTCATGGGTGGCAACGTCAGCGTCGAAAGCGCTCCGGGCGCCGGCTCGACCTTCACCGTGATCCTGGAGCTGATGGCCGCCCCGGCCGATTCGCCGCTGGTCGACCTGCCGCTGGTCGAAGCGCCGACGGAGACGGCGCCGACATCTTCCCGTCTTGCCGGCAACGTCGTGCTGGTGGTCGACGACCATCCGATCAACCGCGAGGTGCTGGTACGCCAGTTGCAAGCGCTCGGCGTCGGCGCCGATTCGGCCGGCGACGGCCGCGAGGGGCTGAATGCGTGGAATGCAGGCCGCTATGCCATCGTCTTCGCCGACGTGCACATGCCGCTGATGGACGGCTTCGAGATGACGGGCGAAATCCGACGCCTCGAAGCGGCCAACGGCCGGCCTCGCACGCCGATCGTAGCCGTGACGGCGAACGCCATGGCCGGTGAAGACGAGCGCTGCCGCGCGGCCGGCATGGACGGATATCTTGCCAAGCCCGTGAGCCTGCCCCGCCTGCGCGCCACGCTGCAGCGCTGGTTGCGCAATGCCGGCGACGACGTCCCCGCGATTGACCGCGCCGTGCTCGATCCTTGGCTGAACGACGACGAAGGCGCCCGTCGCGACCTTTTAGCCAAGTTCAGCCGCTCGGCATCCGAATCGCGCCACGACATCGAGACAGCGATGGCGGCAGGCGATCTCGGCGCACTGGCCGCAGCTGCGCATCGTCTCAAGGGCAGCGCGCTCGCGGTCGGCGCCCGTGCGCTCGGCGATGCGGCACAGGTGCTCGAGCGCGCCGCCAAGGCCGGCGACCGTGCGACTTGTCAGGATGGGCTGGGTCCGCTGGCCGTCGAGGTCCAGCGGGCGCAGGCGGAGATCGGCGCTTAAGCCTGCGCGTGCCGGTGAGCCTCGGCAGCCGGCGAAACGCCGCCCGTGCCGGCGATCTCCTTGCCGGGCATGGGCTGGCGACGCAGGCTTACAATACGCTCGACCATCTCTGCCGATGTCGGCTTGCGCAGCCGATGCGGCCGAGAACTGCGATCGCGCAGGCCGGCCAAGCTTTCCTGCTCGAAACGATCGCTCCATTTGCGGCCCGTCCGAGGGCAAACGCCTGCGGCTTGACTGGCGGCCTTCGGCGTTTGCCCACCAAGAACCATTTTGACCAGACGCTCTCGACCAGGCGGCGTCAGGCGGGCATTCTTATGGATGTCCATTCGGCTAACCGTGCGCCGCCAGCGGCTTGCCGTCGTGCTCGACAGGCTTGGCGTCGATCAGCACGAACGCCACGACACAGGGCGCGTCCGACTTGTTGACCCAGTTGTGGATGGTGCCGCGCTGAACCAGCACATCGCCGGCCCGGAGCGTCACGACCTGGTCGTCGAGTTCCATGTCGATCTCGCCCGAGAGAACGACGGCATAGTCGATCGAATCGGTGCGATGGTTGCGCGGCGTCACGCCCGGCGCGTACTCGATCACTCGGAAAACCGAACCGTTGGCGCGGGTCGTGCCGCTGATCTCCTTGGCGGTGTCCTTCAGGTCGTCGTTGTCGACCGGGAAGCCTGCCGTCGACCAGATGTTGGCGATGGTGGCGCCCGGCCGGAACGAGACGACGTCGCGCGAGACCTCGTCGATGGCGACGACGGCCTTGCCCTTGTCGTCGTGACTCGTGACTACCCGCCTGACCTTCATGATGTCTCCTGCTACGGTCCCAGCACGCCGGCAGCCTTGAGTGCCGCGATGCCCGCGGCATCGTAACCGATCCCTGCTAGAACCGCGTCGTTGTGCTGGCCGACCTCCGGCGGATCCGACACGAGCGGCGGCCGCCAGCCCAGCATCTGGAACGGCAGCAACGGCAGGCGCGTCTTCACGCCGCCCGGCAAAGTGGTCGGCGCCAGCGAGCCGTTGGCCAGAAGATGCGGGTGGTCGAACAGGTCCTGGGGCCGCGCCACCGGAGCGAAGGAGATGTCGGCTTCCAGACACTTCTGCTCGAGTTCGTCCTTGCTGAAGCCCTTGAAGATCTCGGCGACCTTCGGCACCAGCCAGGGGCGTGCCTCGATGCGCTGGTTGTTCGTCACCAGCTTGGGATCGGCCGCAAGATCCCTCCGGCCGAAGAATTCGCAGAAGCGCTTCCACTGGCCGTCGCTTGTTATGCCGATGAAAATCTGCTGGCCGTCGTTGGTGTTGAAGATCTCGTAGATCGCCCACGAGCTCACGCGCTCGGGCATGGGCGGTGGCGGGCTGCCGTTCATGGCGGTGACGGCCAGATGCTGGCCCATCAGGAACACCACCGATTCGAAGAGCGCGCTCTCGACCAGTCCGCCCTTGCCGGTACGGTCGCGCTGCTGCAGCGTGAGTACCGTGCCGAAGGCGCCGAACAGGCCGCCCAGAATGTCGACCACCGAAGTTCCGGCGCGCAGCGGCCGCCCCGACGGGCCGGTCATGTAGGCGAGCCCGCCCATCATCTGCACGACTTCGTCGAGCGCGGGACGCTTTTCGTAGGGCCCCGGCAGGAAGCCTTTCAACGAACAATAGACGAGCCGCGGATTGATCTTCTCCAGATGTTCCGGCCCCAGCCCGCGCTTGCTCATCGAGCCGGGCGCGAAGTTCTCGATCAGAACATCGGCCGACTGCAGGAGCTTCACCAGCACGTCCCTGCCCTGGGGCGCATCGGCGTCGAGCGCCAGGCTCTGCTTATTGCGATTGAAGTAACCGAAGAAGCCGCCACCAAACCCCTTCAGCTTGCGCGTGCGGTCGCCATCGACCGGCTCGACCTTGATCACCTCGGCGCCGAGGTCGGCCAGGATCATGCCGCAGGATGGGCCGAGGATGGTGTGCGTGAGTTCGACGACGCGGATGCCTTCGAGGGGTGGTGTGATGCCTGAGGTCATGCGACCTCCATACTCTTTCTTCTCCTCGTCCGTCATCGGCCCAGGGCCATCGCTAAGACGGAGGTCTGCCTAGGCGAACCAGGTCTCGATGTCCTTGGTGAGCGGCAGGCTGGCGGCCTCGCCGAGCACCTGATGGCCCATGCCGGCGCCGACCAGGAAGGCTTCCTGGTGCGGCACGGCGTTGCTCTTCAGCAGCGTTCGGATGGCCTTGCCGTCGTGGCCCCAGCCCATCGCCTCGACCTTGCCGTCGAAGGCGCGGTTCAGGATCGCCAGGAACTCGGCGCGCTCCCCCTCGGACATGGCCGGGACGGCATCGATGTCGCCCAGCACGAAGAGGCGACCGCCGAATTTCGCTACCAGGTCGGCGACCGAGTTGCGCGGCTCGACGACGATCTCGCGGTTGGGACCGCGGCGCACCCGGGCGGCCAGCGACAGGGGGATCACGGCCGCGCCGAGATGGGCGCCCGAGTCCATGATCGCCGCGGTCAGTTCCTTGTAGGTGATGCCAAGCCGCTCGGCGCGCTTCAGGCGCATCATCGCCACTTCCGGCTTGGGGGTTTTCCATGCCTTGGCGGTGGCGCGGCGCCATACCCAGGCCTCCCACGACATGTCGAAGGTCGGCCCGTTGTTATGGCCGATGCCCGGCCTGCGCAGCAGGGCCTCGACATTGGCATGCCGCAGCCCTAGACGGTCGAAACGATCACCCATAACGATAGTCTAGCCCATTTTCAGGGCTATGCCTGCAAGAGGAGTGCCAAGTGGACGATTTCCAGGTCGATGTGCTGGTAGTGGGCGCCGGAAATGCCGCGGCCTGCGCGGCGCTGGCGGCGCGCGAAACGGGCGCCTCGGTCGCCATGCTCGAGGCTGCTCCCGAGGAAGAGCGCGGCGGCAACAGCACCTATACCGCAGGCGCCATGCGTGTGGTTTTCCACGGCGTCGATGACCTGGTGCAACTCTACGACCTCACCGAGGACGAAAAGCGCGACGTCGATTTCGGCAAGTACACCGCCGACGAGTATCTCGACGACATGGGCCGCGTGACCAACTACCGATGCGATCCCGAACTCACCGATATCCTGATCGGCAGGAGCTTCGAGACCCTGAAATGGATGCGCACCAAGGGTGTGCGCTTCCAGCCGTCGTACGGTCGGCAGGCCTTCAAGGTGAACGGAAAGTACAAGTTCTGGGGCGGACTGGCCGTCGAGGCCTGGGGCGGCGGCCCCGGCCTGGTCGATCTCGAGCACAAGGCGGCGGTCAAGGCCGGCATACCCATCCACTATCAGACGGCGGCAGTGTCGCTGATCGAGGAAGACGGCGTCGTTCGCGGCGTCATAGCCCGCCACAAGGGTCGCAAGGTCAGGATCGGCGCCAAGGCCGTGGTGCTGGCCTGCGGCGGCTTCGAGAGCAACGCCGAGATGCGCACGCGCTATCTCGGGCCGACATGGGACCTCGCCAAGGTGCGCGGCACGCGCTTCAACACCGGCGCCGGGATCAACATGGCGCTGGCGATCGGCGCCAAGGCCCACGGCAACTGGTCGGGCGGCCATGCCGTCGGCTGGGACATGAACGCGCCGGAGTTCGGCGACCTCGAGGTCGGCGACAACTTCCAGAAGCATTCCTATCCCCTCGGCATCATGGTCAACGCCAACGGTGTGCGCTTCGTCGACGAGGGTGCAGACTTCCGCAACTACACCTACGCCAAATACGGCGCGGTGATCCTCTCCCAGCCTCAGCAGTTCGCGTGGCAGGTCTTCGATTCCAAGGTGCTCGATCGGCTGCGCGACGAGTACCGCATCAAGCGCATGACCAAGGTCCGCGCCGATACGATCGAGGAGCTGGCCAAGAAGCTCGAAGGCGTCAACGAGGAGCAGTTCCTCAAGACCGTCAAGGAATGGAACGCTGCGGTGATGACCGAGGTGCCGTTCAACCCGGCCGTCAAGGATGGTCGCTCGACGCGTGGGCTCGCCGTCCCGAAGAGCAACTGGGCCAACACGATCGATGAGCCGCCGTTCGAGGCCTATGCCGTGACCTGCGGCCTCACCTTCACCTTCGGCGGGCTCAAGATCACCAGCGAGGGTGAGGTCGAGAGCACCGACGGCCAGCCGATCCCCGGCCTGTTCGCCGCCGGCGAGCTGGTGGGCGGGCTGTTCTATCACAACTATCCCGGCGGCACGGGCCTGGTGTCGGGTGCGGTGTTGGGCAAGCTGGCGGGCGACGGCGCCGGCCGGTACGTTCAAGGCAAGAACTAGGAGAACTCCATGACCCGCAACATCCGTCTCACCCGCCGCAACGCACTGGCCGCCGGCTCGAGCGCCCTCCTCCTGCCCTCGGCGCTACGCGCCCAGGCGACGTGGCCCAACGGGCCGGTGACATTCGTGGTCGGTTATGCCGCGGGTGGCGGCGCCGACATCAATGCTCGCGAGCTCGCCAACATCGAATCCCCGATGATCGGCCAGCAGATCGTGGTCGACAACAAGGGCGGCGCAGCGGGCAGCGTCGGCGTGCGTGTCGTCGCTGCCGCCAAGCCCGACGGCCAGACGTTGTTCTATGCCGTCGGCACCAACGTCATCATCAATCCGTGGGTGCAGAAGGGAATGATCGACACCATCGCCACCCTGGCGCCGATCTGCCAGACGACGGCGTACCAGTATGTGCTGGCGGTCAATCCAAAGGTCGCCGCGAATACCGCTGCAGAGCTGGTGGCGCTCGCCAAGAAGGATCCCGAGAAGCTGACCTATTCGTCGTCGGGCGTCGGCGGCAACAATCACCTCGCCGGCGCTCTGTTCGCCGAGGCGGCAGGCATCAAGCTGACGCACGTCCCCTACAAGGGTACCGGCCCGGCGCTGGCCGACGTGATCAGCGGCGTCATTACCATGAACTTCTCCTCGCTGCCGCCTGCCGTCGGCCAGGTCAAGGCCGGCAACCTCAGGGCGCTCGCGGTGACCGGCGACAAGCGCATCAAATCGCTGCCCGACGTGCCGACGCTCAAGGAACAGGGCATCGACGTCGTGGTGAATGGCTGGCACGGCCTGTTCGCACCGGCCAAGACGCCGGACGCCGTTCTCGACAAGATCGAGAAGGACACCAAGCAGGCCATGAAGGATCCGAAGTGGGAGGAAGCGCTGGCCAAGGACGGCCTGGAGCTGTCACCCGACCGCACGCGCGCCCAGTTCGCCAAGTTCGTCGCCGACGAGCACAAGTTCTGGGGGGCGAAGCTCAGAGAGCTCAAGATCGAGATGGAGTGATCGGGGACTGACCAGGTCCGCTTTCCGCCAGCACGCACGGAGGTCGATGGGCTAAGCAAACGCCCATGACCCAGGACACAAGCACGAAACGCTACGGCATTGTCAGCCCCGCCGAGCAAGCCGCCCGCGGCGGACTGGAGTTCGTCCAAGGGCTCGTGACCGGCGCTTTGCCGCTGAACAGCATGGCCCGGACGCTGGGCTATGACATCGTCGAAGCCTCTGCCGGCAAGGTCGTTGTCACTGCGACACCGACCGATGCGCTGCTGAACCCTGCCGGCACCGTCCATGGCGGCTTCGCTGCAACGCTTCTCGACAGCTGCATGGGCCTCGCCGTGTGGTCGGTGACCGAGAAGGGCTTCGGATCGACGACACTCGAGTTCAAGGTGTCCTTCATACGGCCCATCACGCCGGGCACCGGCCAGGTGCGCGCTGAGGGGACGGTGCTCACGTTGGGCCGGCGCATCGGCACCGCCGAAGGACGCCTGACCGACGCC
>CADECW010000081.1:10083-32853 GCA_902825855.1 uncultured Rhodospirillales bacterium | reverse complement strand
CAAGGCATCGCGATGAATGGCCTGGTCGACCAGACGGCGGCTCCGCCTCCGCCGGGCATGCCTGACCTTGCCATTGGCAACCTGTTCCTCGATGCCGCCGCCTCCATCGTCAGCTTTGAACTGATCAATATCGGCACGGCCGACGCGACCAACGCCGCATACAATCTCTATCTGTCGGCGGACAACTCGGTCACGACTGGCGACATTCTGCTGGGTACGGCGATGGTCCCATTCGTCGCGGCTGGCTCGGCCTCTACCGGAAGCGCCTCCGTCACGCTACCGGTTCAGGCGGCAGCGGGCACCTACTATCTGGGCGTGATCGCCGATCCTGGAGGTTCGATCCTCGAAGCCAGCGAGTCGAACAACGTCGCGAATGCCGCGCCTGTCGTCCTAGGAACCAGCAAGATCGATCCTCTGATCGGGTCACCGCTTGCCGACACGCTGTTTGGCTTTGGCGGTGACGACACGATCGATGGTGACGCCGGCGTCGACGTCATGATCGGTGGCGCCGGGAATGACAGTTATGCCATCGATGAGCTGGGCGACGCGGTGGTTGAGGCCGCCACGGGAGGCATCGACACGGTGACGTCGAGCGCGGTGTTGTACTTTTTGCCCGTGAACGTCGAGAATTTGACCCTCGCTTCAGGAGCCGGAGCGATCGCCGGCCAGGGCAATGCCATGGCAAACGGGTTGCTTGGCAACGAAAGCGTCAACACGCTGATCGGGATGGACGGCAACGATACGCTTGATGGCGGAGCCGGGGCCGACGTCCTGCTCGGTGGGCGAGGCAACGACCTGTATCGTGTCGACGACAGCTTTGACCTGGTCGACGAAGGCTCGGCATTCCCAGGTTACCCGGGTGGGGCGGCCGACGTCGACACCATCGTCTCTACCACCTCGTGGTTCTGGGATGTCTATAGTGTCGGCGAGATCCTGCAGATCGACGGCGCGAATACCGCGGGCACCACGACCCTTGTCGGCTCGATGTTCTCCAACCAGATGATCGGCAATGCCGGAGACAGCGTGCTGTACGGCCGCGGCGGTTCGGACACTTACCGGGCGGGCGACGGCATCGACTACATATCACTGTCGACGCTGGGACTGACCGACGCCAATGCCTATGTCGGTGTGGACGGCAACAACCTCATCGTCGTCGACAAGCGCACGACCGGCCCGACATCCTACGACATCGTCTATGAGTTCGACGTGGCGAAGGACCGGATCGACGTCAAGAGTTACGGCTACACGAACGCGGCCCAGGTTCTGGCGAGCGGGCACGATGATGGTGCCGGCAACTGCTACTTCGCCCTCGGGGATGGCTTCGACTATGTCTACCTCGTCGGCGTCACCCTCGGTCAGACTACGCCCTCCGCCTTCGTCACATAGAGGGGGCTCGAGACGGTTTGCGCTGAACCACCGACCGTTAGTGCATTGCTTGACTGGTCTCGCTGCAAAGGTCGGCGAAAAGCGCTTCGAGCGTGAACAGTGCCGGCACAGGCGCGTAGGGTTGCACAGCAGCGAATGCGGTCGCGTCGGCAGCAGGAGGGACGATTGCCAAACCGACCGCATTTATAGCCGCTACATGGTCACGGCGCCTCACGAGAGTAATTGCTCGCATCAGCTGGTGAGCTTCCCACTGGTCGGGTTCGCGGCCGCGATTGCGCAGGCGACTCAGGAATGCTTCGATCGAGGCGCGCGCAAGACGCGCCGCATCGGATTTGTTCAGCGCTCGAAGGTCGTCTTTCTGGTTCATCGTCGCGCATAGAAACCGATGCAACGCCAATGGCAAAGCAATCACGACAAAACTTAAATTCCAAAGTTCCCGGCGATTGCCGGTAGAGATTGCGAGAAGTTTTTTGGCAGCCGACGACTTTCAGCACTATTTCGGCCGATCTTCGGCAAAATGAAATACGCTTGGCGATACTCCTGGCCCATTTCATGGGGCTTGGTTATCGCGCCAATGGCAAGGGTCGCACGCTGGATGCAAGACCGAGCTCGTCAAACAATTCCGAGCAGTCGCACGCCATCGGCTCCGAGCCTCGGCTGCTTTTTAACAGAGTCGCCCTGGTCAGCGCTGGCGGCGAGCAACACTCGCGGTCGGGCGCTCTGCTCGGGAACGCGCGTTTCAAGGCGGTAACACCTGCCTTCGGCAATTTTTCGCGTCCCAAGTAAATTTCCGCGGCGGTAGGAAATGCGCTAGCGCATGGCGGGCATGAATTGAGTGCTACGCTTAGATCAAGACGTGTTGGGACGTGTTGCTTGCAGTTGTCGTGGTTACCAGGAGAGGGTTTTAGGTATGCAAAGTCGACGGCAACTTTTCAGTGCCCAAGGTGTTTGCCCTACAGGCAGTCCCATGTCGCACCTATTCCCCAAATAGTGACGTCAGCAGGCTGCTGTGCCCGCCCGGTTCCCCAATGCCGGGCGGGCTGCATTTAGGGCCCGCGCAGCTTGGGCGTCTCCCTGAACTCGACGACAGCGACGTGATCGCCCCAGCCAGCCGTGAGTTCGCGGCTGGCACGTCGATCGCGTCTTCTCAAAGCGGACCAGGCCGCCAGTTACCATGGAATCCTGCAGGCACCTTGGTGCTGAGATGGGCAAGCGCGACTGGTCCCTTCGCGATGTCGGTTGCCTCGAACACCGCGAGGTCGCTGCGGCCTTCCTTGCCGCGCCACACCACGGTCAGCACCCAACCGTCGCCCTCTGCGGCATCGTCGCTGCGCGGTACGAAGATCGGCTCGCCGAAGCGGTCGGCCTGCTCGCCCGCGAAAGTCTCGCTCTTGCCGGTCTTGAGGTCGTAGTGGGTGATGCCGTCCATGCGCGGTTCGCCGGTGCGCGTGTCGACGACGTTGCCGGCGACGATCCAACCGTGACGGTAGTCGCTCATGCAGAAGCGCTCGTCGAAGCGGGGGAATTCGCCGGCACGGTCGTCGAGCTGCTCCTCCTTGAAGGTGTTGGCCTGACCCGAGGGATCGAATGTCCAGCGGAACAGCCGGGCCTGTGGCGTCGTCGGTGACGACGGCTTGCCGTCGGGCAAGGGGAAGAGTGGGGCCACGTCGAACTTCATGACGTCGACGACGACCTTGCCGTCGGCGGTCTCGTAGTGGTTCATCGGATGGAAGACGTAGCACGGCGGCGCGCTGACCCACTTCACATCGGCCACGGTACCGTTGCGCGGGATGAAGGCTATGTGCGTACCCTTATCCGGCTCCCAGGCAAAGGGGGGCAGGCCCGCCATCGCCCGCTCCATCGACGAGGTGAGGGGGAAGATCGGCAGCACGATCCAGTTCCGGGTGACGGCGAAGTCGTGGACCATGCTGGGAAAGGGCCCCTCCAGAATCTCGGCACGCGTGATCTGGCTGTCGGCCGTCATGGTCTGGATGCTCACTTCCCTGGTGAAGCGACCCTTGGCCGAGTAGCCGAAGAACACCATCTCGCCGGTCTTGGGGTCGAGCTTGGGATGGGCGGTGAAGGGGCCGCAGAGCTGGTCGCCAAAGGTCTCGTAGCCGCCCTTGGGGCCGACCGGCAGCAGGCTTGCCGGATCGAGCGAGAACGGCGCGTGCGCCTCCTCGAGCGCGAGCAGCTTTCCGCCGTGCCAGACGATGTTGGTATTGGCGATCGTCGAGTTCATCTGGACGATGCGCGGATCACTGTAGCGCGGATTGCCGAAGGTGCCCGAAAGGCCCTCGCCCTCCTTGTTCTCGAGCTCCCACTTGGGCGTGCGCACCCAGCGGTTCTTGTAAGAGACGTTGCCGTCCTCGATGTGGAACGCGTGGATCATGCCGTCACCGCCGAACCAGTGGTACGGCCCGCGCGGCGCGAATTGCGGGTTGGGGCCGTTGCGGTAGAGCGTGCCGCAAAGCTCCCGGGGCATCTCGCCGGTGATGTGCAGGTGGGCCGCGTCGGCCTCGGTGTTCACCGGACCGTAGTAGCCGTGCAGGAAGGGGTTGTCGGACGGAAAGGCCTTGGCCATGGCGCGCACCTGCTGTCGGTTAAGGGTAACACTGTGTACTTATCTGACGCTATCAATACACACTGTTTCCCGCAAGGGGATTCAGGCGACCTTCTGAAGTTTTTTTTGCCCTTCGCGCGGCCGGTAGTAGAGATGGCCACCGACGCCCAGGCCCAGCAACAGCAGGCCCAAGTAGAACTCGGTGTAGGTCGGGCCGATCAGGTCGAAGAGCGGCGTAGCGCCGAGATTGAAGACCAGCATGGAGCCCGCCATGACGGCGAGCCGCAGACGAAAGACCCGGGCGATCTCGGCGCCGCGGAACACGGTCTGCATGCGCGTGATCATGGGGATGAAAAAGAACGGTCCGCCGAAACCCGAGACCAGGCCGGCGAGCATCATGCCTGGCAGTTTGTAGGGGTTGGGGAGGCCCCAGGCGGCGAGCGCGATCAGCACGAAACCTGCGCCCATCGCCACATACCCCAGAAACATGGTCGATAGCGGCCGCGCGAACCGCACGCTGCCCGCCACCAGGTTGCCGGCAACGTCGCCGACGCCGATCGTGCCGATGATCAGGCCAAGCGCCGCGAGACCATGGAAGCCGAACAGGTGCGGGTCGTGCTCGACCACCATCAGGGCGATCGCAAGCTGCAGGGCCACGCTCCACGGTCCGTTGGCGAAGGCATTGACAAGAAGCAGCGCGCCGGTCGTCGGCTCGCTCAGCATCAATCGTGCGCCGTCAAGCAGGGCATCCCAGGCGCCGCGCCAGCCGCCGCGGCTCGGCCGCGGTTTGCTCGCGGGATCGATGACGCGATCGCGCACGGCCCAAACGGCGAGCGCCGACATCACGAAGCCCACGGCCGTCACCGACAGGAAGTGGATGACCGGCAACAGCGTGTTCAACACCGCGGCCATCATCGGCCCGATCAGGCGCGCCAATCGAAAGGTTGCGTCGAACAGGCCGTTGATCGCTTGTAGTGCCTCGCGATCCTTCACCAGTACGGGCACTGCAGACTGCAGCGCCGGATTGAAGACCATGCGCATGGCGGCGAGGCCCATCACCGACAGCACCAACAGCGGAATCGAGATGCCCCAGACGTAGAAGCCCGCGACCGGCAGCAGCGCGAGTACGGCGCTGGCGTACTTGGCGCCGATCATGGCGCGATCGGCGCGCCAACGGTCGAACAGCGAGGCGCCGAGCAGGCCGACCGCCAGCATGGCGCCATACTGCGCGGCATTGACGTAGCCCGCGGCGTTGCCGATCTGCTCGGCGGCAATCCAGACGACGGCGACGCGGAACAGGTCCTCGCCGATGGTCGAGGCAGCGAGGCCCGTCCAAACCGTAGCAACGGCCGGATCCTTCAAAGGGCGTAGGACGGGGATCATCGGCGGATCGTCAGCGGGTCACTTCACCCACACCCCGCCATCCTTGCCGGTGTAGCCGAGGGAGAGATAGGCGGCATCGACCAGCGCCTGGCCGCGCTCGTTCATCAGCAGGCCGGGCCCCATGCGGTTCATCGTGTACCCGAAGGAAAGGCCGGCGACCGGATCGGCGAAGCCCAGCGAGCCGCCGGCGCCGACATGGCCGAAGGCAGCGCTGCCCATGATGACGCTGTCGACATCCGGACCGAACAGTTCGGCGCCGATGCTGCGCTTGCGATTGTCCATCGATTTCATGAAGCCCAAGGCAAAACGCGTCGGGATGCGCAAGGTGGCGTCGTCGTGCGTGGCCATCGAGACCTCGCCCATGCGCGCAAGGGTCTTGCCGTCGACGAGCTTGCCGCCGCCGTTCGCCAGCGGCGCATACATGCCGGCAAGTCCGCGCGCGTTGGTGATCCCGTTGGCCGCGCCGATCTCGGCAGCGTGGCCGGCGCGCGTATTGGCGCCCCCGGTCCACCAGGCACCGACGTTGAAGAAGAACAGCGCCGCCGGTGAATCGCGTTTCGTCGCGAGATCGATCATGAACGGCGACTTGGCTTGGCCGGCTTTGTAGACGAAGGGAATGATCGGCGCGACGCGCGGCTCGATCTCCTCCGGCAGGCCGATCCAGAAATCCAGCCCCAGCGGCTTTGCGATCTCGCTTTGGAAAAAGCTGCCGAGCGACATGCCCGCCGCCCGTCGCACCATCTCGCCCACGGTCCAGCCAAAGGTGAAACCGTGATAGCCGTTGCGTGTGCCGGGTTCCCAGAACGGCGCCTCCTCGGCCAGGCGGCCGGTCATGTAGTCCCATTCGTAGGGACCATTGTCCTTCACCTTCGCGCGCAGCGCCGGCACTCCCACCGAATGGTCGAGCATCATGCGGATGGTCGCGCGGTCCTTGCCGTTCGCAGCGAACTCGGGCCACAGCTCGGCGACGGGTGCGTCGAGGTCGAGCTTGCCGCGGCTCGCCAGTATGTGAGCGCAGATCGCCGTAGCGCCCTTGGTGCAGGAGAAGACGATGCCGACCGTGTCGCGGGTCCACGGCGCATCGGTCTTGCGGTCGGCGATGCCGCCCCACAGATCGACCACCGTCTCGCCGCCGACCGTCAGGCACACCGAGGCGCCGACCTCGCCCCGGGCCGCGAAATTCTCCAGGAAGGCCTCGGCGACGCGTTCGAAGCCCGGCTTGCAGATGCCCTCGGTCATTTCGGCACTGGGAGCTTGAAAGCCTCCAAAAGGAAGCGCGCAGCGGCCGACAAGCCCGTGTCGTCGATGCCGTGGCCGACGCCCTCGGCAATGTGCAGCCCGACCTTGACGTCGTTCTGCTCCAGCGCCTGGGCGGCGCGATGACTGAGCTGATGCGGCAGCATCTCATCCTGGTCGCCATGCGTCAGCAGCACCGGCGGCCGCGACCGGATCTCGTCCTTCAGGACCTCCGGTCCCGCGAGCATGCCGGAGAAGCCGATGATGCCGGCGAGCGGCATGGCGCGGCGCAGGCCGACATGCAGCGCCATCATCGTGCCCTGCGAGAAGCCGACCAGCGCTGTCTTGCTCTCGTCGAGGCCATGCTCGGCCATCTTCTCGTCGAGGAAGGCGTCGACATCGGCCGCCGCACCACGCACGCCGGCGAGTGCCAGCTGCGGGTCGAGGCGCGACACGGGGAACCACTGGTAACCGAATGGATTGCCCTCGCAGGGCTGCGGCGCATTGGGAGCGTGGAAGATCGCATCGGGCATCAATGGCCCCAGCACCGGTGCGAGACCGATGAGATCGTTGCCGTCGGCACCGTAGCCGTGCAGCAGGATCACCATGTGGCGGGGCTCGCCGTCGTTGTGCGGGCCATAGCTGGCGCCTTGCAGCTTGGTCATTTGATCTTGGACTCCACCTTCGGGACTTTTGCACTCCAGTCCGGCATGTTGCGGCGATAGTGCCAGAGCAACAGCGCCGCTGCACTGCGCCACGGCCGCCACTGCTCTGCGATTTTGACCAGGCGTTTCGCATCGGGTCGCTTGCGGAGCTTCTTGAGATGCTGGGCGGCGATCACCAGGCCGAGATCGAGACCCGGCATGATGTCGGGCCGCCCATGGGCGAACATCAGATAGATCTCGGCCGTCCAACGGCCGATTCCCTTGGCCCGGCACAGCATGGCGATTGCAGCTTCGTCGTCGAGCGTGTCGAGGGCCGCGAAGTCGATACGCCCCTCGACGATGTCGCTCGCGAGGCTGCGGCCATAGCGCATCTTGGCGCCCGACAGGCCGACGGCGCGCAGCGCCTCGTCGTTCAACGCCAGGAAATCAGCCGGCTCCATGCCGGGCAGCGCGGCCTCGAGCCGGAGCCAGATGCTGCGCGCTGCATGGACCGAGACCTGCTGGCCGACGATCGAGCGCATCAGGCCGCCGAATCCTGTCGGCACCTCGCGCAATTCGGGATGCCCGACCTCCTTGATGGCGCGTGCAAAATCCGGATCGACCTTCGCCAGATGCCGCATCGCCTTCTTGAGATTGGCGGCATCGAGAACCACTTGAGCCATGCGGCCGGCATAGCACGTCGCGAGCCTGAACTGTAAGTTCTACCCCATGGACATAGCGAAACTGAACCTTCCTGACCTGCATGCGCGCATGCTGGAGCGCGTCATCGCGGCCGCGCGAACAGACGCTCGCTTCGAGGCGTTGCTGGGCACCGGGTCGCTGGCGAATGGCGGTTTCGACGAGCATTCCGACCTCGACTTCGTGATCGTCGTGCGCACTGACGCTCACGCGGAGGCGATGGCCGAGCGCGAGGCGTTCGCTGCCCGGCTCGGACCGTTGCTGGCGGCGTTCGGCGGAGAACACGTCGGCGAGCCGCGGTTGCTGATCTGCCTGTTCGGCCCACCTTTGCTGCATGTCGATCTCAAGTTCATCACGCCAGCCGACCTTTCAGGTTTGTCGGAGCACCCAGTGGCGCTATGGGCACGCGACACCGGCGATCTCGAACGGCGCCTGGCCGGCTTGACGGTCTCGGGCCGCGGTCGGGATGCCCAGTGGTACGAGGACCGCGCCTGGGTCTGGTTGCACTACGTGGCGACCAAGCTTTTGCGCGGCGAGCACTTCGAAGCCATCGGCGGACTCGACTTCTTCCGCGACCAGGTGCTGGGCTCGATGCTCCAGCGCAACGCCGGCCGCACGCCGCGTGGTGTGCGGCGAGTCGAGGATGTCGCGGGCGCCAAGGCCCTGCTGGCGCCGACGCTGCCTAGCACCGGCCATCGCTCCATCGCCGAGGCCTTGAAGCGATCGGCGGCGCTCTACGTCGAGCTGCGCACGGCGGAGCCGCCGTCCTCGCCGGTCAAGGGCATGCCCGGCCTGCTCCTGGACTTCGTCGACGGCAAACAGTCACGCGCATGACCGTCGTCACTCGCTTTGCGCCGAGCCCGACGGGAGAGCTTCATCTCGGCTCGGCCTATTCGGCCTGGACCGGCTGGCACCGGGCGCGCGAAGAGGCTGGCGGCCGTTTCCTGCTACGTATCGAGGATATCGACATCCGTCGCTGCAAGCGGGAGTTCGAGACGGCGATCCTTGGCGACCTCAGGTGGCTCGGCTTCGACTGGGACGGTGAGGTGCGCCGTCAGTCCGAGCACTTCGCGACCTACGGCAAGGCGCTCGACCAGCTCGGCGCGCGCAGCCTGATCTATCCCTGCTTCTGCAGCCGTGCCGCCATCGAGCGCGAGCTCGCGGCGTCGGCCAATGCGCCGCACGGTCCCGATGGGCCGCTCTATCCAGGGACCTGCCGCCATCTTTCGGCGCAGGAGCGACGCGAACGGATCGCCGCGGGACAGGAGCACTGCCTTCGCTTCGATGCCGGGCGCGCGGCGCGGGAAACCGGCCCCTATCATTTCGTCGACGAGAAATTGGGGCGTGTGGAAGGCGAGCCGATGCTGATGGGCGACTTCGTGATCGCGCGCAAGGACACGCCGACCAGCTATCATCTGGCGGTCACGGTCGACGATCACCTGCAGGGCATCACCCTGGTGACGCGCGGTGTCGACGTGCTGCCCTCGACCCATGTGCACGGCCTGCTGCAGAAGGTCTTGGGCTACGAGACGCCGCGCTATGCCCACCACAAGCTGCTGACCGATGACTCGGGCCGTCGCTTCGCCAAGCGCGACCGCGACATGACCATCCGCGCCATGCGCGAAGCAGGTCTCGAGCCCAAGGCGGTCATCATCCGCGCACTGGCGGCGGCGGCGGCCGCGTCCTAAGATTCAATCATGAACAGACAGGAAGAACTGGCCGTCGGGAGGCGGCTGCTCGGCCACATCGACGGCCGTACCACCGACCTTGCCGAGGAGATGTTCCGCAATCGTGTCTCGGCCTACTCCTGCCGCGAGCGCGCCGCTCTCGAGCGTGATCGGCTTTTCCGCGACCGGCCGATCCTCATGGGCCTGTCGACGCGGCTGCCCAAGCCGGGCGACTACCTCACCGAGGACGTTGCGGGCATGCCGGTGCTGGTGACCCGCGGCCAGGACGGCGAGGTCAGGGCCTTCGCCAACATCTGCCGCCATCGCGGCGCACCGGTGGCGCAAGGCTGCGGCAATGCCCGCGCCTTCGTCTGCCCCTATCATGGCTGGACCTACGACGCCGCCGGCAAGCTTCTGGGCACCACCGACAAGGTGGGCTTCGCCGGCATCGATCTCGCGAGCCATGGGCTGGTGCGACTGCCGGCGGCCGAGCGGCACGGATTGCTGTTCGTGCGGCCGAAGCCGGTCGGGCAGGGCGAAAGCGCGTCGATCGACATCGATGCCGATCTCGGGTCGCTGATACCCGACCTCGTGGCGCTGCGGCTCGACACTTTTCCGATCTTCTCGGTCGATCGCGTTGCGCCTCGCATCAACTGGAAGTTCGCCATCGACACCTTCCTCGAGGGTTATCACATCCCGCACCTTCATCGGAAGACGATCGCGCCGTACTTCATCGGCAATGTCGGCACCTTCGATGGCGCCGGCCTGCATGGCCGCATGTGCGTGGCGCGCACCTCGATCGACACGGTGCGCCCGCTCGCCGAGGGCGACCGCAACTACCGACCGCACGTCATCTCGATCTACCAGCTCTTCCCCAACACCATCCTGATCTGGCAGGTCGACCATATCGAGATCTGGCGCGCCTTCCCTGGTCGTGACGACACCGGCCGCTGCGACGTCGAGATGACGATCTACAAGCCCAGCGACAGCGACAGGCCCGACGCCTACTGGGAGAAGAACCGCGACATCGCCATCCGCACGGTGATGGAGGAAGACTTCCCGCTGGGCGAGCGCATGCAGATCGGCTTCGAATCCGGAGCCACCGAAGAGGTGGTCTACGGCCGCAACGAGCCGTCGCTGGTCCATTTCCATACCTCGATCCGTGACGCGCTGGGCGTCACGGCCTAGGGAGCATTCATGCAACGCACCAAGCCGCCCTTTCGTGCCGACCAGGTCGGCAGCCTGCTGCGCTCGGGCCCGGTGAAGGAGGCCCGCACCAAACGGCTCGCCGGCGAGATCACGCCCGCCGAGCTGAAGGCGGTCGAGGATGCGGAGATCAAGAAGCTGGTGGCCCGGCAGGAATCGCTCGGCTTGCAGGCGGTGACCGACGGCGAGTTCCGCCGCTCATGGTGGCACTACGACTTCCTGGCCAAGCTCGACGGCGTCGAACTGGTGAGCGTCACGCAGGGGCTGCAGTTCAAGGGCACGCAGACCAAGGCCGAGGGCCTGCATGTGCACGGCAAGATCGATTTTTCGCCCAGCCATCCAATGATCGACCACTTCAAGTACCTGAAGTCGATCGCCAAGGCCGTGCCCAAGATGACCATTCCGTCGCCGACAGCGCTGCACTATCGCGGCGGACGCCAGGCGATCGAGAAGTCGGTCTATCCCGAGATGGAGCCGTTCTTCGCCGATCTCGGCCGTGCCTACGGCAAGGCGGTGCGCACATTCGGCGAGGCGGGCTGCACCTATCTGCAGCTCGACGAGGTGTTCGTTGCGTACCTCTGCGACGAGGCCCAGCGGGAGTATCTGCGCGGTCGCGGCGACGATCCCGACAGGCTGCTGCATGTCTATGCCGACCTGGTGAACGCCGCCTGCGCCGGCCGCACGCCCGGGATGATCATCTCCATGCATCTCTGTCGCGGCAATTTCCGTTCGACCTGGATGGCGCAGGGCGGCTACGAGCGCGTCGCCGACATCCTGTTCAATCGGATGGGCGTCGACGCCTATTTCATGGAGTACGACACCGAGCGCGCCGGCGGCTTCGAGCCGTTGCGCTTCCTTCCCAAGGGAAAGCAGGTCGTGCTCGGTGTGATGACGTCGAAGACCGGCGAACTCGAGAGCAAGGACCAGCTCAAGCGCCGTATCGACGATGCGGCCAGGTTCGTGCCGCTCGACCAGCTCTGCCTGTCGCCGCAATGCGGCTTTGCCAGCACCGAGGAAGGCAACCTGCTGGCCGAGGACCAGCAATGGGCCAAGCTCGGGCGCTGTGTGGAGGTTGCGCGCGAGGTTTGGGGTTAGCGTACGCTGCCGGCAAAGGCGCTCGACCGCCCTTCGAGCTGTTCGCTAATCCAGCCCGGAACCGCGCTCGATTCGAGGTGCCGATAGGCCGCGCTGCGTTCGCGTTCGGCTGGGACCGGTGCGAAGCGTTCGTCCAGCAGATCGACGCCGGTCACCCGGTCGACCTCTTCGTCGGTGGTGACGCCGGTCTCGCAGTTGCCGCAGAAGCCGATCTTGACCCGCTCAGGCCGAGCGCCACCATCCCGGCCGTCAGGCCCGCGGCGAGCATTGTTTCCAGCGGTCGCCCTGGCGATGGATGGTGGGTTGATAGGCGCTGCGTGCCTGCAGGTCGGTCCAGCCGACCAGCCGCATGTTCGAGGCTTCCGGCGGCGCGCTGACTTTCTGTTGCTGAGCGAAGGATGGAAACGCCGCGACCAAGAAACCGACGATGAGCACGGACTGCAGCGTCATGATGTTTCTCCCGGGTTGGCGGAATTATGCGGGGAGGAACGGCCGTGATCACCGCCCCTCGAGCTGCTTGTTCACCCAGACCTGCACGGTGTTCGACTCCAGGAACCGATGCGCCATCTTGCGCTTCTCGAGATCGGCGACGTTGCCGTCGACGATGGCGACCAGCAGGTCGCATTTGTAGGCGACGGCGATGCCTTCGGCGAGCCGCGGGGCGCCGTTGTGCATCTTGTGACGATAGACCCGGCTCCTGCCGAACAGGTCGGTGATGCGGATGCGATCGCCCGGCCCGTCCGCCACGAAGCGCGCGTCGAGACGGTCGATGTCGACCAGGCGGTCGACCGCCTCGTCGCTGATCACGCCGGTTTCACAGTCGCTGCAAATGTCGAATTTCAGACGGACATAGACGTCGAGATCGTGGCCGGTCCAGGCTCGGCCGGACGGCCAGGCGTCTGAAGAGAAGGGCCAGCGGATGGGCCTGAAGCCCTTGCCGTCGGTCGGACCGAGCGCCACTCGTTCCTCGGCGAGCCAGGCGAGGCCGGCCAGCCCGGCGACCGTGCCCGCGCCGAGATAGATCTTCGTGACCGTGCGGCGCGCCATCAGCGCCATCGCGCTCTCCCTGCTGGTCACAATATATACCGGCGACAGCCGTTGCAGGTTTGCCGTCCGACCTCGGGCCCGGCGGCCCTTCACGCGTGGCAGCACCTCCCCCTTGTCACGGAACTGAGTATTTGCAGCCTCGTTTTTGCGCGAACAGCTTATGAAGGAACAGCTCGCATGAGCACAATCGCGTTGGCATTCATGATGACGGTCGCTTACGGTCGCCGGCCGACGACCCCGGCTGCTGCCTTGTCGTGGCGTGACGTTGCAGTGTTGACTGCATACTATGTGCTGTTGGCTGCGTTCATCGGGAGTGTCGCGCGGGGTTGAACGGCGCCTGCTTGCTGGCTCACCGCAGCGCCATGGACCAGTTTCTAACGGCTCCCCCGGTCGAATTCCCGTTCAAGCAGTCCGCGACGATCCCTCGTCGCCGAAATACTGGCCGTATCCAATGTCGTGGCTTCGGATTCCAAAGATGAGGCGACACTGATCAGCGCCATCCGATCGTGCGGCTCGGATAGTCGCCGCGCGACTTGTCTGAGTTGTTCCGCGGCGGCCCGGATACGCCGTGCGCTATCCTGCTCGTCCCTCATTGCTCCGCCCCTCACGCTCCGAGGTGACACTGTATCACCTTGAAGGGGTCTTGCCCGATGCTATCGGGCAAACTTGGTTGCGCATTCGACTCGCGGACTACCATTGCGCGTTCGGCGCCAACGTTTGCGAAAATGCCTTTCGATGAACGTTGCCTCGGTCACCGTTCGGTCACCGGCGTTGATGATCGTCATAGGTTAGGCGTCACCAACCGGTTGCTCACACCGCGAATCGATTGAGGCAGGGCCCGGTCCCACGGTGTTGCGACGCCACATCGATCAGCTTGGATGGAGTCGGGGGTATGCGAGCTTTTCTACTCGTGACGATCATGGTTGGATTTTGCACGAGTTCGGCCAATGCCTACTGGCAATATGCGAAGTGGGGAATGACCGAAGGCCAGCTTCTGGCGGCCAACCAGGGTCGCGCTTTGCCCTGCGCTGCGGACGTTCCGGCCTGTGCGACGAAATCAGGCGAGCATGATCCCAAATTCTTCGTCGAAGGGCTGCGCATGCTTTCGCAGCCGGTTACGGTCTCCTTCGCCTTTGACGAAGGCGGAAGGCTGGCGCAGACAGTGGTCGTATTTCCTGACACCGACTTCGCCGTGGTCGCCAAGATGCTCACCGGAATCAACGGAAATCCCGTCAGCGAACGGTCGGGCCCCAGGCCGACCGCCATCTGGCGGGACAACCAGCGCGGGTCGACGATCACCGTCACCGGCAATGGACCCTCTTCAACCGCGGTCTATCGTCCGACGAACTGAAGATTTCCGGCCGCTGCCAGCGCGATCCGTTGCCCCGGCACGGACGGATTGCCGCGACCCAAATCATGGTTCGACCATCGCGGGTTCTTGACCGTCCATGCGACCGACAGCATTTTGCCGCCCGCGATGACGATCGGGCAGCTCCTGCTTTATTTCCTGGCCTGCGGCGTGGCGACTTTCCCGCTGACGCTTATCGGCATGCGCGTCGTTGCCGCCCTGTCGCCGGGCAGCCGCATTGCCCGCAAGCTCGACGACACGTTCGAGGCAGCGCTGACGATTTCCATCGTGGTGTGGCTGCTGGGCGCCTTCGTGTTCTACGCCGTCGCGCTGTATATCGAGCGCAAGAGCGACTGCGCTGACCAGAGGACGACGCAGCTCACCTACGAGTGCCGCAAGCTCTACGGCGGGAGAGACTTGTAGCCGAGGGCTCTGGCCCGCCCATGGACGAGATGTCCCGCTCCCTCAGATCTGATGTGCCATCGGCGGCGCCGGGATCGGACGGACGCGCTCGTAGGCGGCGGCGGCGCGCAGCACCAGCGCGTCGCGGGCGTGGCCCGACACGATCTGCAGGCCGATCGGCAGGCCTTCGCGGTCGAGACCGCAGGGGATCGTCGCGGCCGGCTGTCGCGTCAGGTTGAAGGTGAGGGTGTACGGCGTCCAGCCGATGTCGACGCCGTCGCCGCCCCACGCGGCGTTCTCGTTAACGGCAAAGGCCGTCATCGGCATGGTGGGCGTCAGCAGCAGATCGTACTTCGCCATGAACGCATTCATGATCGCGGCGACCTGCTGGCGCTGATGGATCGCCGTCACGACGGCTTCCTGGCCGAGGCTGGCGCCATGCTCGGCGGCCTTCAGCAGGCCAGGGTCCATCAGCGCGCGCTTCTCGGGACTGAACGTCTTGACCAGGATGGCGACGTTCGACTGCCAGTGCGCATTGAGGATGCGCCTCGGATCGAGCCCCATCAGGTCGGGCGAATCCTCGATCACCCTGGCGCCCAGCGTGCGGAACACCTTTATCGCGTTCTCCACCGCCTGGGCGACGTCGCGGTCGATCTTCTCCTTCTCGACGAAGCCCAGGTTGGGCGAATAGGCGATACGCAGCCCCTTCACGCCCTTGTCGAAGCCCTTGAGGTAGTCTTCCTCGTCGTCCGGCCGGCCGTAGGGATCGCGCGGATCAGGCCTCGCCATCACGTTCATCATCAGTGCCGCATCGCGCACGGTGCGCGTCATCGGGCCGATATGGGAGAGCGTGCCCTGCGCCGACGTCGGATAGAGCGGCACGCGTGCCTGCGTGGGCTTCAGGCCGAACAGGCCGGTGAAGGAACAGGGGATGCGTACCGAGCCCGCACCGTCGGTCCCGACGGCAAGATTGCCCATGCCGACCGCCTCGGCCGCGACACCGCCGCCCGACGAGCCTCCCGGCGTGCGGCCGATCTTCCAGGGATTGTGCGTGGCGCCGAACAGCGCCGAATCGGTGACGCCCTTCCAGCCATATTCCGGCGAGGTGGTCTTGCCGAGAAGGACCGTGCCCGCGAGGCGCAGGTGCTGCCCGACCGGCGAGTCGACGGTCCACGGCCCGTCGGCGTCGGTGGCGAGGCTGCCCATGCGCGTCGGCAGGCCCTTGGTCAGCACCATGTCCTTGATGGTGATGGGCACTCCGTCGATGTCGGAAAGCCGCTTGCCGCCTTTCTTCCAGCGCTTCTCCGAGGCTCGAGCAGCTCGCAGAGCACCGTCGGGATCGAGATGCTGGAAGGCGTTGAGCTGCGGATTGAAGGCTTCGATGCGGGCGATGGCTGCCCTTGTGGCCTCGACCGGAGAGGCCTTGCGCGCCTTGTAGAGTTTTGTCAGCTGCCAGGCAGGCATCATCGCAAGATCGGCAGTCATCTACTTGGTCTCCGGCAGTGCAGGGAATTTCAGCGGGTTGGTCTCGGCATAGCGGGCGGCGGCGCGAAGCACGAGCGCGTCCTTGTAGTGTCCAGCTGCGATCTGCAGCCCGATCGGCAGTCCCTGGCGGCTGAGGCCACAGGGCACCGACGCCGCAGGATGGCGGCTCAGGTTGAACTGCGAGGTATAGGGCGACCACAGCACGTTGGCCTTGCCCTCCGCTCCGTCGGGCAGGTTCTTGCCGGCCTCGAAGGGCTGGACGGCAACGGTCGGCGACAGCAGCAGATCGTATTTGTCGAAGAACAGGTTCCAGGCGATCGAAAGCTCGCGGCGGGTCACCTGGGCATTGACCACATCCTGCAGCGAATAGCGGAGACCCGCCTTGGCCGAGGCCAGCAGATTGGGGTCGAACTCGTTGTGGCGGCTTTCGGGAAAGAGCTGCAGCAAGCGCTGCAGAGCCACCAACCAGTGGATCACGAATGCGCGGCCGGCATCGGGATAGGGGAAGGGCGCCTCGACCTCCTCGACCTTGCAGCCGAGCTTCTCGAACTGCCTGGCCGCCTTGGTCACCAGGGCCGCGACCTCGATGTCGAGCGGATGATCGCCGAAGCGCAGCACGAAACCGACTTTGAGTTGCTTGAGCTTGCCGTCGGCCTTCCTGGCATAGTCGGTCTCGTCTTCCGGCAGGCCGTAGGCGTCGCGCGCGTCGGTCCGGCTGATCGCGTTCAGCATCAGCGCGCAGTCGAGGGCCGAGCGACACATCGGACCGGTATTCGAGAGATCGCCCGTCATCGACGGCGGCCACGCGGGCACGCGGCCGAAGGTGGCCTTGATGCCGACCAGCCCATTGAAGCTCGAAGGGATGCGCACCGAACCGCCGCCATCGGTGCCGATGGCGATCGGCCCGAGACCTGCGGCCACGGCGGCGCCGGCGCCGCCCGACGAGCCGCCCGGCGTGCGGGCGGTGTTCCAGGGATTGCGCGTGATGCCGTGCAATGGCGAATCGGTCACGCCCTTGTGGCCGTACTCCGAACTGGTGCTCTGGGCAAATACGATTGCGCCCGCCTCACGCAGCCGCGCCACCGCCGGCGCATCGGCATCGGCCGGCGCCTTGTCGGTCAGTTTGCTGCCCATCGAAGCCGGCCAGCCCTTCACCCGCACAAGCTCCTTGATCGATACCGGAACGCCGTCGATCGGCGAGAGCGGCTTGCCCTTCTGCCAGCGCCGCTCGGACGCGCGCGCCGCCTCCAGAGACGGCTCGGCGTCGACACGACAGAGCGCGTTGATCACGGGATTGATCCGGTCGGTGCGGGCCAGCACGGCCTTCATTGTGTCGACCGGCGAGGCTTTTCCCTTGCGGTAGAGCTTCGAAAGCTCGGCCGCCGTCAATTGGGTCAGCTCGCTCATGTCGCCTTTCCTCTCCCATATTGTCGTGACAACTGCTCGGCCTGGTACTCGGCGGCCAGCGCCTGCTCCATGCGGCCGACGCGGCGGTAGAGATCGCCGAGCGAGCGCTTGGTCCAGGGCACCGTCGGCCGCTCGCGGTCGTCGGCCTGCAGAATCTTCAGCGCCGCGTCGTTCCAGCCCGACCGCATCAGGGCATCGAGATGGATGGCGCCGAACAGCGAGCGTTGCGCGATGCTGCCGCCGATCTTCGAAAGATGCGGCATCGCCTGGCCGAGCAGGCGCGCCGCCTCGGCATGATCACCCTTGGCATAGGCAGCAAGGCCGTGCGCGGCCGGCACGGTGCAGTCGGCCCAGGCCTCGCGTTCGAAAAGCTTCGCGCTCTCGGCCTTGTCTTCCAGGCTTGCCAGCATCTCGGTGACGGCGCTGTGCTCGCCGGCGCGGCCGAGGCCGTAGAGGTATTGCAGGTCGAGGAAAGGCACGAAGTGCTCGTGCAGGCGAGGCATCAGGTATTGCGCCACGTCGGCCCAGCGAGCGCCGACGTCGACGCCGCGCAGTTCGAGGCGGGCCAGCAACGAGACGGCGTTGATCTGGTCCTCGCAGAACTCCTTCCACACGCCCCACACGCGCTTGTCGAACAGGGCGAGGGCCTCGTCGGTGCGGTCGAGGTCGATCAGGAACAACGCCAGGTGCCACCAGTTGTGGGTGTACATGAAGGAGTTGCAGCCTTCCCAGGTGTCGGACATCGCTTCCAGGAAGGCCACGCCCTCGAGCATCCTGCCGCGCGCCTCGAGGCAATGAGCGATGGTGTGATGCGCCCAGGGATCGCGGCGGTCGACCTCGAGCGCCGCGCGCGCGACTTTCTCCGCCTCGTCGATGCGATTGCATTCCTCGAGGCCGAAGGCATACATCGCGCTGACGTAGCGATTGTCCGGGTTGGCGGCGAACAGCCGCTCGCCGATGCGCAACAGGGCTTCGGCATCGCCGCAGTTGAAGGCGTGCAGCTGGCCAAGCTTGCCTGCCAAGACATCACGCGGCCATTCGGTAGCCATGTCCTCGTGGATTTTCAGGCAGCGATCGGTGTTGCCGTCGATCCAGGCCTCGGTCGTGGCGAGCCAGGCCTGCTCGCGGGCGTTGGCGCCGTCGGCGAGCTCCCTGGCGCGCGAAAGATACTTGCCTGCCTTCGCGCGGCCTTCGTCGCTGTTCATCGACAGCACGAGGTTGGCCGACATCACCGGCAGCAGCATGCACCTTGTTTCCTTGTCGGCGGCGGCGACGAAGTCGGCGAGCCTGTTGCCGAAGCAGAGCCATTCGTCGCGCAGAAAATCGAGGGAAGCGATCGCCTCCGCGCCGGCGTTGCTCACCTCCAGCCCTTGACCGTCCCGCGCCACTTTCGTCCCCGGTTGCCTTGTCCAACCTTCGCATGCCGTGGCAGGTTGGGCAAAACCGGAGGCAACATGAGACGCCGGCATCTCCTGGCCGCGACGGCAATCGCCGTCATTCCGCAATCCGGTCGTGCGCAGGCCTTTCCCGAACGCCCGATCCGTTTCATCGTGCCCTATGCGCCGGGCGGATCGACCGACACGTCCGCCCGCATCGTCTCCGAGAAGCTGGCCGCGGTGCTGGGCCAGCCAGTGATCGTCGAGAACAAGCCGGGCGGCGGCACCATCATCGGCACGGAGATCGTCGCCAAGGCCAGGCCCGACGGCCACACCATCCTGTTGACGCCCGCCGCCATGATCGCCATTGCCGCCTTCGGCATGACCACGCCCTATGACATCGACAAAGATCTCATCCCGGTCGTTGGCTTCGTCGACCTGCCAATTCTGCTTGCCGCCTCCAACAGCGCGCCGTTCAAGACGGTCGCCGAGCTCATCGCCTGGTCGAAGGCCGAGCCCGGCCGAACCGTCGCCTATGCCTCGGCCGGCATCGGATCGCTGACCCATCTATGGGGCGAGTACGTCAAGGCCAAGACGGGACTGCCGATGGAGCATGTCGGATACAAAGGCAGCGCCGAGGCATTGCGCGACGTCGTCGCCGGGCACGTGCCGCTGTTCGCCGACGTGCTGGTGCCAACGGCGACGGCGGTGCGCGCCGGTCAGATCCGCGGCCTCGCAGTGGCAATGGCGCAGCGCTCGGACCTGTTGCCCGACGTGCCGACGGTCACCGAGGCGGGCCTTCCTGGCACCGAAGGCACCATACCGTTCGGCATCTCGGTGCCCGGCGGCACGCCGGCGTCGGTGGTGATGAAACTCAACACCGCGTTCAACGACGCGCTCGCCGATCCTTCGGTAAGGCGCAACCTCCTCGAGCTCGGCTTCGTCCCGGTCGGCGGCGCGCCGCAGGCCTATGTCGCGGTGCTGGCCAACGAGATCGCCAAGTGGCGCAAGGTCATCAAGGACGCGCGCATCCCGCCACCGTCATGAACGGCATTGGCCGTACGACCCTTGGTCAGCTTTTCGGCGATCCGCCCAGGAAGCAATAGATCATCCCGCTCTTGCTGGCGCAGATGTGGCTGCGGCCATCGGGGGCGAGTTGCTTCAGGACGACGCGCGGAGGCACCGGTACCCAACGGCCGTCGAGCAGCGCGTACCACATGCCGTCGTCGTTGAGATAAGCGCGTGTCGGCCGGCAATCGCCGTCCGTCGTGCTCGTGCGACCGTTGCAGCACGAGTAGCCGGTGCCGGGCTGCTTCAGCTCCTTGTACCAGTCGTGGTTCTCGGCGTGACCCTGGCCGTATTGGCCCTGGGCGTGATCGTGCGCGTCCTGCGCACGCGCGCCGACGCTCGTCATACAGAGCGTCGACAGCAACATGACCCCAAGAGCGGACAGGCGCATCAAACCGCCTCCGTCTGCCGTGAACACGAACACGGCATCGTTTTCGCAACGAGGCCTGGAACCAACGGGTTCCCCTCAGATCTTGGGCGAGCCGCCCAGAAAGCAATAGATCATGCCGCTTTTGCTGGCACAGATATGCGAACTGCCGTCAGGTGCGAGCTGCTTCAGGACGACGCGCGGCGGCACCGGCACCCAGCGGCCATTGAGCAGAGCATACCACTGACCGTCGTCGTTGACATAGGCCCGGGTCGGCCGGCAGTCGCCTTCGACTCCGTTGATCGTCCCGTTGCAGCACGAGAGGCCCGTGCCGGGCTGCTTCAGCTCCTGATACCAGTCATGGTTCTGGGCATGGCCTTGGCCGTGGCGACCATCCTGGGCCAGAGCCGGATGGAAAGTGACGCAGATCGAAACGACGCCAACAAGCGCGCATCGTGGCATGAGGGGTGCCACCTTTCGCAGACTCTGTTGAGCCGGCCACGCATTCGTAGCGACGCGCCGTCGCTCAACCGATACCGTTGAGCGAAGTGTACTCCTTCTTGAGTCCGGAGACGATGGTCATGAACTGTGGATCGTCGGCCGCGAACAGCCCATGCCGTACGAAGAAGTCTATCAACACCAGATTGCAGTTGTATTTGAACTCGGTGGTATCGCGTACTGTCTCGAACACGCGCTGCACTGGCCACAGCTCGAAGGAATGCACTTCGCCGTCGTTTGCGTGCGGTGTGAAATTCTCCGGAAGCTCGAGGTCGAAGCACGTCATAAGGTCGGGCTTGAGCTGAGGGCCGGACTGGTTGAGGTAGGTGACGTAGCTCACCGCCTTGGACTGCTCGGCGAGCCTGCGCGGGATCGCGGCCTCCTCTGCACATTCCTTGATCAGATTGTCGTGCAGGCCGATGCCGATCGGCTGGCCCCCGGCAACGGTATTGTCGAGCTGCCCGGGGAAGGTCGGCTTCGAATAGGAGCGGCGCGGCACCCAGATGTGCAGCCCGTTCTTGCGCCGCACGTAGCCGGTCAGGTGCGGCCCGAAGGCGCGCACCCCGAACCACGGTACCGCCGCCCGCTCCATCGCCATCAACGGCGGATCGGTGAAGTTCCAAGTGACCGGATAGGCTTCCTCGCGCCACAGCCGGCCGAACTGGCCGCGCTCACGCAGCACGAGCAGGAAGGCGCGCACGGCGGCGGTGCGCTTGTCGGGCGTGTCGAGTGCGGGATCGAGATCCCAACCGTCGTCACGTCTCACGAACAGGTCCGGCCGTTCAGCCACTACGGGCGCGAAGTCGCGGTGAATGAAACCCGCGCGCTGCCGGCCGATGAACCACGGTTCGAACTGGCTGAGGTCGCCGTTGTTGCAGCGGCTGATGTGGTCGAGGAAGGACATCGCGGTTGGCACATAGCCGGCAGGGCCGCCGCTGTCATCCCGAGCGTGGCGAGGGACCCTTCGGCAAGCGGGAAGGCCCCACGCCGGGCTCGGGATGACAGCATTCGGCTGCTCTGCGACATTGAGTCGAATGACCGAAGACGAGCTGCAAGACCTTCTCGACAAGACCCTGCCGGCTGCCGAACGTCACGATGTGTTCGTCGAGGAATGCCAGGATCAGGACGTCCGGTTGCGCTTCTCGCTCAAGCCCGGGGAGATATGGTCGAGTGCGATGCTGCTGTCATTGGTCGACACGTCCCTGCGCGCCGCGGCGGGGCTCGAAGCAGCCCTCGCGCATCTCAACGTCACGGTGCTGAGGGCAGCGCACGAAGCCGACGTGCTCGCCCTGTCGCGTGTCATTCGACGCGATGGCGGAACCGTCCATGCCGAAGCCTGGCTGTTCAGCCATGCCGTCGTCGAGCCGATGCTGCACGCAACGGCGACTCTGAAAAGGTAGCATTTCAAGGCCGAGGGTGCAGGCCGGTCCGCCTATGACCTCAAGCTGCTTCCTTCCACGCCCCGTCCACGACGGCGACGATGTCGCGCATGATCTGGGTGAGGTCGAAGTCCTTCGGCGTGTAGACGCGGGCGACGCCGGCCTTGATCAAGGCCTCGGCGTCGGCCGGCGGGATGATGCCGCCCACCACCACCGGCACGTCGCCGATGCCGGCAGCGCGCAGACCGGCCAGGACCTCGCCGACCAGGGAGACGTGGCCGCCCGACAGGATGGACAGCCCGACCACATGCACGCTTTCCTCCAGGGCGGCATTGACGATGCGCTCGGGCGTCAGCCGGATGCCCTCGTAGACCACTTCCATGCCGCAGTCGCGGGCACGCACGGCGATCTGCTCGGCGCCATTGGAATGGCCGTCGAGCCCCGGCTTGCCGACCAGCACCTTTATGCGTCGGCCGAGGCGGCGCGACACGGTGTCGACCTCGCGACGCGCAGC
>CADECW010000081.1:0-9983 GCA_902825855.1 uncultured Rhodospirillales bacterium | reverse complement strand
AGGCGCAACGACCACTGCTGATCCCACGGCCGCGGCAGGCCGAGCGCCTCGTTCCACGCCGGCAACTGCACCGAACGGGCGCGCGCGTTCCTGCTCATCACCACGGCCAGCATTTCGAGCAGGATGCGATAGACATTGTTCTCGGGCTGCTGCTCGGTGAGCCCGAGCGAATTCACCTGCACGCCATAGCGGAACAGGCGCTGCTTGGCGTCGGCCACGCCGTAGCGTGTCCGCGTGAGTTCGTCCCAGAGTTCCGCGAACGCCCGCATCTTGCACATCTCGGTGACGAAGCGGATGCCGGCATTGACGAAGAAGGAGATTCGCCCGACGACCTGCGGGAAGTCGGCCTCGGGAACCTGGCCGCGACTGCGCACCGCGTCGAGCACCGCTATGGCGTTGGCGAGCGAGAAGGCGAGTTCCTGCACCGGCGTCGCGCCGGCTTCCTGCAGGTGATAGCTGCAGACGTTCATCGGGTTCCACTTGGGAACCTCGCGATAGGTGAAGCCGATCGTGTCGGCAGTCAGCCGCAGCGACGGCTCGGGCGGGAAGATATAGGTCCCGCGCGAGAGATACTCCTTGATGATGTCGTTCTGGGTCGTGCCCTGCAGCTTGGCGCGCTCGACCCCCTGCGCTTCCGCGGCGGCGATATAGAGGGACAGGAGCCATGCCGCCGGCGCGTTGATGGTCATCGACGTGTTCATGCGATCGAGCGGGATGCCGTCGAACAGGGTTCGCATGTCGCCGAGATGGCTGATTGGCACCCCGACCTTGCCGACCTCGCCCTTGGCCAGGGGATGGTCCGAGTCGTACCCGGTCTGGGTCGGGAGATCGAAGGCGACCGACAGTCCGGTCTGACCGCGCGCCAGGTTGGTGCGATAAAGCTCGTTCGATTTGGCGGCAGTCGAATGGCCGGCATATGTCCGGATCAGCCAGGGACGGTCGCGGTTGGTCATGGTATCGGCTGTTGAATGGTTTGTGTCAGACTGGGTTTCACGTGATGTTGCATTGCAGCATGAAATATTTCGCAGCGCAACCTAAGTCAGAGACCGCTCCGTGAGCAATACGTCTTCACCATGGGGGCAGGGTGTCACGCCGGGCACACCGGCGACGGCCATGGCGGCCGCTACGACCGAGCCGGACCTCACGCCGAGCCGCCCGCGATACGACGGAAGGCTGAGCGAGCTCTATGTCATCTATCTGCGCCACCTCGTGCTGATGCTGCTGACCCTGGGCTGGTCGCGCTTCTGGGGCCGAACGCGTCTGCGCCGTTATCTGTGGAACCACTTCGCCATCATGGGCGACCGCTTCGAGTATCGCGGCCGCGGTATAGAATTGATGGTGGGCTTCGTGCTGGCGCTGCTGATGCTCGTGGGCTGGGGCGGCCTGATGTACCTCGTGTGGATCTACGTGTTCCACGAGAGGCCGTTCGCGAGCTTCGGCCTGTTCGACATCTTCTCCCTGTCGGTCGTGCTGATCGGATTTCCTTTGGCCTTTGTCGGCCACTATGCCGGCCTGCGCTATCGGCTGTCGCGCACGCGCTGGCGCGGTATTCGCTGTGGGCTGGCGGGTTCGGCCTGGCGCTACGGCGCGTCGGCAACCTTTCTGACCTTCACCAACGCCATCTGCTTCCAGCTGCTGACGCCGGTGGTGTCGGTGAACCTGGCGAGGCCGCGCATCGCCAACACGCGCTTCGGTAGCCTGCCCTTCGTCTTCGCCGGCAGCGCCGGCGACATCTACGGCCGCTACATCGGCTACTACTTTCTCAATGTCATCGCCTGGCTGGTGGCGGCAGGCATCATCTTCGCAGCGATCGGCGGCGCTGCCGGCGGGCTCGGCCTCGACTTCACGGAGGAGGAACTCCAGCAGCTGTTCACGCGACCCGGCCTGCGTACCATCCTGTTGGTCGCAGCGATTGTGATCGGCGTCTACATCGTCTTCAGTCTGCTGATCCTGCCCTTGCGCTGCTGGTGGCAGGCCTATCTGTTCCGCTATCTCGTCTCGCACAGCCGGGCCGGCAACGTCCTGTTCGCCACGGCGATCTCGACGCGGCAGATGTGGGGTTTCCTGGTGCTGAACTACCTGATCGTGATGCTCACCTTGGGGCTGGGCTGGCCGTGGGTGATGCACCGCACGCTCCGGCTGATTGCCGCCGAGCTGTGGCTCTACGGTGCGCCCGATGGAGCGTCGATCCGCCAGCCGACCGATCTCGGTCCGCGCTATGGCGAGGGGCTTCTCGACATGTTCGACGTGAGCGGCGTCTGACATGGCATCGATGGCCCGCTTCTACGACGGCGAGACCGCGCTGGTGCACCAGGTCAGCGTCCGCACGACCACCAACGAGCTGGTGATCTTCCGCCTTGCCGATGCCGGCATCCTGGCACGCTGGCCGATCGGCGAGCTCGCCGTGCTGGGTGACGTTCAGCACGAGGTGACGCCGCCCATCGTGCGCAAGGGCTCGGAGGCCCGCCTGATGGTCGACGACCCCGAACTCGGTCGCGAGCTGGCTGCACTGGTGCCGCAGCTCGCGCCGCTGGCCGGGACGCGACAGGCGCCGGGCGCCCGCATCGCGGCGTTCGGGGCCGCCTTCGCCGCACTGGTCGGGCTGTTCTGGCTCGCGGTCGATTACGGCACCGAATATGTGGCACCGCTCTTGCCCTACAGCCTACAGGCCAAGCTGGGCGAGAGCGTGTTCGACGAGCTGATGGCCGACAAGAACGAGTGCCACGGCAAGGCCGGACTCATGGCATTGAACGACCTCGCCAATCGACTGGCCAAGGCGGCGGACTATCCGCACGAGATCGTGGTGCACGTCATGGAGGGAGGCCCGGTCAACGCCTTCACGCTGCCGGGGGGCATCCTGGTCTTCTTTTCCGACCTCATCGAGCAGGCCAAGGACAGCTCGCAGGTGGCGGGCGTCATGGCGCACGAGATCGGCCACGTCGTGCACTATCATCCGGTCAAGGGACTGGTGCGCCAGTACGGGATCGATCTTCTGGTCAAGCTGGTGAGTGGTGGCTATTCGGATACGCTGAGTACGCTGGCCTCCGGCGGCAATGTCCTGCTTGCGCTGCGCAACGGCCGCGGCTTCGAGCGCGACGCCGACACGACTGGCGTCGCCTTGCTGGAGAAGCTCGAGATCCGCGCCGACGGCGTTGCGAGCTTCTTCGAGCAGATGCTGGCCAAGGAACCCAAGGACGCGGCCGCCGGTGCCGGCATCTGGTCGAGCCATCCGCCGACCGCCGAACGCATCAAGGCGACGCGACGCCCGTCGTCCGGCAAGCCGGCCTTCACCGATGCCGAGTGGACGGCCGTTCGCAATGTCTGCAAGTGACTGCCAGCCGATGCCGATGCGCTGGACGATCTCGGACGACGAGCGGCTGGTGACGGTGGTCGCCGAGGGGCCGGTGGGCCTGCCCGACATCGAGGCCTATTTCGATGCCATCATCGTCGCCGGCGCCCAGCCTTACGCCAAGCTGCTCGACGCCAGCAGCATGGAGGTGCGCCTCTCCGACGCCGACATGATGGCGATCGGCGCGCGGATGAGCGCCTACGTGAAGGACCAGAAATGGTCAGGCGGGCCGGCGGCTTTCGTGGTGACGAGCCGCACCAACCGCGAGTTCGTCAAGCGCTTCGACAATCTCGCCGACTCGCCGCGCCAGGCCAAGGTCTTCCAGACAGTCGACGAGGCGCGTGCGTGGCTGGAAGAGCTGAAGCTTCAGAGAATCACTGACTAGCGCCGCTGCTGCCTGGCCTTGTAGGCCAGCCAATCGACGATCGCGTCGAGCTCGCTGTCGCTCAACGCCGACTGGTCGAAAGCCGGCATCTTCTGGTCGGGCCACTGGCGCACCGATTGGGGATTGCGGATCAGCTTCTTCAGCGCCGGGATCTGGAAGTATTCGGTGACGTTCATCGGCCGACCTAGATCGGGTCCCTGGTCACCTTCGCCTTCGCCGTTGAAGCGGTGACAGGCCATGCAAACGGCGACGAAGCTGTCGAGGCCGGTGCGAATGCGATCGCCGGCCGGGACGTCGGGGCCGACCGCCAGGCCCGGCCATCGTTTCAGCGGGCTGTCGGTGACGGCGAGCGCGGCGAGGCGGTAGGCCCAGTATTCGCTGCTGACATTCACCGAGGGCGCGCCTTGCCAGATGACGTAGAACGGACCGGCGCTCTCCTTGTCCCGCTTGCCCGGTATGGCGGGCCATGGCGCCGACGGATCGTCGATGGCAACGAAGGCTTCGACCTGCGCGGTGTCGGCGGAGGCAGCCAGGCGGCCGGGAATGCTGACCGAGAAATTGTCGATCGCGCGCGCCTGCACGTGATCGTCGGCATTGATTGGAATGCCCTTGAGCAGTGCCGCCAGGGGGATGGCGCGATAGGTCATCGTGCGGCGATAGACGGGATCGGCGACGGTGACGCTGCGCACGTTTGGATCGGCGAGCAGCGCCTGCTGCGTAAAGGTCCTGCTCGAGTCCCTGCCGGCGACGGTGAGGGTTGGCGATTGTGCGGCGACGGACAGTGCCGCAAGCCAGGCGACGGCGCCGAGCAACGCGGCCGCAAGAAGCCGCGCCGCGGCCATCAGGTCATCCTCTGACCGCCGATCCGGCACTCCTTGAGGATCTCGGGGCGGAAGGCGAGGCCATGGCCCGGCCGCTCGGGCGGCGTCATGGTGCCGCTCTTGGAAGGCAGCACCGGCTCGATCCAGAGATCGTCGTTCCAGTCCATGTATTCGAGATAGTTGGCATTGGGGATCGAGGCCAGCAGATGGACCATGGTCTCGTGGAAGAGATGCGGCGCGATCCTGATGCCCCACGGCTCGGCGGCGGCGGCGATCTTGCGCAGCTCGGTGTAGCCGCCGCGCATCGGATCGGGCTGCAGGATGGGCACGCACGGCGTCTCGAAGAAGGGCCGCAGGTCGTTGCGGGTGAAATGGCTCTCGCCTCCCACGATCCGTGTCTTGAGCGCGGCGGCGATGCGGCGGTAGCCGGCGAAGTCTTCCGCCACCACCGGCTCCTCGAGCCAGTAGGGATCGAACTCATCGATGCGATGGCCGGCCTGGATAGCGGTGTCGGCGTCCCAGCCCATGTTGACGTCGATCATGATCTCGATGCCTCCGCCCATCGCCTCGCGCATCGCCTTGACGTTGAGCACGTCCTCGCGCCACGGCCGGATGTGCGCCACCTGCATCTTGATCGCCTTGAGCCCCTGGGCGGTGAACTCCCTGGCGCGCGCAATCATGCCGTCGCGGCCGAGCCCGCGGAAACAGCCCGAGCCGTAGGCCGCCACTTCGGTGCGCGCCGCACCCCACAGGCGGAACAGGGGCAGGCCCGCCCGCTTGCCCAGAATGTCCCACAACGCCATGTCGACAGCGCTCTGGGCGAACACAGTCACCCCCATGCGGCCCAGCCAGAAGTTGCTTTTGTAGAGCACCTGCCAGATCGCCTCGATCTCGGTGGCATCTCGGCCGATCACATGCGGTGCGATCAGCTCCTTCATGCACGCGTCCAAGGTGTGCAGCCCACCGCGCAGCGGCATGATGTAGCTCATGCCGATGAGCCCGCCCTGGGTCTCGATCTCCAGGACGTAGATGTCGCGCTTGGGCGCCGAAAGGATGCCGGCGGCCGGCGGCGGCCCGCGCCACGGTACCTGCAAAAGGGTTGAACGCAGCTCGGTGATGGTAGTCGGCGTGGTCATCAGGCATTTCTCCCACTCGTTTGCCTCACTATGATGCCGCCCTCATGACTTCGTCCAACCGCCTCTACCTCTTCGACACCACCTTGCGAGATGGCGCCCAGACCCAGGGCGTCGACTTCACCGTCGCCGACAAGGCGGCCATTGCGCGCGAGCTCGATCTGTTGGGTATCGACTACATCGAAGGCGGCTGGCCCGGGGCCAATCCGACCGACGACCGCTTCTTCGCCGATCCGCCGGAGTTCCAGAACGCCAAGTTCGTGGCGTTCGGCATGACCCGTCGCGCCGGCCGCAGCGCCGCCAACGATCCGGGGCTGGCCGCCATCCTGCAAACCAAGGCGCGCAACGTCTGCATGGTCGGCAAGACCTGGGACTTCCATGTCGATGTGGCGCTCGAGGTCGACCGCCTGGAGTATCTGGAGATGATCTCGGATTCGCTCGCCTATGCGAAGGGTCGCATGGACGAGGTGATGTTCGACGCCGAGCATTTCTTCGATGGCTACAAGGCCAATCCCGACTACGCGATGGCCTGTCTTGCCGCTGCCGAGAAAGCGGGCGCGCGCTGGCTGGTGCTGTGCGACACCAATGGGGGCACCCTGCCGCACGAGGTCGAGCGCATCGTCGGCGAGGTGGTGAAGAAACTCCCCGGCGAGCGGCTCGGCATCCATACCCACAACGACACCGAGAACGCGGTCGCCAACACGCTGGCCGCGGTTCGCGCCGGGGTACGCCAGGTGCAGGGCACCATCAACGGCCTCGGCGAGCGCTGCGGCAATGCCAACATGATTGCGCTCATTCCCAACCTTGTTCTGAAGATGGGCTTCGAGACCGGGTTGAAGGACGGCGCCATGCAGCGGCTGACCCACCTGTCGCGCCTGCTCGACGACCGGCTGAACGTCGTGCCCAACCGGAGCGCGGCCTATGTCGGCACACGCGCCTTCGCGCACAAAGGCGGCCTGCACGTCTCGGCAGTCGAGAAGGACCCCAAGACCTACGAGCACGTCGATCCCGAGACGGTCGGCAACCAGCGCATCATCGTGGTCAGCGACCAGGCAGGCCGCTCCAACATCATGGCGCGCTTCCGCCAGATCGGATTGGAAGTCGATCCCAAGGATCCCGGCGTGGCGCGTCTGCTGGAGATCGTCAAGGAGCGCGAGGCCGAAGGTTACGCCTACGACGGCGCCGATGCTTCGTTCGAGCTTCTGGCGCGGCACGAGCTGCATACCGTACCCGACTACTTCGCCCTGCATAGTTTCCGCGTGCTGGCCGAGCGGCGGGTCAATGCGCGCGGCCAGCTCATTGCGCTTTCCGAGGCGACGGTGAAGCTCGATGTCGGCGGGCGACGCGCGATGGAGGTAGGCGAGGGCAACGGCCCGGTGAATGCGCTGGATGCTGCGCTGCGGAAGGCGCTGCTGCCGGTCTATCCCGAGCTGCAGGACATGCGGCTGGTCGACTTCAAGGTCCGCATCCTCGATGCTGCCGGCGGCACGGCGGCAACGACGCGCGTCATGATCGAAAGCGCCGACGCCGGGCGGCGCTGGTCGACCATCGGCGTGTCGCCGAACATAGTCGATGCGGCCTACAACGCGCTCTACGACGCCATCACCTACAAGCTGTTCCGCGACGGGGCCCGGCCCGCGAAGGCCGGCGATACGCCGGCCGAAAGAACCTAGCAGCCATGACGCCGCTGCCAGTTGACCGGGCTGGGGGCGGGGCAGACCATATATAGGTGAGAGACGGAGAGCATCTGGACGGCCGTTCCCCGGCGGGGACGGTGACGCCCCCGGTTGCGGCCATTCACAGGCGGCCGCGCATGGAACGGCGTCTCGTGGCTCGAGCCGTCATGTGGTCGCTGCCCGCCATCGTGCTCGCCGTCAGCGTCTTCGTCTGGCTGTCGTCCGGCCGCTATGTCAGCACCGACAACGCCTACGTGAAGGGTGACCGCGCGCAGATCGCGCCCGAACTCAGCGGCATCATCGTCGAGGTGCCGGTGCAGGAGAACCAGCGCGTGTCGCGCGGCCAGCTCCTGTTCAAGCTCGACGATCAGGCCTACCGCCTGGCGCTCACCAAGATCGACGCCGAGATCGAGACGACGCGCGCCGACATCCGCGGGCTTCGCGCGCAATGGCGCACCAAGCGCGAGGAGATCAAGGCGGCGCAGAGCCAGCTCAACTACGCGCAGCAGGAGTTCGAGCGCCAGTCCGACCTCGCCGACAAGAAGATCGCCTCGCAGCAGAAGCTGCAGGAGACGCGCATGGGCCTCGACGTCGCGCACCAGCGCATTTCGGCGGCGCAGGAGGATTTGCAGCGCATCGAGGCGCAACTCGCGGGCGATCCCAAGATCCGCACCGACGATCATCCGCGCGTCAAGCAGATGCTGGCGTCGCGCGACGACGCCTTGCTGCAGCTTCGCCGCACGACGATCGAGTCGCCGCTCGACGGCATCGTCTCCAAGCGGCCGGTGCCCGGTAGCTACGCCACCGCCGGCGTGCCGGTGATGGTGGTGGTGGCCGACACCGACCTCTGGATCGAGGCCAACTTCAAGGAGACCGAGCTCACCCTGGTGCGGCCCGGCCAGGCGGCGATCATCAAGGTCGACACCTATCCCGATGCGGAATGCACGGGCAAGGTGGCGAGCATTGCCCAGGCGACGGGCGCGGAGTTCGCCGTGCTGCCGCCGCAGAACGCCACGGGCAACTGGGTGAAGGTGGTGCAACGCATTCCGGTGCGCGTGGCCGTCAACTGCCGCGAGAACGATCCGCCCTTGCGCGTCGGCATGAGCACGACCGTCGAGATCGATACCGGCCACAGCCGCTCGATCGGCAGCCTGCTGAGCGGGCTGGCCAAGGCCGTGGGCCTCTCGAGCGCCTCGGCCACGGCGAAGCCGTGATCGATCCCGCGGTCAGGCGCCGGCGCGGCCTGATCACCATCACCGTGATGATGGCGACCATCATGCATGCGCTCGACGGTACCATCGCCAACGTGGCGCTGCCCTCGATCCAGGGTTCGCTGTCGGCGACGCAGGAGCAGGTCTCCTGGGTGGTGACTTCCTATATCGTGGCCTCGGCCATCATGACGCCGTTCGCGGGCTTCAGCGCCACGCGCTTCGGCTTGCGGCGCACGCTCTCGACCTGCGTGGTCGGCTTCACCATCGTGTCGATGCTGTGCGGTGCGGCCCAGACGCTCGACCAGCTGGTGCTGTTCCGCGCCTTGCAGGGCGGCTTCGGCGCGGCCCTCGTGCCGGTATCGCAGGCCATCATGATGGACACCTATCCGCGCGAGGAGCAGGGCAAGGCGATGGCGATGTGGGGCGTCGGCACCATGATCGGCCCGATCGTCGGCCCGTCGCTGGGCGGCTGGCTGACCGACGAGTTCACCTGGCGCTGGGTGTTCTACGTCAACCTGCCGGTCGGCTTGCTGTGCGCCTTCGGCATCCTGATGCTGGTGCGCGACAGCGCGCACGACCGGCCGAGGCCATTCGACATGCTGGGGTTCGTCCTGCTCGCCGTCGCCATCGGCAGCTTCCAGCTTATGCTCGATCGCGGCCAGCAGCTCGACTGGTTCGATTCGATCGAGATCATCGTCGAGACGCTGGTGGCGGGCGTGGCCTTCGTCATGTTCATCATCCACGTGCTGACCGACCATCACCCGTTCCTGTCGCGGGACCTGTTCCGCGACCGCAATCTTTCGGTCGGTCTGATCCTGACCGCCATTACCGGCCTGGTGCTGATCGTGACGGCGACGCTGATGCCGCCCTTCCTCCAGCAGCTGAAGGGCTATCCGGTGTTCACCACTGGCATCGTGCTGGCGCCGCGCGGGGCCGGCATGATGATCTCGATGATGATGGTGGCGCGCCTGATCGGCCGCTTCGACGCCCGCATCATGATCGCGCTGGGCTTCGGTCTGTGCGCGCTCTCGCTATGGGAGATGACGACGTTCACGCTCGAGGTCAGCGAAAGCCAGATCATCTGGAACGGCGTCCTGCTGGGCTTCGCGCTCGGCCTCGTCTTCCCTCCGCTCACCACGCTCACCTTTGCCACCCTGCCGCCCCGGCTGCGTACAGAGGGGGCCGCGATCAATGCGCTGATGCGCAATCTCGGCGCCTCGGTCGGCATCGCCCTGCTGGTGTCGCTGCTGGCGCGCAACACCCAGGAGAACCGCGCCGAGCTGGTCGGCCAGCTCACGCCCTACAGCGCCGGCTGGCCGTTCGGCCGCGTCATGCCGGGTCCCGACTCGCAGATGCTCGCGGTGTGGGATGCCGAGATCAACCGGCAGGCCGCGATGATCGGCTACCT
>CADECW010000080.1:3539-34009 GCA_902825855.1 uncultured Rhodospirillales bacterium | reverse complement strand
ACCCGTCATCCCGAGCGAAGCCGCCCGGAGGGCGGCGCAGTCGAGGGACCTCGTTTGTCGATGCATCAACAGAATAGGTCCCTCCACTTCGCTTCGCTGCGCTGCGCTGCGCTCCGGTCGGGATGACGGGCGTGGGAAGCGCTCCGCTCCGGTCGGGATGACGGGAGCGGCGAGTCTTCCCCTCACATTGCGTCGATACTGTGGAATGTCACAGGTAGACGCCCTTCATCCCGCCCTCCGGATAGCGTGTGCCCGCGGCGGCGCCCGGCGGCAGCGCGGCCGACAGGCGGGCGATCTCGTCGGGTGACAGGGCGACATCGAGCGCCGCCAGGTTCTCGTCGACGCGCTCGCTGTGCTTGGTGCCGGGAATCGGCACGATGTCGCTGCCCTGCGCCAGCAGCCAGGCGAGCGCCACCTGGCCCGGCTTGCAGCCCTTGTGGCGGGCGATGTCCTCGATGGCGGCGGCCTTCGCGAGATTGCGGCCCAGATTGTCGCCGGCGAAGCGCGGATGGCGGCCGCGGCCGTCGCCGTCGGGAATGTCGGAGGCTTGGCGCACGGTGCCGGTCAGCAGGCTGCGGCCGAGCGGCGAGTAGGCGACGTATGAGATGCCGAGCGAGCGCGTGGTCTTGAGCGTTTCCTCGGCATGCTCGCGATAGAGCAGCGAGTATTCGCTCTGCACAGCGGCCAGCGGATGGACCTTGTGGGCGCGCCGGATGGTCTCGGGCCTGGCCTCGCTCAGGCCGAGCGCGCGCACCTTGCCCGCCCTCACCAGCTCGCCCATCGCACCGACCGTGTCCTCGATCGGCACCGAGGGATCGACGCGGTGCTGGTAGTAGAGGTCGATGACGTCGACGCCGAGCCGCTTCAAGCTCGCGTCGCAGGCCGCCTTGACATAGGCCGGACTGCCGTCGACGCCGTTTGCGCCGCCGGGCTGCTGCGTCTGGCCGAACTTGGTGGCGAGCACGACCTTGCCGCGGCGGCTGCCGGCCAGCGCTTTGCCGATCAGCGTCTCGTTGTGGCCCCAGCCGTACATGTCGGAGCTGTCGAGCATCGTCACGCCGCGGTCGATGGCGTGATGGATGACGCGGATCGCCTCGTCGTCGCTGCTCCTGCCGTAGGCGCCGGAGAGCGACATGCAGCCGAGCCCGATCGGCAAGACGGAAAGGTCGCTGCTGCCCAGGGTGCGGTTCTTCGGCTGCGTGCTGGCGGTCATGGTGATCCCTTGCTTTTTCAGGACTCGTCCCGGCGAGAATGGGTCATGATCGGCGGAAGAACCAGAAAATCATTCCCGGGAGAGACGATCGATGCTGACCCGACGAGCGGCTTTCGCAGCGATGCTGGCGACTGCGGGAACCGCGGCGCGCGCACAAATGGCATCCGGGGCGGACGGGCCGTATCCCAACCGCCCGGTGCGCTTCATCGTCCCGGCGGCGCCGGGCGGCCCGACCGACGTGATGGCGCGCATGGTGTCGACCGGACTCGCCGCGAAGCTCGGCCAGCCCGCGGTGATCGTCAATCGCGCGGGCGCCGGCGGCAATATCGGCGTGGTGCAGGTCGCGAAGTCGCCGGCCGACGGCTACACACTGCTGATCGCCTCGACCGGGTTCGTCGTCAATCCGAGCCTGTTCCGCGATCCCGGCTACGATCCGTTCAAGGACTTCCTGCCGATCACCGAGCTCGGCTCGTCGCCCAACGTCATCCTGGTCCACCCCTCCTCGCCCCTCACCTCGATCAGGCAACTGGTCGACAAGGCCAAGGCGAACAAGGAAAGGCTCGACGTCATCAACCCGGGCCAGGGGTCGACGCCGCACCTGACGGCGGAGCTGCTGCAGCTCAAGGCCGGCATCCCGATCGAGAACATCGCCTACAACGGCGCGGGACCGGCCATCCAGGCGCTGCTCGCCAGGACCACGGAAGTCGGCATCACCGCGCTGCCGCCGGCGCATCCGCACATCAGGTCGGGCGCCCTGCGTGCGCTCGCCATCACCGCCGACAAGCGCTGGTTCGACCTGCCCGACGTGCCGACGATGGAGGAGCAGGGCTACCCCGGCTTCGTCTCGGAGACCTTCCAGGGCATGTACGCGCCGGCGGGTACGCCCGAGGCGATCGTGCAGCGCGTGGCGCGCGATACGCTCGACGTGCTGGCCGATGCGGCGACGCTGGAAAAGCTGCGCGGCGTCGGGTTCGACGTGCGCGCGCAGGGCCCGCAGGGTCTGGCGCAACGGGTCGCGCGCGAAGTGCCGATGTGGCGCGACATCATCGTGCAGTCGCGGATCGAGCTGCAGTAGGCGACCGCGCAAGGGGGCCGTCATGCCAAGTCTGCGCCGCCTGTTCTTCGCGCTCGTCCTCCTGTCGATCCCGGTCCCGGCGCTCGCCCAGGGCAATGGAATGCTGCCGCGCTTCGAGGCCGCGCCGTGCCCGAAGCTCGAGGGCGCGGAAGCACTTGCCGACGCGACTTGCGGCTATCTCGTCGTGCCCGAGAATCGCAGCCGGCCCGATGCTCGCGAAATTCGGCTGATGGTTGCGAAATATCCCGCACGCTCGCCGGAGAAACGTCCCGATCCCATCGTCTATCTGGCTGGCGGGCCGGGCGACATCGCCCCTCTCGAGGTCAACGGACTGATTGCTGCGGACTTCATCCGCGACCGCGACATCGTGGTGATGAGTCAGCGCGGGACCATGTTCTCCGAGCCGGCACTCACCTGCGCGTCGATCGACATTTTCGCCAGAGCGGCCCTCGGTCTCCGCTTCTATTCGGAGTCAACGAAGCGCGCCCACATGGCGGCGACCGAAGACTGCCATCGCAAGCTTGTCGCCACGGGCGCCGACCTTGCCGCCTACAACTCGACCGAAAGTGCCGCCGATTTCGCCGACCTCCGCAAGGTACTCGGCCATGCGGTGTGGAACGTCTACGGGACTTCCTACGGTTCCTACCTTGCACAGACGATCATGCGCGACCACCCGGAGGGCATTCGCAGCGTCGTCCTCGATTCCGTCCTGCCAACGACCTACAGCGTCCCGGCGAACTGGCGGAACGCCCGCGCCGGCTTCGACAACCTCTTCGAGGCCTGTGCAGCGGACGCGGCCTGCAACGCGGCCCACCCCCGTCTGCAGGAGACCTTCACCGGACTGGTCAACAAGCTCGAGGCCGAGCCGCTGACGACGACGGTCGGCGACCCGGCCACCGGCAAGGATATCGACGTCATGCTCGACGGCGGTGCCCTCGTCGACTGGCTGCGCAACCAGAACTACGCCGTGCCCCTGCTCCGCGCCGCACCCGGTCGAATCGATGGACTCGCTGCCGGCCGCCCCGCTGCCATCGCGGCGATTGCCAGGGATCGGGCAGCCCGTGCCCCGCCGCCCGGCCCGAACGACCCGGCCCTCGGCTACGGGCTGGCCTACGGCGTCAGCTGTCGCGAAGACTACCCGTTCGCGACGCCGGACGAGCTCGCTGCCGCCGGTCGCGAAGCGTTTCCGGACTATCCCGCCTCGCTGCAACGCGAAGGCGTCGGCAGCTGGGCGTATATCAACGAGGACTGCCGTGACATCTGGAAGGTTCCCGCCGCCCCCGAGGCCATGCGCCAGCCGGTCGCGAGCGCCATCCCCACGCTCCTCATCTCGGGCAGCTTCGACACGCTGACGTCGCTCGCCGGAGCGAAGGCCGCAGCGGCGAGACTATCCAGGGCCACCATCATCAGCATCCCGGGCATCGGGCACTTCGTGTCGCCCAATTCGCCCTGCGCCCAGCGAGCGATCGTATCCTTCCTGGCGGATCCCGCCGCCCCCGACACGTCCTGTGTCGCCGGGCTGGCGCCGCCGACCTTTGCTGCGCCGGACTCTCCCTGAACAGCGGACTGCATCGCAGGCCCAGAGGCACCCGCTACCGCCGGTACAGCCTGTTCCAGTCGCGCCCTTGTCCCGGTCACCTTGAGCGAAAGTGAAAACCGCTCGGCTTGCCCGTTCCACGTTCCATCGAACGGCTGGGCATCGGCATTGCACGCAAAAGCTGACGCGACCACCGTGGAGAGCTTGCGCATGCTATCGTCCCGCTTGGACGCCAGGGTACGATAGCATTGCTGGTCCGAATGCACGACCTGTCGAAAACCTGAAGCTGGCAACTCGCGGAGATGGATCGCAATGCGTATCGCAATCGTCGCCCCCGGCGCAGTCGGTGGCTATTTCGGCGTGCTGCTCGCGAGGTCGGGCGAGAACGTCGCCGCGCTTGCCCGTGGCGCCCATCTCGACGCGATTGCCGGGCACGGCCTGGTCGCCGACGGGCCGCGCGGCACCTTCAGCGCCCGCCTCGATGCGAGCGACGACGCGGCCAAGCTCGGCTTGGCCGACATCGTGCTGTTCGCCGTCAAGCTGTATGGCGCGGCCGAGGCCGCCCGAAGCGCCGCGCCGCTGTTCGGCCCGCAGACACTCGGCATCTCGCTGTTGAACGGCATCGACGGCCACGAGATCATCGGCCGCGAGTTGCCGGGCCACACGGTGGTCGGCGGCGCCGCCTACGTGTCGGCGGTGATCGCCGCCCCCGGCAAGCTGCGCTACACCAGCGACATGTCGGCCATCGTCTTCGGCACGCCTGCGGACGCGGCGCTGCGTGCCAAGGCAACCGCCTTCATCGACAGCTGCCGAAAGGCGGGGTTCAAAGCCGACATGGTCGACGACGTGATGAGCAACCTGTGGAGGAAATTCGTCGGCCTCTCGACCAACGCGGCGCTCACCACGGCAGCTCGTCTGCCGGCGGGACCCCTTTACGGCGATCCCGACGTCATGGAGGTGGCGCGGGCGCTCCTGCAGGAGGCGGCCGCCGTTGCTCGCGCATCCGGCGCCAAGTTGCCGGACGACATCGTCGAGCAGAGCATGACGAGCCTGCGTGCCTTCCCGCCCGGCATGTTCGCCTCGATGTACCATGACTACGCCAAGGGCGGGCCGATCGAGATCGAGGGCATGTCGGGCCATATCGTCCGCGAAGGACGGCGGCTCGGCGTGCCGACGCCGCATCACGCCACGATCTACGCGCTGTTGAAACCGCATCGCGCCGGCACACCGGGCAGATGAGGCGGAGACGATGTCCGTTTTCGAGGCGAAGCGGACATGCGGCGGCGAGCTTGCAAGGTCAGCCTCTGATCCAAAGCGGTCATGGCGCAGCTCAAAACTCACAAAGAGTTTCTGATTGCTCGAATCCATGAGCGCTCTCATCTCATACTGGGCTCGAACGGCCTGGTTCTGAGAAGCCCCCCAAGCAGCTTGTCGACATCCACAAGCAACGCCGCGCCAGAAAGCTTACGCAGCGTTACTCGCCGTTATTCGCCGTAGGCTTACGGTGGTGGTACCCTACGATGGCGAAGAAGTAGCACGGGAGGGTACTCGATGCGCTACGTGACGGTTGCTGGAGTGCTGGCGGTGCTTGCCACCCAAGCTCAGGCAGAGAGCAAGACATACCGCACGCAATTGATCCCGGAGAAGTCGATACAGGCCTGCTCCGGATGGGGCCAAACCTACACGGTGGACGTTTCTGACGGCGTGCTGACACTTGGCGTCAATTATGCCCGGAGGCTGTTTTCCGGGCCTGTCAAAAGCGACGGCAAGATTGCTGCGAGCTACAGGGACCCCTCTGGGGGAATTTTGAATTTCATCGGCCACGGCAATGGTGAGTACGAACTCAGCAACTCTACCAACTCCTGCTACTATCGATTTGTGCCCATGGTGGGGAGGCCGCCCTGGAACAGCTAACGCGGAAAGCGATGAAATGGGACCGCGCGCGGTTCAGCCCTGCCAACGTAGCCGGCTAAACCCGTACCCCGCCTTCTTCCACTGTGGATCGGAGCGCGGCGAGGCTTTGGCGAGCTCGTTCGAGCCTTTAACTCGGTTCAATCCAATGGGAAGGATTCGAGACGTACATTTTTCCTCGCGTCAGGAAGGCGGACAATTCAAGTCCCACACCGAGAAACGGCAAGTCGAGCACAATGACGCCCGAGCCCTTGGCTGCCTCGATTCCCCCGTACAGCGTGTGGAGTGCATTTCTCACGTTCTGAAGCAAGCCAATGGCCGTAAAGGTGTTTCGCGCATTCAGCGTGGGCGCCACGTATTTACCGCTTTTCAAGCCATCGATGAAGTACTTGCTGTGATGGATTGATTGCAGGGCCGATTTCGAGATCAGCTTTTCGGTAAATGCGACATTGACGCCCCAGTCGTTCAACGATTCATGGTCCAACTCATAAGGAACCCTGAAACCAAAGCCGAGAACAGCAACAGCGCCTCCGCTGCCTCCGAGACCCAGTCCCCAGCGGCTGCTGACAATCTGGAGATCAAAGGTCTCCAAATCTCCCAAGTTAACGACGTACGCGGTGGTGCTCTCGACGCCGCCGATCAACAGCTGTCCGCCGGCCTTGACGCCGAACCCAAGCCAACGCCTGAAGAATTTGCGTTCCTCCGGATATAGCTTGGGTCTCGGTTGAGGCGGCGGTGGCGGCGGTGGCGGTGGCGGGTTTGGTTTATTCCAAACCGAGATGATGACACTACGGAAGCTTTCGTTTTCCATCCCATCCATGTCACCTGCATACATGGCCGAGCGTTCGCCTTTCGCCACTTCGAGCGCAACTTTGAAATTGTTGGGCACTTGCTTGCGAAGCAAGTCAATTACGGCCTGCAGCCTGTTGTGCGACAAACGCATGTTGAACTCGTCGCTGCCGGTACGACTTGCAAGTCCTATGACCGTAAGGCTTCCTCCGTCCCTCAATTTCGGAGCGACGACACTATTCAGCCAATTGGAATGTTCTGGCTTTATGGCGAATTTGCCGACGTCAAAGTTGAACAACTTCGCCGCAACAGTATCCGGTGTCTGCGATCTGTACTCCTGGATTTTCCCGGGTGATGCCATGTTGATTGTCTCCCAACGGCTTGAAAAATCCGCGTATCGACGCTCTGGACGTTATGCTGGTTGATCGTCGCCCTCAGGGTTTCCGTCAGCTACTTGAAGGTGCCATCGACGCCATCGAAGTTGGTGAGGCGAGCCATGAGGCACTCCGTGGTTTCCAGCGGAATTAGCGTATGCGGCGTTCATGGCGATGTCGCGGCGAAGCCATTCGGTATCGTCTGTATCGCGCAAGGAACTCTGCCGATTCAATCGCTGCAACTCGGCTTCTGGTCCCTCTCGAACGATGCGATCGACCTCGGCGATGTCTGAAAGCGGGTCGGAAGCAGGCGCTTCGACGGGCCGGCGGCCTCAATTCCAGCGCAGCAGGCGACGTTCGAGCCGGCCGGCGATGGCGAAGATCAGCATCACGACGATCAGGATCAGCAGGATCAGGGCGAACATCAGCGCCGCGTTGTAGGTGCTCTGGGCGAACGACAGCAAGTATCCCAGCCCGTGCGTGGCGGCGACGAACTCGCCGACGCAGGCGCCGGTGAAGGCGAAGCCGACCGCGACCTTCAGGTTGCCCAGCACCCAGGCCGCGACCGACGGCAGGTAGACATGGCGCACCAGCGCGAGCCGTCCGCCGCCCAGAGTGACGACGCGCTCGACCAGCTTGCGGTCGACCTGGCGGATCCCGGCGAACACCGTGAAGAAGATCAGCACCGCGACCAGGATGAAGGACAGCGCGACCTTGGAGGCGATGCCGATGCCGAGCCAGATCACGAACAGCGGCGCCAGGATCACGCGCGGGATGGCGTTGAGCACGCTCATCACCGGCTCCAGCAGTTCGGCGACGAGCGGCACCAGGGCGGCGGCCACACCGAGCGCGACGCCGACGACGATACCGAGCGCGAGACCGCCCAGCGCCGCCGAGAAGGTCGCCTCGAGGTGAGGCCAGATGCGGCCGTCGGCGAACAGCTCGACAAGCGCGGCCCAGACCTGGCTCGGGCTCGGCGCGAACAGCGGATTGAGCAGGCCGGCGCGGCCTGCCGCCTCCCACAGCGCCAGCACCAGCGCCAGCGCGATCAGGCGGCGCAGCCAGGCATGGCGGGGATCGAGCATCTTCACGCCGCCTCCGCGCGGTGATCGACCGCGCGCGACAGGTCGGCCCACAGCCGTTCGTAGAGCGGCGCGAAGGCCGGATGGGTACGCGACAGCACGGGGTCGCGTGGTCGCGGGATCGGCACGTGGTAGTGCTGGGTGATGCGGGCACGCGGTCCCTGCGACAGCAGATAGACGTCGTCGGACAGGCTGAGCGCCTCTTCGAGGTCGTGCGTGACGAGCAGCGCGCTGATGCCGCCGCGCTCGACCAGCGACACGACATCCTTGACCACACGGGCGCGCACGATCGCATCGAGCGACGCAAACGGCTCGTCCATCAGGATCAGTTTCGGCCGGCGCGCCAGCACCTGGGCGAGCGCGACACGCTTGCGCTGGCCGCCGCTCAGGTGGCGCGGGAAGCGGTCGCCGAATCCGGAGAGGCCGAGCCGGTCGAGCCAGGTGTCCGCCTCGACCAGCGCCTGGCCGCGCGCCATGCCGTTCAGGGTGAGGCCGAGCACGACGTTGTCGCGCGCGGTCTTCCACGGCAGCAAAGCATCGTCCTGGAACAACAGGCCGATCTCGGCGCGGGCGAGCGTCGTCTCGACCGTGCCCGACAGCGGCCGCTGCAGGCCGATCACGGCGCGCAGCAGGCTCGACTTGCCCGAGCCCGACGGGCCGACCAGGCTGACGAAGCTGCCCTCGCCGACGGAGAGGCTCGCCCGTTCGAGGACCGGTTCGGCGCCGTAGGAAATCGTCAGGTCGCGGACGCGCAGGGTTCAGCCCCCGGCAATCGATGTGTCGTGCAGCCCCGATATGCTGGCATCGGGCTTGATCAGGCCGCCGACGATGAGGCTCTGCTGGACGCGCCTGGCGGAGTCGAGATCGATGGTGACCGATCGCGGATAGAGCGACTCGCGGTGCGCCAGGATGATCTCGCCGAACTCCTTGAGATCGAGGCCGGTCGTCATCTCCTTGGGGAACGCCGCGCTCAGCTGCTCGCCGCTCATCTCGCGCAGCGCCTTCAGCGCATCGGCGAGCGCCTGGGTCAGCTCGATCATCTCCGGCTTGCGCTGCTCGATCTCCTTGGCCCGCACGGCAACGCCCATGAACTCGAAGGATCCGCCGAGATGGCTCTTGGCCTGCTCGAGATCCATCGCATTCATCAGGACTCGCCCGCCGGCCCGCTTCACCAGGGTGAGCGCCGGCTCCTGCACCAGGCCGACATCGACCTGGCCCTGGCGCAGCGCCTCCAGGAGATTGACGCCCATGGTGGCGAACTGGACCTTGCGTGCGTCCGCGCCGGCCTGCTTCAGGAGATAAAGAGTGAGCGCATGGTCGGCGGTGCCGAGCGCGTTGATGCCGACCGTCCTGCCCTCGAGATCCTTGATCGTCGTGATCTTGTCGGCCGTCCTGGGCGCGGTGGCGATCGCGAACAGCGGCAGCCGCCCGGTCACGGCGAAACGGCGGATGTCGGCGCCGACATTGGCATAGGCCTGGATGGCGACGTCGAGCGAGGTCGCGGCGTAGTCGACGGCACCGCCGACCAGCGCCTGCATCGCCGCCGTGCCGCCGCGGGTGTAGACGAACTGCACATCGAGGCCGCGCGCCTTGAAGAGGCCGCCCGAGCGCGCGACCTCGTAGGGCACGCCGCACAGCAGCTGGCTGCAGTAGGCAAGCTTGATCTGCCGGCCCTGCGCGATCGCCGGCGCCGCCTGCCCGGCCGACAGCACGCTGGCGATCAGGCCGGCTCCCTTGAACAGCGAACGGCGTGACACGTCGGTGTCGGGGACCCGGGCAGTGGTTTCATCGCAGCAGCCCATGACGAGCCTCCAACCTTCAACCGGCTCTTCCATACGCAAGCTTGCCAGGGCGGACAAGGTTCATCCTCCTCTCCCCGCTTCTTTCATGCTCGTCTCCCCCTGAGAGGCCCTGACGGGGGAGAGGAACATGCGAAGGAACATGAGCCCCGACACCTCGTTCAGACCGAGGACGCACAGAGGAAGGACCTATGGCACCGAACGATCAGAACCGGGTCTTGATCGACAACAGCGAGTTTGTCGAAGCTCTCAAGCTGATGCTGCTGCGTCGCGAGTCCGCCGCTCCGGCCGCGCGCCGCGACATCGATCATGCCATCGAGCTGCTGCAGGACGGAGGAGACGTGGCGACGGACCAGCTGCGTATCTGCTGGCACGAGACCACGCAGGAAGGTGACACCGTCGTCCACATCACGGCAGGTCCCGCTTTGCTCGATCTGGCATTGCCGTCGAACGAGGAAACCGACTGATCACAGCAGTCGAGCGATAGGCCGGGCCGATCGAGTTCCGCCAAGAAGCCGCCTATGACAGGGTATGACAACAATTATTCGATCTATGACACTTTAACACTTGCGTTATGCATGTAGCTCTCCGTTTATATGCCGGAGCTTCGGTCGTCCAAGGAGACTCCATGCCGTCCATAGAAATCCCCCGCGCCGCTCTCCGGGTCAGCGAGGCCTGCAACGCGCTCGCGATTTCCCGCAGCAAGCTCTACCTCGAACTCGCCGCCGGCCGCTTGCGCGCCGTGAAGTGCGGCCGACGTACGCTGATCCCGGCTACCGAGATCAAGGCCTGGCTGGACGGCTTGCCGGCCCGGTCGGTGCGGCCATGAGCCCGCTCCTGCGCGAGCTCGTGGCGGCAAGTCGCGTCCACCGCGATCCCGAGGCCGCCGCCTTGCTGGAGGAGATAGGCCTGCGAACGACAAACCTACCGGTGTGGGGCGTCGACAGGGTAGCGGTCGATGCCGGCTGGTACGACCCGGATCCCGCGGGTCGCGCGGCGGTCATCGTGGGCGTCTACGACAATGGGCTGATCGATCTCGTGGCCACCGGTCTCGCTTCGCGGCGCATCGCGAGGCGCGACGGCCGCGGCGTGATCCTCGGCCACGCGGCGCTCGACAACGCGCTGTACTACGAGGAGACGCTGCTGCTTCGCGACGATCCCATCGAGTGGCTGCAGCGTGGTGGCACCGGCGCCGTGGTGCTCGACTGGCGCAGAGCGCCTTACATGCTGACCGACCTAGCCGGCATTGCCTGCTCGTCGTCGCGGCTGGCGGCGCAGGTCGACAAGGCGCTGCGCCAGCCGCTGCGCGTGCCGCCGCTGTTCGTGCGCGAGGATCGCCGTGCAGCAGGTTGAGGTCCCGCAGAACTATCGCACCTATCGGCCCGGAGGCGCCGACGCCGAATGGCCGCGACCCGAGCCGCTGATCGGCCAGAAAGCGCGCGAGCCCTACCCGGTCGACGCCCTGCCGATGGCGATCCGCCGCGCCGTCGAGGAAGTGCAGGCCTGCGTGCAGGCGCCGGTCGAGATGGTGGCGGGCTCGGCGCTGGCGACCGCCAGCCTCGCCGCCCAGGCGCTGGCCGACGTGCGGCGCAACCACACCCTGATCGGCCCGATCGGCCTCTATTTCCTGACGGTGGCCGAATCGGGCGAGCGCAAGTCGACGGTCGATCGCCTGTTCGGCCGCGCCGTCCACCACTTCCAGGACCGCGAGCGCGAGGCCGCGAGGACCTCGCTTGCCGCCCACACGGCGGACCTGGCGGCGTGGGAAGCCAGGCGCGAGGCCTCGCTCTGCCATTTGCAGGGCGACGCCAAGGCCAACAGATCGGTCGACGGCCATCGCGCCGATCTCGCCGTCATCGAGGCCGGCAAGCCGGCGGCGCCGCGGGTGCCGCGCCTGCTCTATGCCGACGTCACCCAGGAGCGGCTGATGCGCTCGCTGGCGACGGAGTGGCCGTCGGGCGGCATCTTCGCCAGCGAAGGTGCTGCGGTGTTCGGCGGCCATTCGATGGGCCGCGATTCGATTGCCCGCACGCTCGCGGCGCTGAATACGCTGTGGGACGGCGGCACCTTCCTGGTCGACCGCGCGCAGGCGCCGAGCTACGCCGTGCGCGGCGCGCGCATGACCATGGCGCTGCAGGTCCAGCCCCATGTGCTGAGCGATTTCCTGGAGCGCGACCGCGGCCTGTCGCGCGGCAGCGGCTTCCTGGCACGCTTCCTGGTCGCCCAGCCGGTGTCGACGCAGGGCCGGCGCCCCTATCGCGAGACCGAGGCGACGCCGGAACTCGACGCTTTCTCGACCCGCATCGGTGAACTGCTGGCCGAGCTGCCGCCGATCGATCCCGAGCGCGGCCTCACACCCGCCGTGCTCGACTTCACTCCCGACGCCAAGGCGCACTGGATCGAGCGCTACAACGCGATCGAGAGCCAGCTGTCGAGCGACGGCGACTTCGCCGCGATCCCCGACGTCGCTGCCAAGGCTGCCGACAACATCGCCCGCCTGGCGGCGGTGCTGCACGTCTTCGAGCATGGCGTATCCGGCGCGATCTCAGCCGACACCATGCACGATGCCGGCGAGATCGTGACTTGGCACCTCTACAGCGCCAAGGCACTCCTGGCACCGCTGTCAGTATCGAAGGACGAGGCCAACGCCGCGAGCCTCGACCGGTGGCTGCTCGATCGCTGCGCCGTCGAGGGAGTCGACGGATTCCTGGCGAGCACGCTGCTGCAGAGTGGCCCGACCGTCGTACGCAGGCGCGACGACTTCAACAAGGCGGTCGACTTGCTGGTAAGTCACGGCAGGGTGCGCGTGATGAAGGATGGCAAGCGCCGCAAGCTGGCGGTCAACCCTGACTTGCTGGACGGCCCGATCCGGCGCGCAGGCGACACGACCCTCGAGGGCACGGAACACCCGACAGCCTCCACCCCGATTGCTACGCCCGCGACAGGTTGGAGTCGCAGCTTTAGCAAAATTAGCGAAATTAGCGATTAGCAGGATTATCGATCCGGCAATAATGGCGGTAACCGGAAGGCGTTGCGGAGTGATCTACCGGGTGGTCCATACGCCTGACTTGGTCGTATATCATTTACCGCATCACCCAGGTAATATGCGGGCTGCATGCAGCAAAAGGTTGGAAGCCTGTGAATGCTTCTCTGCCGATTGGGCCCTACGATGCTCCGGAGTCACCAAGGGTCATTGACCTGAGACCGTGGGATCCGCGCGCACCGGCGGCGGCAGATAGCCTGACGCGAATACTTCAAGCGGCCTTGCCAGGCATTGCAATCGAGCACGTGGGGAGCACATCCGTGCCCGGTTGCGACGGCAAGGGTATTCTCGATCTGATGCTGTTGATCCCGGCTGGGCGGTTGAGCGAAGTGTGCGCCGTTATTGATGGCATGGGCTTTCAGCACCAATCTGGAGGAAAGAGGCATCCCGACAGCAGACCCATGCGGGAAGGCAGCTTCAAATTCGATGGCTCGGTTTTCCGACTGCACGTTCATCTGATTCCCGAGAGCAGCGCCGAGGTGGACCGGTTACGGAAGTTCCGGGATCGACTTACCGCGAATCCTGGGTTGATCGCGCTCTATGTCGAACAGAAACGTCGTCTCGTCGACGCTCGGATTTCGGATCGTTCAACGTACACTCTGGGAAAGACGGCGTTCATCGAGTCGGTTCTTGATTCGGAAAGATAGAGGTCGAGTAGCTACCAACCCTCCCTGCCAAAGTTGCTAACCGCTAATTTCGCTAATTTCGCTAAAATTCGCCGAGGACTACACCTCCGCCATCTTCGCCAGCAGGCGCTGCACCAGCGCGGGATCACGGTAGACGCTGCGCGGCTTCAACAGATTCTGCACTTCCGCGGCGAGCTTGTGGATCGCCGGATCCTCGGCGGCGAGCCGGTTCAGGGCGATGCCGAACTTGAGCGTGGTCTCGAAATCCGCCGGACGTTGCCCGCGCGTCTCGGGAAACACGAAGTCGAGGATGGCTACCGCCCACGGCGTCTCGATCAACGGCTGCAGCTCGGCCATGAAGGCAGGGGCCAGCGCAGCGAGGGGATCGCTGTCCTTCTCCAGCCCCTCCAGCAGCCGCCGAAGCAGGCACGCCTCCAGCGCAGCCACGCTCATGCCCTGGCCGTAGGCGGGATTGAACCGGCAGATGGCGTCGCCGATCGGCAGGAGCCCGCGCGGCAGTACGTCGAGCCGCTCGAAATGACGTCGCACGCTTTCGCGGAAGCCGTGGCGTGCGACCCCGTCCAGGCGCCTGGCGTGGCGGATCGCGTTGTAGATCGTCGGCGTCCGCAGCGCCCTGGCGTAATCGAGGTATCCCTCCGCATCGCCCGGCGGCAAGTCATCGTGCCGCCCACCGATGGTCACCATCCAGCGGTTGCCCTCGAGCGGCAACAGCAGGCCGCCACGACTGTTGTGGGGCGCCTGGCCGAAGGTCAGGACGCCCTTCCAGCCGGTCGCGGCGTCGTCGGGGATGGCGAACACGCATGTGGCATAGCCGAGATCGATGCCGATCGTGGTCTCCTCGGGCGGAGGCCGGCCGATCGACTGCAGCAGGGCGAGCGTGAGGGCGCCACGTCCGGACGCGTCGACCACGAGATCCGCCGCAATCGTCTCGCTTGCGCCGTCGCCGTTCTCGCAGCGCACGCCGGTGACCGTCTCTCCGTCCGGCGTCGCAACGACCTCCAACGCCCGGCAGCGCTGGCGCAACGTGGCGTTCGGCAGGCTTTCCACCCGTCGTCGCACGATGTGCTCGAGCGTCGGCCGCGAGACGGCGTAACTGGACCAGCCGAGGTCGCGTTGCGGGAAGGGATCGTAGCCCGGGCGCTCCGTGCGAATGTCGAGACCGGCCCGGAGCGGCACCGCTCCCGCCCGCGCGAGCTCCTGCTCGAATCCCGGGAACAGCTCGGCGAGCGCCCGCTGGCCGCTGAGCAACAGCACATGCACGTGCCGCGCCTGCGGCGTTCCCGCGCGATAGGCCGGCTCCGCGGGCAGGGTGTCCCGCTCCAGGACGACGACCTTATCGAAGCGGTCGGCAAGCGCTCCCGCGGCGCCGAGCCCGCCGATGCCCGCACCGATCACGACCGCCTGCTTGCCGATCCGGGTCGACGCCATCGTTGCCTCCAGCTTCCTGCCACCAATCCTGCGGCGCCTCTGCCTCGCGCATTCCCTTCATCTTTCACGGCCAATCGGAACGTGCCTTTCTGATCATGTCGACCATGCCGTTACCGCCGGCGGCCACATTGTTGTTTTCGGCAACGATGTCGCCGAACGGCGTCCAGATGGTCCTGTATTCGGATCCAGAGTGTACGCCAATGATATAGGGGCCATTCGGCCAGGTACCGAACAGCGGGCCGCCCGAGTTTCCGTCGCTGGCGTCCCCCATATGTTCGATCTCGGCGAAGCTGCCATCGGGATCATCATCGATTACGCGAACGCCATTCTCGATGGTCGGCCATTGGGCATTCGAATTGAACGACATCGCTTGGCCGGGGTAGCCGACGAGAGTCCATCGCGCCTCGTCTTCCCAATCCGAATCATAGCCGCGGGCGCCGAACCAGCCGAGCGCGTCGCCCAGAGGGTCGTACAGTTTCATGACTGCCAGGTCGAAAGCCTGCGTATCGTCCGCCTGCACGGTGGTGCCGACGCGATAGGCTTCACACCATGACGACATCCCGACCATGGAGATTCCGTTGAAGTAGGCCGGCACGAACAGCGCCCCCCACATCCCGGGCCGGCCGTCTCTCGGCATCTGATGGGCGGATGCAATGATGGTCCGCGAACCTACGAGCGTTGCGGTTCCAATTCGCTTCCTGCTCGTGTCGAGTGGATTGTCCAGGACCTCCAGACGACCGATGCACTGCTGCGGGTAGCCGTCGGGTACGAAGAACTGACGATTGTCGGGGTCATAGACGGTGTGCGGGCGCAGGCGGCGACCGTCAGTCCGGCGAAGGCTCGGCTTCATGACGTTGCTGGCCATCTTCGGGTGATAACGATAGCCGGACCACTTCGGCCTGAAAGGATGAGCTGGCTCGATGTCCTTCCCTGCCAGGTCCACGACCTGAAATTGCGAACTGTTTCCCGGGCGACCCAGAAAAGCTTTGGGGGGAAGCCGGAGCATCGAAGATGTTTTGTCAATTCGGGAGAATCGAGATCCACCCGAGCCGGTCTTCTCCGACAGGAAGATGCGCCGATCAGAACAGTCTTCGGCCAGCGACTTTGGCACACTGCCAGTGGGCAGGACATTGTCCAGCGCCAGCAATTCATCCGGGCTCAGTGGCATATCGCGACGACGTGAAGTCGCGGACGAATGATCGGATCGTTTGATTCTGGGCATGTCGTCCTCCGGTTGATGCCTTCTCGCTCCGGCATCGGCCGGCCGTGAAGGGCGCGTACTCGTCCAGGACTGTCGCCGGCAACCGTGGCGATCCTCCATTCTAACGTGGCGCACTCCACACTCTGTGTGCTTTGTCACAAACGACGGAAGCGGCCTGGCGCGGCACGCCCTTCAGCTTGCCGAAGACGCACGAGTTCGATGCGCTCGGCGATGAAATCGACGTAGACCACATTGGGACCGGTGGGGGCCCCTAGGTGCCACCCGGGTCGGATTTCCGGTGTGCAGGTTATGATCGCAGCGCCGGATTTCTTGGTCGAAAAGTCCGAACATCGAACCCAGCAGCGAATGGACAGGCGCTATGCCGCCATCTCAAGAACCGGCCACTCGACGGTCGGCCGTTCATGTCCCCTTCTCGCCCGATTGAGAATTGCCGACAGGTGGCGGAGATGTCCGTTCGTCGGGGCCGACCGCAAGCCATCGGCTCCCCTCGGATCGCCCGCCATCACCGCAACGGCGAGCCTAGAGCTTCCAGCCTTCCGCCTTGATTAGGCCGAGGAAGTTGGTGTGGGGAACGCCCTCTTCCTTGCATACCCATGGCATTTTGGGATTTTCCTTGCTGCCGGGATTCTCCCCGCTGATGACGGTCAATGGCGGAACCTCTGCTGTGAGAGCAAGGCCAATCACGAAAGGATCGGCGCCGTTGATACCCTTTTCCGGCTTTTCTTCATTGGTGTACTTGTTCACGAGATAGGCGACGTGGTCCTGAACATCTTCGCCGTCCTCGATGAAGAATCCCTGCCGAGCCTTCGCCCACTTCGCAAGCTCATCATCCTGCCGTTCCAGCTCATCGAGCACAGCCCTGCTCGACCGCAGATCACCTCCGGCGATCAACGCCTCCATGTGTGTGACCAGTGTCGGAAAGCTCTCGGGCGGATAGAAGCGGACCCACCAGTCGATCAGCGCACTCGTATCGATGACGTATTTCACAGAGGCGGCGCCGCCCCTTGATCGCGAAGGAGCCGTTCGACGTGCGGCAAGTGCTTTGCGCGTACACCCAGATACTGCGCCGCATCACTGAGCGGGATGCGGTCCTGGTGGTAGGTGTCGACCACGAGACTCGTGAAGGCCTCGCCGTAGTTGCTCACCGCCTCCTGCGGCATGTTGCGCTTGAAGTTTTCGGGAGGAGCCCGCTCGCCTTCCTCTTGCCTGTATTGGTCCATGAAGGCGGCATGGCGCCTGCCGTAGTAGTCCCGCGACGTGCGGCCGGAGATCAGCAGCCGGCGCAGCATGACTTCGCGGCTCACGCCGTAGATGCGGCCGAGCGCGCTCAGTTCCTGATCGCTCCATTGATGATGACTGCCTTCGCCCCTTGCCACGACGATCGGCTCGCGCAGCAGCTGTTCGCGCGGTACCAGGGCAGCGCCCGCGGCATGATTGCAGAATATCTCGATGCGGTTTTCCGCGGGAGGGCGCAGGGCGTCTTCATCGAAATCGCAGAGGCCCGATTCATGCAAAAGCAAATGGATGAATTCATGCAGCAAGGAGAAGGTACGCCCGTGCACTCGGTCCTTCTTGTTGACCGCAATGACAGGAAGCGTGTCTTCCGCGATGGAAAAGCCGCGCATTTCGCCAACGCCGATGCCAACGGCTTGGAACACCAGCACTCCCGTTGCCTCGATTGCGCGCCGCCAGCCGTTGTAGGCCTTGCGCTCATCCCGCCATTGTTTTGCCTGTTCGTAGCTCACGCCCAGAATCTCGCGGGCCATCCCACCTGCCAGTTCAGGGCCATCATCGAGCGATACGCGGTGCGTGAATTTCGGCGCTGATTGTCCCAGCTCTTCCAGCAGCGAGAGCGCGACCGTGCGGCGCCGGTAGGCGCTCATGATCTCAAGGCGCAGCACCGGTGAGTAGACCTGCGCAACTTCTCCCGGTAGCCGCCGGAAATCGTGCATGACCGGCATGCCGCGCGGCGGCTGAGAAAGGTAGAAGACGCTCAGCGGCTGGCGGAAGGCTTTGGCGAGCGTGCGCAGCTGGTTCATCGTCGGGCGATCATCGCCTGCCGGATCTTCCCACGCCGCAACACGCGCAGGATCGACGGCAGCCTTCTTGGCGGCGTCCTCGACCGTGAAGCCGGCGCTCACGCGTCCCCATTCCAGCAGTTCCGCCTTAACTTTTGCGCGCACTGATGCCATGCAGCCCGCAGCTCTCCTTCCTTTCTTTCGATTCTACATGAGATCGTTCAACAAAGGCAGTGACCTGCAGTTGTACAATCCGCCGGCTCCTTTCCGAGAGTGGGAACGTGTCCCCCTGGCCTGGGCTCCCGCCTGCGGGAATTTTCGACGGCGCAAGCTGCCTGACCTGCAAATCGCGCGTCATCACGTGGCACTGCGCGAGCACTGCGCAGCGTCTTGACCCAGGTTGGACAGACGCCGCGCGGCCGGTTCGGCACGATCTACCTGTGTTTGTGTCGATACTGCATCGGCGTCTGGCCGGTCCACCGCTTGACGGCCCGCACCAGCGGAGCCGGCTCGGCATAGCCCAGCGCGTAGGCGATCTGCTGAAGGCGCAGGTCGGTGTTCGCGAGATAGTGCTTCGCGAGGTCGCTGCGCACGCCGTCCACCAACTTGCGATAGCCGGCGCCGCGCTCGCCCAGCCTGCGTTCGAGCGTCTTCATGCTCATGTTGAATTGGCGTGCGACGTCATCGAAAGCGGGCACGCCCCTGGTGAGCCGTTCCACCACGTACTTCCGGACCGAATGGACGAGGTCCTCCTTTCGCGCTTTCGGGCCGACGATGCGGCTGCACGCCGCCTCCAGCGTGCGGAGAAGCCGGTTGTCGGCGCCGATCACGGGCAGCCGCAGGGTCTCCTCGGAGTAGATGACGGCGTCCCACTCGGCCTGGAAGCGGACAGGACAACCCACGATGGCCTCGTAGTCGACGGGCTCGTTGGGCTGGGCATGCGCGAACTCGACACGAAGCGGGATCGCACGCCGCTGCGTCAGCTCGAGCGCCCCCTTCACCACCAGACCCATCGCCTGCTCGGCGTGGTGCCGCAGACCGCGCAGAGGGCCATCGGCCTCGCGGAAGCGCAGCGCGCCGCCGCCCGATCCCAGCGGCTCGAACACGACGTCGAGGCCTTCGTTGGTGACGCTGAGGTAGCGCTCTATGTTCGCCAGGGCATCTCCCAGCGTCGCAGAGTTGAGCGCAATGAAGCCGACCAGCCCGCTGTCGCGCACGTCGTGGGAACTGCCGAGCTTCAGGCCGTAGCCAGGCTCGCGCAGCAGCAGCGCCGCCCGTTCGATCAGGCGCGTGTAGGCAGCATAGGGAATCCGGCCGTCGGGGCTGGCGACGTCGTCGCGCGACAGGCCGACCTCCGTCAGCGGTCCATCGAGCGCATGCCCGGCGCGCCGCAGGTCGCCGGCGATGTAGGTCGCCCATCGGGCCTCGATCATCAGAACCGGCATGCGTTGCTCCCCGCTTGACGCGCCAGCACGGCGTAAAGGTCAACGGTTTGGCGGGCGAGGTCAATGCACGCCTGGGGTCGCAACAAAAACGGCAGGCTGAAGGCCCGCCGTCTGCACCTGTCATACGATCACTGCTGGCTCTTCAGCCCTCTCGCCTGGCGTCCTTCGGGCCGGCCGCCGGCTGCGGCTGGGTCACCATGCAGGACTTCTGGGCGTACAGCGTGTTGAGGTAGGACTGCCGGGCCTCGTAGGCCTTGCGGTCGGTGCCGGCCGCGTCCTTGAAATCCATGGCGAACAGGGCAGGCCAGAACAGGATGCCGCCGACGATACCCATGGCGATGTTCTGACCGCGCTTGCTGCTTTCCTCCTGCTGCAGCGACGCGATCTTCGCGTTGTTGCCCGAGATCTCGGCATGCAGCGCCTGACAGTCCAGACTGTTGTCGGTCGGCATCGCCACTGGCATGGCCGGCGCCGGGTCTCGCCCGGCGCAGGCGCCAAGCATCGCCGCCAGCGCGAACGCGCTGACGATTCTCTTCACTGACATTGACATCTCCAATCTACCCGACCGTGGCCTAGCGCCTCCGGCTCGGGTCGCGTTTCAGACGGGCCCTAACTGGGATCGATTCCGTCGGCGTGCATTGATCCCTGCCGCCACAAGGTTGATCTCCGACGCCGGGCTGCAACCGGATCGCGAGGCGCCGTTGCCCGTCCGGTGAGCGAGGCTACGTCACAGGCGGCGTCGGGGAATGCGTGGGCGTTCCTGGGCGCTCGGCGGGGTGCAAGCGTGGCGGCCAGCATCGCTCGCCGGCACGGATCGACGATCAGCCTCTGGCCGACGCAATGGCGACCGCCGCGACAGCAACGATCATGAGGCCGGTGACGGCAGACAGCGCCAAGGGCAAGGAGACGACGGTCAGCATTGCGCTTGCGCAGATGACGCCAATTGCGTTGGCGGTGCGCAGCAGAGCGAACACTTCCGGTCGTCGCTGTGGCGGCGCCAGGATGTCGAGCACGAGCGAGTAATACGTCGCCAAGGGGGCTATGACCGACCCCACCAGGATGGCTCCTACGACGGATGCCGCGACCGACGAATTCACCGCCACGAGAGCCGACCCCAGCGTCATGACGAGGAGCTGGGCCAGCACGGTCTTTCGCGTCGCCATGCGGTTCCGCATGCTGACCCATAGCCCGCCGGCGACCGAGGCCAGGCACAGCGGGACGGTGAACACGACTGCGAGGGCCGGTTCGTAGGCGAAATTCAAGGCCAGCGCGACGGCACCGATCTCGATGGCCGCAACCGCTGCGCCGCCCGCTGCGGCGCACGCAAGCCAGAGAAGGATGGGAGGGCTGAGAAGTGAACCCTTGACGCCGTGCACGCCACCGACGTGGGTCGAGCCCGTATCCGGAACCAGCAGTGCCGGAACGGCGCCTACGGCCGCAAGCACGAAGACGGCAAAGGCCGGCGAGACGGACCCCAGCCCCGAAGCCGCCACCGGAGCAATCACGAAGGTCAGCTCGTTGAGCGTTGCCGCGATACCGAGGGCGCGCGGCCACCGCGAAGCAGGCGCCAGGTGATTGAGCAGGGCACGCATGTATCCCGAGGCGGCGCCGTTGACCGATCCTGCAACCGTCACAAGCACGATGAGCCAGGTGAACGGAACGCCGTTGGCTGCGCAGACTGCGATCGCGAACAGGGCGAGCGTGCGCATGGCCACCAGCAGCCTGAGGAACGTCGCCAAAGGCAGGCCGTTGCCGAGCCGGGCAATCGGGATCGCGCCAGCCACCTGGGCCAACGTCATCGCAAGCATCATGGCGGCGCCGCCGCTGGTGTCGCCGGTCAAGCTCAGGGCCACCAGCGAGAACGCGATAGGACCGGCCGCCTGCGGCACACCCAGCGTTCCCGACGAGACGAACCAGCGAAGCAGCGCCCCCCGCCGCCCTACGACTTCCTTGCTTGCCAAACTTCCACTACCCGCGGTGCATCGACAAACGCGATGGCGTTGAATTTTGCCGTCATCCCGACAAGGGACCTTCTCTGTCGCTGCGTCGCCTTCCCACCCGTCATCCCGACCGGAGCCGAACGCAGCGAGGGGGAGTGGAGGGACCTGCTCTGTTGCTGCGTCGACAAGAAGAGGTCCCTCGAACTGCGCCGCCCTGTGGGCGGCTTCGCTCGGGATGACGGTGAATTTGCCTCCCGTCATCCCGACCGGGGTCTCTCGGCTGCGCCGCCCTTCGCGCGGCTTCGCTCGAGATGACGGGCCGGGCGTCAAACGCCCAGTGGCGCGTCCTGGCCGACGACCTGCTTGTAGAGGGCGCGGACCTCGTCCGAGACGCGGTGCGTGTCTTCCTGCAGGTTGCGCGGCGTGATGGCGATGAAGGCGATTTCCCAGTTGTCCGGCTTGGGCACGCCGACCTTGGGCACGAAGGCATGCGGCGCGCCGGGCGGATTGTGGAAATGGCTGCCGCCGACGACTGGCGCCAGCATCGGCTTGCCGTTGTCGTCGATGGAAAAGCCTTCCGCCTCGCCCATGACGTACATCGGGAACTGATCGGTGCGGCTGGCGATATGCGTGTGAAGCTCAACCTTCGGCAGGAAAACCGCCGCGACGCCGCGGCCGTGCCGGTTCTTGCCGAGACGCCACGGGCCGGGCCCGCTGAGGTCCGGCGCGGCGCCGGCCAGGCGATATTCGGCGCGGGCCAGGATGGCGCGCAGCGCTTCCTTGGGGTTGAACCCGGAACCGGCCGCGGCGCGCGCCGCGCTGAAGTCCGCATAGACCGACTTCATCCACTGAAGCTCGTCATCGGCCAGTTCGTGGTCGAGTACCGGGAGAGCCGCGCCATCGGGCATGTAAAGGCTCCTCTGCCTTGTTGTCCGCGAACGCTAGCATTCGGCCCGGTTGCGGGGAAGCCGTGGCATTCGGTCATGCGTCGTCGATCGCCGCCAGCATGCGCTCGCGCGTGAACGGCAGGTCGCGCACGCGCACGCCGATCGCGTCGAACACCGCGTTGGCGATCGCCGCCGCGACCGGCCCGGCCACGGCCTCGCCGACGCCGAGCGAAGGCTCGTCCGGCCGGTCAATGATGGAGACCTCGACCGGAGGCGCCTCGCTGAAACGGAGGACCGGATAGTCGTCCCAGGTCCGCGTGGTGATGCGGGTCCGGTCGAACCGCACCTGCTCCTTCAGGACCCAGCTCACCGCCTGTACGATGCCGCCCTCGACCTGATTTTTCACACCGTCCGGGTTGATCGTGCGGCCGCAATCCACCGCGGCGACCGCGCGCAGCACCCTGATCGTCTCGCCGGCCTCGACCTCGACCACCACCGCGGCGTAGGCGGCTTCGTTGCTGTAGCGCGCGAAGCCGAGCCCCATGCCGCGCGATCCGTCGCGCCGGGAGCGCGAGGCGAGCGCCGACCGCTCGCGCGCCGCCTCGATCACGGCAATCGCCCGCTCGTCGCCGAGGTGCTGCAGGCGCAGCGCGACGGGGTCGACGCCGGCGGCGTGCGCCAGCTCGTCCATGAAGCACTCGATCGCGAACGTGTTCAGAAAACCGCCGATCGCCCGCAGGGTACCGGTGCGCACCGGCAAGCGGTCCAGCGCGTTCAGAACGACCCGCTGATTGGCGAAATCGTAGATCGGCACCGCATTGCGTTCGCTGGTCGGCTGGATTCCCGGCAAGGAGTCGATGCCGGGCGGCTGGGCGAAAGGTCGGTCGAGGTGCCACGCCGCCAGCAGGGACGGGCTCTCCTGCAGCCCGGGCCGCGCGATGTGCGGATTGCTCCAGAGCTCGTGGCGCCAGTCGACGATTCGTCCGGCGGCGTCGACCGCGCCGTTCATGGCGACGACCATCGCCGGCCCGAACGGCGACCAGGCGAGCTCGTCCTCATGCGACCATTGCAGCCGCACGGGATGTCCTTCGACGGCGCGGGCGAGCAGCACGGCGTCGAGCGCCGCGTCGTCGGCCGCGTTGTGACCGTAGCATCCGGCGCCCTGCACGTGGCGAACGGTGATCGCGTCGGGCGCCACGCCGAGCGTCTTCGCGATGTCGATCCGCGTCGGGTGGATCGACTGGCTCTGGCACCACACCTCGATGGCGCCGGCCTGCACCCGCGCCACCGCGCATGCCGGCCCGACCGACGCGTGGGCGATGAACGGCCGCGAATAGACGGCGCTCATGGCGTGCGCGCCGGTCTTCTGCGGCACGCCCTTCTCGCTCAGGATCTTCGGCTTCGATGGCTGGGAACGCAGGAAGGCGGGCATGGCATCGACGTCCGGCAGGTCCGCCGCTTCGCGCCAGACAGCGCCCTTCGCCAGCGCCGCCGCCGCGGCGACGGCCTGCTCCTCGCGCACGGCGACGACGCCGAGGAAACGCCCGTCGCGCACCACCGCCCGCACGCCCGGCATCGTCTCGATCCGCTTGCCGTCGAACGCCTCGAGCATCGCGCCGTAGGAAGGCGGCCGCACGACCCGGCCGTGCAGCATGCCCGGCAGCTCCATGTCGTGCACGTAGACGCCGGCGCCCGCCACCTTGTCCGGCAGGTCGAGCCGCGGCAGCGGCTTGCCGACCAGCGTCAGCTGATCGGTGCGCTTCGGCGCCGCGCGGCCATCGGCGTCGCGGGCGAGATCGACCTCGCCGCTCAGCTCCCAATAGGTCGCGCTCTCGTTGCTCGCCTTGCGGTGGATGGTTCCGTCGCGCACGAACAGCTCGTCGACGCCGGCGTCGAGCCGCCGCGCCGCCGCCTGCAGGAAGGCGTCGCGGACCTCGGCGCAGGCCTGCCGCAGCGCACCGCCGCCGTCCATGGTCGACCGGCTGCCGGCGGTGACACCCTCGTTCGGGCTGCGGCCGGTATCGGCCGGGATCATGCGGATGCGAGCGTAGTCGACGTCGAGCTCTTCCGCCGCGATCTGCGCCAGCGCGGAGACGATACCTTGGCCGATCTCGACCTTGCCGGTGCGCACCTCGACGACGCCGTCGGTTCTGATCTCGACCCAGCGGTCGAGCCGGCTGTTGCGGGCGAGGCCCGGGGGAAGCGAAGCGTTCGTCATCTCACCCGCTCCTCTTGCCCGCCCCTCTTGCCCATCGTCTCGCTCGCCCGTCGTATCGCGCGCAGGATGCGGTCGTAGGCGCCGCAGCGGCACAGATGGATGTCGAGCTCGGAACGGATCTCTGCCTCGGTCGGCGACGGATTGCGGCCGAGCAGCGCCGCGGCGCCCATGACGATGCCGGTGAGGCAGTAGCCGCACTGGCCCGCCTGCTCGTCGACGAAGGCCTGCTGCAGCGGATGCGATGCCGCCTTGCCGCCCAGCCCCTCGATCGTGGTGACCTCGCGGCCCTCCGCCGCCGATAGCGGGGTGTTGCAGGACTGGATGCCTCGCCCGTCCAGCAGCACCGTGCAGCAGCCGCACACGCCGGCGCCGCAGCCGAACCGGGTGCCTTTGAGCTTCAGGTCGTTGCGCAGGATGTAGATGAGCGGCGTACCCGGGTCTGCCGTGACGATGCTGCGCGCGCCGTTGACGTTGAGTTCGACGGTCTGGGTCAAGCGTGATCTCCCGGCCCGAGCTTGGGTTGGGCGGAGCTTAGGTCGCGCGCCCGGTTCCTGTCACTCCGCGCCCGGCGGCGCTGAAAATTGTCGCCGGGCGCAAGCTCGGCTCAATGAGGTTTGTGCGCCGCGCCTGCAGCCCGGCTGAGCTCATAGGCCTGGAGGTTGCAACGCCCGGCAGTAAGGATCGGGACGGGAATGCCACGACGGTTGGCGCGATCGACCAGGTCACCGATCGTGTGCTCCCCTTCGGTCGTCCTGCCCTCCTCCATATCGACGAGGATGGAGGGGCCGTAGGTCGAGTCCGGCTGAGCGAACATGCCACGGATGATGTCGGCCACCTGTGCCGGCACCGGGGTACCGGCTTCGGCCTCGACGACGCTCGCCACTTCGCCGATCACCAGGGAAACGAAGCCGGCACCCGCGGCCGAGCGCGCGATGACACCGGCGCGCGAGCGGGTGAGTGTGGTGACGGTAGCGTTGCAGGCAAAGCCGAAGAGCTTGCCCCACATCTGTGCTGCGATGTCGGGCACGGCCTGTTCGTCGATCAGCCGCAGGTCGTGGACGATCGCCGAGCAGCGTGGGGTGACCTTGCCGTCGAGTTCGCCGTGATAGTTCATTTTGACCCGCACCTGGCTCTGCTGGATGGTACCGTCAGGCAGCAGGGCGGTATTGATGACGCTCATGCCGCCGAGGACGTGCTTGGCGCCGAAGCGTTCCTTCAGCATGTCGATGTGCCGTACGCCATTCAGCAGCGGCAGGATCGCGGTGTCATCGCCGAGCGCCGGTTCGATTGCGGCCATTGCGCCCGGCAGGTCGTACGCCTTGCAGGCAAGCAGCACGACGTCGTAACGGCCGTCGACCTCGCCCTGCTGCAGCGTGCGAACCTTGTGATGCAAGGTCTCGCCGTCCTGCGTCTTGACCACGAGGCCGTTCGCGGCGAGCTGCTGCTGGCGCCGCGGGCGGACCAGGAAGCTGACGTCGGCGCCGGCCTGCAACAGACGGGCGCCGTAGAAACCGCCCAGCGCACCGGCGCCCAGGATCAGCCAGCGCATCTCACGCTCCCCACATAACGATGCATGTCATCTCTCCCCGTTTTGGACCTGGAGCCACGCCAAGCCTACGCCGACGACAACTGTTCGAGCTGCTGCTTCAGGCTGTCGAAATCGACCGGCTTGGCGATGAAGTCCGCCGCGCCGTGGTCATGGGCCATTCGACGGCGCTCCTCGTCGCCATAGGCCGTCACCATCATCACCGTGAGGTCGGGCCAACGCCGCTTGATCTCGCCAAGAAGCGTCAGCCCGTCCATCCCCGGCATGTTGATGTCCGACAGGATGACGATCAGCTGCGGCCGAACGCCCTCACCCAGCATGCCGAGAGCGGCTTCGCCGGAGCTGGCGAAATGCAGCACATAGGTGCCCTGCCGGACTTCCCGCCGAAACTGCTGGCGAAACAGCTCGGCGACATCGGCTTCGTCATCGACGACCAGAATGCTGACGCTCATCGTACCCCTCCCACAGACACTGCCGCCACACGCCGGGCCCGCGGCAGCCGCACCGTGAATTCGGTGAACCGCCCGATCTCGCTTTCGACCTCGATCGCACCGCCGTGCTGCTGCGTGACGATGTCGTAGCTGATCGAGAGACCCAAGCCTGTCCCCTCTCCCGTCGGTTTGGTCGTGAAGAAAGGCTGAAAGAGCCTGGCGCGCACGTCGGGCGACACGCCGATGCCGTTGTCGCGGACGCGGATTTCCACGGCCTCGCCGATGTCGCGCGTCGAGACCTTGAGCGCCGGCTGGTAACCGCCCTCGTCGTGTTCGCGCTGGCGCTTGCGGGTGGCGTAGAAGCCGTTGGCGAAAAGGTTGAGGAACACGCGCGTGACGTCCTGCGGCACGACGTCGATCGCCGCCAGAGCCGGATCGAAGTCGCGCTCGAGCGCCACGTTGAAGCCCTGGTCCTGCGCCCGCGCCCCGTGATAGGCGAGGTTGAGCGCCTCCTCGACCAGGCCGTTGACGTTGCTGCTCTGCCAATCGCCGCTGCCGCCGCGCGAATGGGCCAGCATGCTCTTGACGATGCCGTCGGCGCGACGGCCATGCTCGAGGATCCTCGCCAGGTTGGCCGCAAGCAGGGCCATCGTATCCTGGAGCTCGGCGCGCCTGTCGTCGTTCGGCTGGGCGACCATCGCCTCGACGGCCTGCTTCAGCTCGTCGAGCAGCTCGCTCGACAGGCCGGCGAAGTTGTTGACGAAGTTCAGCGGATTCTTGATCTCGTGGGCGATTCCGGCGGTGAGCTGGCCGAGCGAGGCCATCTTCTCGGCCTGGATCAGGTTGGCCTGGGCCGCCTTCAACCGTTCCAGCGAATCGCGCAGCTCGGTGAACAGGCGGACGTTCTGGATGGCGATCACCGCCTGGGCGGCGAATGCCTCGAGCAGTTCGATCTGGCGCGGCGTGAACGCTCCCGGTGTTGGTCGGCGGAGCAGGACGCAGCCGACGGCATGGCCCTCGCGAAGCATCGGCGCGGCCAGCAGGGCACGAACACCCGTCTTTCGCGCGAGCTCGATCGTCAGGGCGTGCTCCACCGGATCGAGCGAAGCGACATCGGGGACATGGAACGTCTGTCCGTCGATAGTGGCGCGGCCCGTGGTGGAACTCCGGTCGAGCGGAAAGCGGGTGCCGACGAGCGACTGCAGCGAGCCTTCATGGGTAGCCATGAGCTGCTCGTCTTTCTCGCGGAGCACGACCATGGCGTCGTCGGCGCCGCAGAAGCGGCGGGCGGCGCCGACCACCGCCTTCAGGACCGGCTGCACGTCGGTCGGCGACTGCGAGATCGCACGCAATATTTCCGACGTAGCGGTCTGCTGCTCGAGGGCATCACGCAGCTCCGTGAACAGGCGAACGTTCTCGATCGCGATCACCGCCTGGGCGGCGAAGCTCTTCAGCAGGTCTATCTGGTTCGGCGTATATGCGCCCGGTTCGGACCTTCTCAGTGAAATCGCGCCGATCGCCACATCGTCCCGCAGCAGAGGCGCCGCCACTACGGAGCGAAAGCCGTATCTTGCACTGATTTCGCGCCCCTCCGGGAATTCGTCCGGATGGGTCGCCTGATAGTCTTCGATCTCTACGACCCTGGCATCCAATATTGCCCGACCGGGCGCCGTACCTCGGGTGAGTCGATGGCTCGCTCCGGATGGCGTCTCGATGGGACCTTCATGCGCGGCGGTGAACCAGCTGTCCCCGTCGCGCAATGCGACTATGACGTCTCGCGCCCCGCAGAACTTGAGCGCGGCCTTCGTCACTGCGGTCAGCACCGGACCGACGTCGTTCGGGGACTGGGAGATCACGCGCAGGATCTCGGCGGTAGCCGTCTGCTGGTCCAGCGCTTCCCGCAACTCGGTAAACAATCGCACGTTCTCTATGGCGATCACCGCCTGGGCGGCGAAGCTCTTGAGCAGCTCGACCTGGTTCGGCGTGAACGCGCCGGGTTCGGCCCGCCTCAGGGAAAGGGCGCCGATCGCCACATCGTCCCGCATCAGGGGCGCCGCCAGCGCCGACCGGAAGCCATGCCTCGCACCGATTTCCCGCGCCTCGGGGAATTCCTCGCCTTCGTCCGACTGAACATCACGGATCTGCACGACCTCGCCATCGAGCATCGCCCGGCCGGGCGCCGTATGACGGGTAAGCGGCCTGGTTCCGACGAGGGCCGCGATCGGGCCCTCATGCGCCGCGGCGAACCAGTTGTCGCCGTCGCGCAGAAGAACCAGCGCGTCGCGTGCGTCGCAGAACTGCAAGGCCGCCCTGGCCACTGCGGCCAGCACCGGACTGACATCCGTCGGCGACTGCGAGATCACGCGCAGGATGTCGGCGGTAGCGGTCTGCTGTTCCAATGCTTCGCGCAATTCGTTGAACAGACGTGCGTTCCTGATGGCGATCACCGCCTGGTCGGCGAACGTCTTCAGCAGTTCGACATGCTCGTCGGCGACCAAGCCGGGTTCGGCGCGCGTTACACCAATGAGGCCGATCGTTTCGCCGTCCTGAACGAGGGGAACCAGGACCCGGCTTCGGAAGCCACGCAACCGCGCCACCGCCAAGCCTGCGGGGTTGTCGCGAAGCTCGATCTCCGTATCGCTCGTGCGATGGACCCTGCCGGCGCGGATCGTATCCCGAAGCTGCGGTGTGGACAGGGGCCTTGGATGCAGTGCCTTCAGGGCTGCGTCCGCCTCTGGGTCGACCGGAGTGAGCGCCATCAGGTGCAGCACGTCGTCGTCGGCCAGCCGGTAGACCGCGGTCGACAGCCCACCGATCAGGCGATTCGACCTTTCCGCGATGGCGTCGAACACCGGCTGGACGTCCGACGGCGAGCTGGCGATCACCCGCAGGATGTCCGCCGTCGCGATCTGTCGCTCCAGCGCCGCCTCGGCAGCATCGCGTGCCGCCGCGATCTCGGCTTCGGCCTTCTTGCGCACGGTGATGTCGCTGTAGATCAGCACGAAGCCGCCGCCCGGGACGGCATTGCGCCGGGCCTCGATGACCGTGCCGTCGGGCCGCACGCGCTCGAGCCGAAGCTCGCGATCGGTGTCCTCGAGCCGGGCGGCAAGTTCGGCTTCGACATTCGCGGTGCCGAACTCGCCATGCTCGGCCAGCCTGTTGAGATAGGCGGCATAGGCGGGGCGTTCCGCCAGGTATGCCTCGTCGATGCCCATGATGCGCTGAAAGTTCCGGTTCCACGCGGCGAGCCTCTGATCGGCGTCGAACAACGCCACGCCGTCTCCCATGTTGTCGAACGTGACGCCGAGCTCCTGCTCGCGCCGTGTGAGCTCGCCGAGCAGGCGAGCGTTCTCCATCGCGATCACCGCTTGCGCTGCGAAGTTCTCCAAAAGGGACACTTGCTTGTCGGAAAACAGACGGATCTCCTGACGGTAGATCGTGATCGCACCGAGCAGCGTTCCTTCCTTGCGCAACGCCACGCCGAGGATCGTTCGAAAGCCACCCAGCTCGACGGCATGTCTCATCAACGGAATGTGCTGATGCAGTCGAGCGGCCGCATCGGCTATGTGGACCACGGACTCGCCCTTCGAGATGCGGCCTATCACGTCTTCCGCGGTAAACGGAGGCGGATTTCGCAAGTATTCGGCATAAGCCGGAGGTACCTCGCGAAACGCGGCGGCATGGTAATCCTCGCCGTCGTAGGTCCACAGAATGCCGAACGCAGCCTCGCAGAAGCTCGTCGCCTTCTCGAGCAAGGCATCGAAGACGGGCTCGACCTGACCCAGCGAAGAATTGATGATTTGCAGAACTTCCGAAGTGGCTTGCTGCTGCTCCAGCGCCTCGCGCTGCGCATTGAGCAGGCGCG
>CADECW010000080.1:0-3439 GCA_902825855.1 uncultured Rhodospirillales bacterium | reverse complement strand
TCCGAAGTGGCTTGCTGCTGCTCCAGCGCCTCGCGCTGCGCATTGAGCAGGCGCGAGTTCTCCATGGCGATCACGGCCTGGTCGGCAAAGGTGGAAACCAGCTCGATCTGCCGCTCGCTGAACGGCTCCACCCTGAGACGAACCAGCACGATGACGCCGACGAGCTCGCTTTCACGTATCAGCGGCACCCCAAGCTGGGTGTGAGCACCCCTGCGAACCGATTCGAGATTACTGTATTCAGGGTCGGTAGCAGCATCTTCGATGTGGACCGTCTGCCCGTCCAGCAATACGCGCCCGACGGTCGTGTCGCGGCCCGGAGAGAACGAAAGCCCGCGCACGAATGCGTCGAAGTCGGCTTCGTAACCAAAGGTCGCCGCAGGCCGGTATGCCTGGTCATCGCGGATGACGACATGGGCCGTGTCCGCCGCACACAGCCGCGCGGCGGTTTCGACCAACGTGTCCAGAACCGGCTGGAGGTCGAACGTCGACCGGCTGATCACCTTCAGCACGTCGCTCGTGGCGGTCTGATACTCGAGCGACTGTGTCAGATCGTCGGTGCGTCGGCGGATCTCGTCCAGCAGGCGGGCGTTCTCGATGGCGATCACGGCCTGCGTTGCAAAGCCCCGGAGAAGCGCGATCTCCTTTTCCGTGAACGGGCGCACCTCCTTGCGGGACGAAACGATCTGGCCCAGCAGCCTGCCGTCCTTGCGCAGGGGCACCCTCAGCAGGGTCCTGATCCCGCCCTCTGCCGTCACCCGGGCCATCGGGTCGTCGAGCGCGGTGATGTCGAGCGTGTGGTGGAAGTCTGCGCCGTCGATCAAGCCCCGCAAGCTGGGGCCGGGGACGTAACCTTCGAGAAGCCGTTTCGCCAGCGCTTCCGGTACGTCGTGCAGCGCAACGGCACGAAACTTCTCGCCGTCGTAGAGCTGCAGGCTGCCATGAGTCACCCGGCAAAGCGCGTGCGCTTTGGCCAGAATAGCCTCGAACACCGGCGCAAGGTCGCCCGGCGACGCGTTGATGACCTGCAGCACCTCGGCCGTCGCGGTCTGCTGTTCCAGCGCCTCGCGCTGCTCGGCGTGCAGACGCGCGTTCTCGGCACTCAGCTCGTCGATGCGCCGCTGAAGGTCGGTTACGCCCGGTGAAGATGCTGCGGCGTCAGCAGGCATGCCCCCTCCGGTTTGCCTGGCCACAACCAAAAGTTAGCCCAGAACGCGGCCCAGCGGAAAGGATTGCCTTCTGCCCAACGTCCCGTCAGGGGGTGGTCTCGTGACGGGCTACTCGACGCGAATATTACCGGCCTTCGCGATGGCGCCGAAATCGGCGCGTTCCGCCCTGATGAAGCTCAGCGTCTCGGCCGGCGTCGTGATGCGTGGTGATGCACCCAGTTCGCGGATGCGCGCGGCGATGGCCTCTTCGCGCAGCGCCTGGTTGATCACGGTGTTCAGCCTCTGGACGATGTCGTCCGGCGTTCCCTTGGGCGCCATGAAAGCGTACCACGCCACCCATTCGCGCGGATCGAGGCCGAGCTCGAGCATGGTCGGCACTTCAGGCAGGCGCTCCGAACGCTCGCGAGAGGTGACGGCCAGTGCACGCAACTTGCCGCCCGCGATGTGCCCGGAACTGGCGCCGAGGCTGTCGAGCGTGACCGGCACTTCGCCGCTGATCACCGCCATGAGAGATTGCGGCGTGCTGCGGTAAGGCACGGCGGGCAGATCGAGCTTGTGGCGAATCTTGGTATCTTCCACGACCAGGTGCGGGATGCTGCCGGAAGCGGGCAGGCCATAGCGCCAGTTGCCCGGCTCCGCCTGCACCCGGGCGATGAATTCCGGCATCGTCCGGATCGGCAGCGCCGGGTTGAGCACCCAGACCAGCGGCGAGGTGATGGCTACCGAAATGGAGGCCAGCTCATCCACCGGATCGAACGGCATGTTGGGATAGATGCTGCTGCCGATGGAAATGGCGCCGACATGAGCAAACATGAAGGTATAGCCGTCGGGCTGGCTGCGCTGGACTTCCTGCATGCCGATGATGCCATTGGCGCCGGGCTTGTTGTCGACGATCACGGGCTGGCCAAGCAGTTCGGCGAGCCGCGGGGCGAGAATGCGGGCATAGACCTCATAGCCGCCAGCCGCGCTGGGTACGACGAGCCGAAGCCGCCTGTCGGGCCAGTCGCGACTTTGGGCCAAAGCAGGTGTCGTTGCCAAAAGGCCGCCGAGCGCGGCGCGGCGTGTCAGGCGCATCGATGTCTCCTCCCGGACCTGGCCGGGCGGAGCGCCCCTCTGGCCCTGTTCTGTCTAAAACAGGTGAACTCGCCTGCTTTCTGCCAGCGTATAGGTTGCGGGCGCCTGGACAATGCAAAGAACGGCAGACGAGCTTTGCGCGCCGGGGGCAGCATCGCTCGCCCCGCAGGTGATCTGCCGGCCTCCATGAACTGCTGAACCGCGAGCGCCTGTCGGCCAGGCGCGCTAGGCCCAGCCCACCTGCTTCAGGGCCAGTCCGTCGTTCCAGATCTTGGTCATGTGGCTGATCTTGTCGCCCTTGAACTGCATGACGTAGACATAGTCGGTCGTGAGCGACTTGCCGGTGGGCGGCACCGGCCCGCCGGGGCCGGTGTGGGTGGCGTGAAAGACCGCGAAAGCCGAGACGTTGTTGCGCTCGGGATCGGCGGCAAACGACTTCAATTCGTAGCGGGCGTCGGGAAAGGGCGTGAACATCCCCTTCATCCAGTCGGCGTAGCCGGCGAGCGTCTTAACCTCGAGGAGCGGGCTCGACTCGGCGGAGAACGTGGCGTCCGACGTGCAATAGGCCTTGCAACCATCCCAGCCCTTGCCGGTCTCGCAGGCGGCGAAGAAGCTCTTGGCGGTATCGAGCATGTTGGCCATGGGTCGACTCCTCACTGGCGTTTGGCGGTGCTCCTGACGACGAACGGTTGTGCGGTCGAAGACTTAGCGGCGAAAAAGCGACAGGACAATTGCAATTCGCTGCTTGCGCCGCTGCATGCATTGCTGCGCGTCTGCGCGCCGCACCTTGCCAGCGCATGCATGCACGAGACTCCTGCCAGGCGACGACGGTACGGTTGTTCATGACCGGCCCGTGGCCCCACAGGCCATTCACCTTCCGAGCCCTGCAGAAGACGTTCGGCCCGATGTGGGTACGTTGCGACGTCTGCCGGCGATACGCGCAGCTGCGGCTGGCCGGTCTACTCGACGTGGACTATCGAACGAAGCGTTTCAGCTGCTCGCGCTGTGGCTCGGAGGCCTGGGTGTGCGTCGTCGAGCCGATCAAGGATCTCGGCACACAGGACTATCGACGTGACGAAGTCGACCATCCGCGACGACACCCGGTCGCCGTCGCGCGCTTGACCGGCCCGCGCCCTCGTGACGCCTCGGTGACTGGCCCCTCGGATGCCCGGCCTCAGCCGACACAAATCGATCGATCG
>CADECW010000079.1:31520-34244 GCA_902825855.1 uncultured Rhodospirillales bacterium | reverse complement strand
CGAACCTAGGCTGCCAGCCTGGCTGCAGACGGCATGTGATCGACGACGCGTCGATCGTAGCTTTCGGCCAGAGCACCCAAAGCTGCCGCGCCATCGCCGGCAAACGAGGGGCCATGCATGAGCGCCAGGGTGCGCGGAGAGAGTTCCGCCAGCTTTCGGATCGTCCTGCCCATGCAAGGGTTGAGGCTGGAATAGTGGAACACGTCCTCGGCCGCGATGGCTGGCCCGACGATGTCGCTCTCCGTCAGCGCGGCGCCATTGCCGAGCTGGGTGAACAGGTCGCCACACAGCAGCGTCCCGGTGGCCTCCTCGTACAGAATGCCGGCTTCCCATCCGTGCGGCGTGTGTGGCGTGTCGATGTAGCGAACCCGCTTGCCTTTGCCGAGATCGATCGTCTCGTTGTCCTGCAGCATGCGAGGCGGGCGATCGGCCATGTCGTTCAGCGAGACTGAACAGGCGATCTGGCCATGCGCCACCTCGGCCCGAGGCGCGACGGCCAACAACTCGTTCATTGCTCCACACTCGTCAGCTTCATAGTGGCCGAAAGTGATCCAGCGCAACCGGTCGGGTCGAATGAGGCGACCGAGCGCCGAATGGACGAGAGGAAACATCCGCCGCGGCCCGGTGTGGAACAGAAGCGGTTCGTCGCCAAGCACGAGGAACTGGTTGAAGGTGAAGCCTGCCGGCGGTTCGATCTCCGCAACGAAGGTCGATAGCCGAAAGATGCCGTTGGCGATCTCGTCGATCCTGGTTTCCATGAACCTTCTCCAGATCTCGGCCGCCCGATGTTGCGGCCGGCGTTTCTATCGCACATACTTGTGCATTGAAATTTTGTGCCTGTCAATATTGAATGCACAATAATGTGCAATGGAATGAAAATGGCAAGAACCTACACCTTGAAGCGTCGCGCCGAGCAGCAGGCGGAGACCCGGCTGCGGATAGTGCAGGCTGCCGTGGATCTGCACGGCAGCGTGGGCCCGGCGCTCACCAGCATCAGCATGGTGGCCGAGCGAGCCGGCGTTCAGAGGCACACCCTCTATGCCCATTTCCCGGATGAGCGGAGCCTGCTTCTCGCGTGTTCGGGGCTGACCTTGGAGCGCGCGCCCCTGCCGGACGCGGAAGCATGGCGCGCGATGAAGGATCATCACGAGCGGCTGCGCGCTGGCCTCCGTGCGATCTATGGCTGGTACGACCAGAACGCCGATCTCGCCGCATGCGTGCTACGCGACAGCGAATACCACGCGTTGACGAGAGAGGTGATCCAGTTGCGATTCGGGCCCTATATGGCAGCGTATCGCGAGGTGCTGGGTGAAAAGCTCAACAAGAAAGGGCACGCGGTACTGCAGCTGGCACTCAGCTTCTACACGTGGCGTACGCTGGTGCGCGAGAGCGGGCTGAAACAGAACGCGGCGGTCGAGGCGATGGTCCAGGCGATTGCTTGTGACCAAGTCGGAATGCGATGAGATGGAACCGCGAAAGATTCCATCTCATCGCTAATAGTACCAGCCCATCGGATAACCGCCCCACGGACCCCAATCCCACGAATACATAGACATTTCGTTGGCGGTCATAGCCCGCTCGTCGGCGAGGTTCTTCTGGAAAACGTTCGCTCGATAGGTGCCGTATGCCGTCTGGTCGCCGACGTACAGGCAGGCGCAGACCGACGGATCGGGGTAGACGTAGAAAACGCGACCGTCACGGATCTGACGCGAAAACTTGTTTGGCGGCAGTTGCTTCAACGCCGCCTGTCGTGTCGGCGTATTGGCCGGCAGGAACTTGAAGCCGGCGGCCGTCAGCATGTCTTCCTTGTTGGCGATCCTCTGTTGTGGCGTCTCGCAAGCGGCGGCAGCAAGAGTTCCCAATACGACCAAAGCTGCTCCGAGCTTGTTCATGTCGCTCTCCAAAGCATGTGTTGTCGGACTCTAACCATGTGCACGTCTCGGTTCAAACGTCGAGCGCCGCAGTACTGCCTCCTGCACTTCGGTCGCACCTCGCTAGCGCTTGGGCGTCGTCACCGGCGGTTGTGGTGGGCCTTGCATTCCGTCAGCGACGTGCACGAAGAGCGTGCTGGCCGAGCGGGCGGAATCGTAGGCCTCCTCGCCAAGCTTGCCCGGTGTGGCATCGGTATGCGTGACCTCGATGACGTAGCCGCCGCGCCACGGCAGTGTCGCTTTGAACACGCCCTCCTCGTCGGTCTTGAACTCGCGTTTCCAGCCGGACTCGGCGATCAGCTCCGCTTTGGCCTTGGCGAGCGGCTTGCCCTGATAGAAGACCTTGAACAGGCCGGGATTGCCGGCGGGCAAAATGTCGAGGGTGTTCAGGGGCGCCAGCTCCTTGTAGTCGACGACATGGCGCGCGCCGAGCCGGGTCAGGACCTTGGTGGGCTTGTCGCCGCGACGCTCGGTGATGGCGACGTTCTCGACAACGATGCTGTCGTCCTTCCCGAGTTGAGCCCCGACGGCGAAGAACGTGGCCTGCTTGTCGAGCTTCAGCGGCTTTTCGCTGCCCGCGACCTTGGCCTCCGGCTTCAGGCGATCGAGCAGGCCGGGGGACCCCTCACGGAGATTCTCCTCGAACTCGCCAAAGTAGATGCGGGCGCCGTCGCCTTCGCGCTCCACCCAGATGGAATGGGCCGCAGCGCCGCCGACTAGGCCGAACGAGAAGAGCGTGGTGAGCGCAACCTGGAAGAACCTTGAATGCATGAACTTCCCCTCCGAGCGGGTC
>CADECW010000079.1:0-31420 GCA_902825855.1 uncultured Rhodospirillales bacterium | reverse complement strand
TGATTCCAGCTGGACCCATCATGCTACAGGGTCACAGACGAGAGACGGCGGCCGCCCGCGTCGTCACTTCGGTGGAACTCGACCGATTGCGGCATGGATGGCAGTGCAATGGCGGACAAGGGCAGGGGCTGCCATGACGAACTCTTTGAGAGGCGTATCGATCTCGAGGAAGTAGATGTTGGCAGTGAAGCCATAGATGGCGGCATCGATGGTGGTAGGCCTTTTCCCGTGGACATACTCGGTTCGCGAGACGAGGTTCGCCAACACTCGCAGATCCGCGAGTCCCCGCGCGTACGCCGCATTCGGCGAATAGCGGCCGATGCCCTGACAGTAGTATCGCTGGAAGTTGAACTCTTGCGCCTTGCGTAGCCCAGCTTCGTCCAGGCTTGGATGCTCCCGGCGCAGCATCTCAAAGAAAAGTGGCCAATACCTGTCGTCCTTCCAGCGCGAGTAGGACATCACCCAGTAGAGGTCGTCGAGCATGCGCAGGACCATATGATTGGTGTCGCGCTGCGTCGGACTCAGTCCATCATCGATTCCAAGACGATACTTATCGACAAGATGAGCGATGATCGTATCACTGTCGCCGATCTCCTCCCCGTCATCGACAATGTAGGGCAGCTGACCGCGCGGTGCGGCAGAAGCATCGAAGATGTGCTCGTGCGTAAAGTCCATGCCGGCCAATCTGAGGAACGCAAATACTTTGAGCCCGTAGCCGTTGTTGTCGGCGACACCGGAGAGTTGAGGATAGGAATAAAGCACAATCAAGATTCACCTCGCTACGCCACTCGCGCCTACAATTCACGCTTTGCCGATTTCAACGACTCAAAGCGTCGGGCCAACCAGTGTCTTGTTGGCGGCGCGGATCGATCATCGCCGATCTCGACGTCTGCTTCGAGGTGTCGATTGCGTCGCTCTTCGGCCCAACCCGAACGTTCGCGGCCGACCGCGGCACCGACTTGATCGCGTCCCCGCCTATGACGTCATCGACAGCAACATGACCGTATCGGTCGACTGTCGGAATTCGACAATCTTGCCGTCGCGAAACGTGATCACGTCCACGACCTCCATCGTTGCAGATTTGCCGGTTGGGACGAACGTGACACGCGCCGTCCAATGCAACGCCGATTTATTCCCATCCACAAGAAGGGCGCGCTCCTTCCAATCGTCGAAACGCCAGTCGCTGATCAGTTGCTCGACCATCTTCCGAACCGCCGGCTCCCCGCAGCAGTCCTGGCTCATTGCCTGCACGCCGGTGCCTCGTCCGTTGAATGAAAACACGGCATCCTCGGCCAGGTCCTTCATCGTCCCATCGAGATCCCCCTGTACCCGGGCCTCGTAGAGCGACCTTATCGTCTTTTCCATATGTGCTCGCCCTGTCATCCATCCCTCGTCCGAGTTGTTGCCTGACGAGGATGCAGCACAACGGTCGGATGCACAATGATGGCGCAGCTCAACGCGGCCGACAGGAGCCTCGTGCAGGTGCGAACCGGGCTGTCGGAAGTGACACCAGCAACGGTTCGAGGCGAGGGTGCCGGCTACGATCGCAGCGGATGGTGGCAGGCGACCAGGCGTCCGTCCGGCGCTGCAGTGAGCGGCGGCACTTCGCTGCGGCAACGCGAAGTCGCGGCCGGGCAGCGGGTATGGAAGGCGCACCCCGCAGGCGGGTGGACCGGATTGGGCAGCTCGCCGCCGACCACTGCCGGCCGCTTGCTGCGTGCCTTGATGTCCGGGACGGCCCGCAGCAGGCCACTCGTGTAGTGATGGTGCGGCCGGTCGAGCACCGAGCCCACCGGCCCGAGTTCGCAGATGCGTCCGAAATACATGACGGCGACCCGGTCGGCGAAGCAACGCACCAGCGACAGGTCGTGCGAGATGAACAGATAGGTGAGGCCGTGCTGGCGCTGCTGTTCGGTCAGCAGGTTGACGATCTGGGCCTGGATCGACACGTCGAGCGCAGAGACCGGCTCGTCGAGGACGAGGCATTCCGGCTCGACCGCGAGCGCGCGGGCAATGGCGATACGCTGGCGCTGGCCGCCCGAGAACTGGTGCGGAAAGCGTTCGGCGGTCGTCGGATCGAGCCCGCAATCGCGCAGCACTTCGGCTACGCGGGCCCGCAGTCCGCCGGGTCCGAGGCCAAGTCCGGCGCGATGGACGTGCAGTGGTTCGCCGACGATCCGGCCCACACGCATGCGCGGATTGAGCGACCCGAAGGGATTCTGGAAAACCATCTGGATGCGTCGGCGGAAGCGCAGCGTATCGGCCCGCGACAGGCCCTCGACCGGTTGGCCATCGAACGCCACCGAGCCGCCGCTCGGCGGGATCAGCCCCATCACGATCCGTGCAAGCGTCGACTTGCCACAACCGCTCTCGCCGACCAGGGCGAACGTCTCGCCGCGGCGCACAGAGAAGTCGACCTCGCGCAGCGCGTGGACCGCAAGCGGGCGGCCGCCGCGCAGCCGTTCGACGACGCCGCGCCGCAGCGGGAACCGCTTCGTGACGCCGCGCACGTCGATGATCGGGACCGCGGTCATGCCGGCGGCTTCAGTGCGAAGTGGCAGGCGACCCTGTGGCGCGGTGCGACTTCGACCAGCGGGGGCCGTGCCAGGCAATCGGGCAGGCGCGCGCGCGTACAGCGCGGATGGAACGGGCAGCCTTCGGGCAGGTGCGCGAGGCCCGGCATCATGCCGGGTATCGGGTTCAGCGGGCGGTCCGGCTCGTCGAGGCGCGGGATCGAATCGACCAGCGCGGCCGTATAGGGATGACGCGGCGCGTCGAGCACCTGGGCCTTGGGACCGATCTCGACCATGGTGCCGCCATACATCACGGCGACCTGGTCGGCGATCTCGGCGATCAGCGCGATGTTGTGGGTGACGAGGAGCAGCGAGGTGCCGTGCCGGCGCGTCAGGTCGATCAGCAGGTCGATGATCTGCGACTGGATGGTGGCGTCGAGCGCCGTGGTCGGCTCGTCGGCGATCAGCAGCGCCGGCTCCATCGCCAGCGCCGCGGCGATCACGGCGCGTTGCTGCATCCCGCCCGACATCTCGTGCGGATAGTCGCGGGCGCGGCGTTCGGCAGCGGGGATGCCGACCTCCGTCAGGGCGGCGATGGCGCGCTGGCGCGCGACGTTCCGACCGTGGCCCCGATGCACCATCAAACCCTCGGCAATATGGTCGCCGATCCGCATCAGGGGGTTCAGCGTCGCCATCGGGTCCTGGAACACCATGCAGATGCGGTTGCCGCGCACCCGGCGCATCTCGGCCTCGTTCAGCGCGAGCAGGTCGCGCCCCTCGAACATCGCGCTGCCCTTCACGATCCGCCCCGGTGGATCGATCAGCCGCATCAGCGCGTACGCGACGGTCGACTTGCCGGCGCCCGATTCGCCGACCAGTCCGATGATTTCACCGGGCGCCAGATCAAAGCTCGCGCCGTCGACGGCGACCAGCGCCTGGTCGCGCCCGCCGCTGCGGCCGGCGTAGTGGACGGTCAGGTCCGCGACCGAGAGCAGCGGCTGGGTCACGTCGCGAGCTTGGGATTGAGCGCTTCGCGGAGCCAATCGCCGAGCAGATTGACGCCGAGCACCAGCAGAACCAGCGCCGCGCCCGGCAGCACCGAGATCCACCAGTAGCCCGAGAACAGCATCTGGTAGCCGTTCAGGATCAGGCGCCCCAGCGAGGGCTGCTCCGCCGGCACGCCGGCCCCGAGGAACGACAGGCTCGCCTCGAGGATGATCACCCAGGCGAAGCGTACGTTGGCGATCACCACGATGGGCGCCAGGATGTTGGGCAGGAGATGGCGCAGCACGATGTTCAACGGGCTGACGCCGATCGACCGCGCTGCCTCGACATAGCCCTTCTCGCGCTCGCTGATCGTGCTGGCGCGGGCGGTGCGCGCATAGAGCACCCACTCGACCGCGACGATGGCGATGATGATATTGCCGATGCCCGGTTCGGAGAAATACATGATGAACAGCGCGATCAGGATCGAGGGCAGGCTGAGTTCCACATCGCCGATGCGCATGATCACCGAATCGAGCAGGCCGCCTGCATTGCCGGCGATCATGCCGAGGAGCGTGCCGAGCCCGGCGGCGAGCGCCACGCCGACGAGTCCCACGAACAGGGACACCCGGGCGCCGTAGAGCATGGCCGACAGCAGGTCGCGGCCCTGCTCGTCGGTGCCGAGTGGGTGGCTCGCCATGCCGCCCGTGAGGAACGCCGGCGGCTTGAAAGCATCCATCAGGTTGAGCTGGGACAGATCGTAGGGATTCTGCGGCGCGATCAGCGGCGCCAGCAGTGCCAGCAGGCAGAAGGCGGCGAAGATGCCGGCGCCGAGTTGCGCCGAAGGGGTCGCGCGAAACGAACGCCAGAGCGCATTTTCCGGCGCTGCGCCGGTGTCAGCCGCCTCGCCGGGTCCCGGGGCCGCCGTCGGCGTCATGCGACGCGGACGCGCGGATCGATCAGCGCGTAGGTGAGATCGGTCGCGAGGTTGATCAGCGAGAACATGATCGCGATGAAGATCAGATAGCCCGTGACCAGCGGGCGGTCGTTCAGCCCGATCGCATCGATCAGCAGCTTGCCCATGCCGGGCCAGGCGAAAATCGTCTCGGTGATCACCGCGAAGGCGATGGCCTGGGCGAACACCAGCGAGGAGAAGGTGACCAGCGGGATCAGTGTATTGGGCCAGGCATGGCGCAGCACGATGGCGCGCATCGGCACGCCGCGGGCACGGGCGTATCGGACATAGTCGGTGGCCAATTCCTCGCGCATGGCGGCGTATTGCAGGCGCAGGATGAGGCCCATGTTGAACAGCGCCAGGGTCAGCCCGGGCAGGATCAGGTGGGCGAGGCCGTCCATCGTCAGGAGGCTGATCGGCACCCCCAGCACGGGAACGGTGGCGCCCCGGCCCGACGAGGGAAGCCAGCCCAGCGTCACCGCGAAGACCAGGATCAACACGATGCCGAGCCAGAAGGGCGGGATCGAGATGCCGAGGATCGAGATCCCCATGCTCCAGCGGGCGCCGAGCGAACGCGGCTTCATCGCCGCGTAGAGGCCGAGCGGCACGCCGACCAGGAGCGCGAAGAGCATGCCGACCATCGCGATCTCGAATGTCGCCGGCAGGCGCTCGAGGATCAGGGTCAGCACCGGACGGGCCTGGGTCCACGAGTTGCCGAGCTGGCCCTGCAGCAGACCGCCGAAATAAAGGCCGTATTGCACCGCCATCGGTCGATCGAGGCCCATCGATGCGCGCATCGCGTCGATGTCGGCCTGCGACGCCTGCGGCGGCAGCATCATGTAGACCGGATCGCCGCCAAAGTAGTTCATGACGAACACGACCAGCGAGACGGCGCAGATCACCAGCAGCGTCTGCAAGAAGCGTTGAACGAGGAAGCCGGTCATTCGGGATGCGGCGATGCCGATGGCAACTGGTCGGCAGCCGCGGGCGGCATTGGTCCCGCGGCCGCCGTGCCGTTCATTTCCAGGTCGCGTCGTACATCGTGAGGTAATAGTCGTCGCGCGGCTTCCACGCGACCTTCTTGGAGATGCCGTATATGTCGTTCTGGTAGTGCAGCGGCACGATCGGATAGTCGGCCATGATCGCCTCCGATGCCTTGTGCAGGATCTGCTTGCGCTTCTCGGCGTCGGTCTCCTGCGCCGCCGCCTCGATCAGCTTGTCGACCGCCGGGTTGCTGTATTGCGGCGTCTTCGGATCGCCTCCGTTCGAGGCGCCGTAGAGACCGTCGGCGGTCGGTGTATGGAAGTTCGTCTCCATGTTGCCGGCGATGTCGGCTGTCGGGACCACGTAGGAGAACACGAACATCGAGCAGCACAGGATCGTCTTGTCGTAGAACTCCTTGAAGACGATCTGCTTGGAGCGGGCGCGGCACGTCGCCTGGATGCCGACCTTGGTCAACATCTGGGCCACGGCCAGGCAAACCTGCTCGTCGTTGACATACCGGTTGTTGGTCGAATCGACCCGCAGCGGGAAGCCCTTGGGGAAGCCTGCCTCGGCCAGCAGCGCCTTTGCCTTCTCCGGGTCGTAGGGCAGCCGCTTGACGTTGGGGCTCCAGCCGAAGTGCTGGCGCCCGGCGATCTGCTCGGACGGCGTGCCGTAGCCCGCCATCACGACCTTGGCGATGGCCTGCGAGTCGATTGCGTGGTTGATGGCCTGGCGCACGCGCACATCGCGCAGCGGGTTCTTGATGCCGGTGATGCCCGGGGTCTCCTCGCGCACCGAATCGAACTTGTAGTTGACGGTGCGCATGCCGTCGAGGACGACGACCTCGTTGGCCGGGCTCTGCTTGACGCGGGTGACGTCATGCGGCGCGAGTTCGGTGGCGATGTGGATCTCGCCCGACAGCAGCGCTGCGGTGCGGGTGGCGTTGTTGGCGATCTGCCGGAAGATGACCTTCTCGACGCCGACCTTGCCGCCCCACCAGCCGGCGTTGCGCTCCAGGGTGACGTGGTCGCCGGGCACCCATTCGACGAACTTGAAGGCGCCGGTGCCGATCGGCTGGCGGCCGACCTCTTCGATGCCCTTTTCCTTGGTCACCTTCTCGACATGGGCCTTGTTGACGACGAAGACGGTGCGAAGATGGCGGATCATCGGTCCGAACGGTCCCGAGGTCTCGACCTCGACGGTGTACGGCCCGGTCGCTTTGGCGCTCATCAGCTTGTTAACGTAGAAGGCGATGCCGGTCATCGCGCCGAATGCCTTCCAGTTGCGCATGCGCTCGATCGAATAGGCCACGTCCTCGGCGGTGAGATCGGCGCCGTTGTGGAACTTCACTCCTTTGCGGATCTCGAATACCCAACGGTCAGGTGCCGGGTTCTTCCAGCTTTCGATCAAGCTGAGCTTGGTATCGATCTCCATGTTCTTGTCGAAGGCGATCAGCGGGTCGAACAGGTTCGACATCAGGCTCGCCTCGACGATCCCGTTGAAGGAGTGCGGATCGAGCGTGAGCGTGTCGCCAGCCTGGCCCACCACCAGCGTCTGCGCGCGTGCGACCTGCGGGGCTGCCATCGAGATGGCGGCCAGTGCCGCGACTGCCAAGGCTTTCAGCCTCCAACCTGGCAAGGTCATGTTTGTCTCCTTCTGTCGGGCGAAGCGGCGCTTCGGTATCCTGGTTGCAGCCTTGGAATGCTGGCACCTGCAACCGGGTTAAGCAATCGCCGGACCAGAGGCGGCTGCCCAGGCTAGGGCACGACGGCGCGAAAGGTCACTCCGTGCACCGCCGCGTAATCGGCTTCATGTGTAAGCATCGGCAGGGACCCGTCGCGCGCCTGGCGCTCGAGTTCGGCCTGGGTGTCCCGCCCGGTCAGCAGGACCATGTCGATCAGCGGTGCACCTACCGGAAAGCGACGAAGCGCGTGCCACGTGCCGCGCCGCAGCACGACGCCTGCGCTGCCGTCCATGTGGAACGCCCGCACGCTCGAAGGCGGCGGCAGGGCGGTCCGGTCGGCGAGGTCGCTGGGCGGCGCGACCACCATGACGCTGGCGATCCCGCCGAGCGGAAGGAAAGCCTGCGTCACCGCGAGATGGCGCTCCATCTGGCTCCATTCGAGCGGCTCGCGATGATAGCGGCAGAGCGTCATCTGGGTTGGGCCGTCGACATCGAACGGCGTCATCCAGGTCTGCAGGGTGCCCCAGTCGAGCGCCGGCGGTCCGCTCCCGCCGCCGATGATGCTGCCGAACGGCTCGAAGGCGGTCGCGCTCAGTGTCTCGACCGCAACCTCGACTGTTCTTGCCATGCTTCGACTCCTGTCGCGCAGTCGCATTGCAGATGCCGAACGATGACATGAGGGGGGCTCGCTTTCCAGCCGGCACGACTCGTGCGTCCCGACTGTCGCCACGACTGACTTGTCCGACGGAAAGGTTTGCCTGAAACTTGTTTTCAGTAGGCACAGGGAGGATTGGCATGGAGATCGAGTGGCGGAAACTGCGAGCCGACGAGCTGAGGGAACGGGCGCGGCAGGACGCCATCGTGATCGTGCCGGTGGGGTCACTGGAGCAGCATGGGCCGCACCTTCCGGTAGAGGTCGACAGCATGCTGGGCGAGACCGTGGCGCTGGAGACGGCGCGCCGCGTCGCGAAAAGCCGCCCGGCGGTCGTTCTGCCGATGCTGTGGACCGGGCTTTCCGAGCATCACATGAGCTTCGGCGGGACGGTCACGCTCGATGCCGAAACCTTCCTTGCCGTGCTGCGCTGCATATGCCAGTCGCTGGTGCGCCACGGCTTCAAGCGCGTCGTGCTGTTGAACGGCCATGGCGGCAACGAGAACGCGATGCGCGTCGCCGCCGACGAGTTCACGCCGCTGTTCGGCATCCCGATCGTGCAATTCACCTATTGGTACGCGGCGGCCGAGTCGATTGCGGCGATTCTCGAAACCCAGACAGGCCTGCAGCACGCCTGCGAGGCCGAGACGTCCATGATGATGGCACTGCGGCCCGACCTTGTCGCGCGTGACCGGATAAAGCTGGCCAAGTCGAATCGCACGCCTGACGTCAAGGACCTTGTCGGCGGCGGTGTCTATCGCTGGCGTACGCTCGGCGCCATGGCTACGTCGGGCGTGATCGGCAATCCCGACGCGGCGAGCACCGAGAAGGGCCACCGCCTCATCGCCGCCATCGCCGATCAGATCGCCGGCAAGCTGGTCAACGAGGAGATGTGGGGCTTGCCATTTCTTTCAGAGACCGTGACCTGAGCAGCGCGCGGGGCATACCTAAGTTCAGGCGAAGAGGCCGTGCCGGCGGCCTATGATACGGGGCAGAGCGACGATCTGCTTGCGAGGCTCGATGAACCGGAAACGCGCCGCCGTCGATGCAAACAAAAGGCAGCCTCGGGCTGCCGCCATCGTCGTGGCGCCGACCATTGTCGGCAACCTTGCGCTGACGATGTGGTACCTCGTTCGGCCGCAGGCCAATGCCTCGCGCACCGGTATCGCCGCGCGAGTCTACGGGCGCATCGCGCCATGACGGCACGGGCGGCGTCCTGGTTGCCGAGCACGGACACCGAGTTGCAGGCGGGTATGACCGTGTGGCTGCCGGGGGGCAGATAGTGGGAGACCTGACCTTCAGCGAGCTGGCGCGTGATCCGTTCGTGCAGACCGGTCTGCTTGCGGTCGTCGGGGCCCTGGTCACCCGCATCCTGCTGCGCCGCTATCCCGCCCAGCGCCTGGTTTTCCAGCTCGCCTTCTTCGCCGCCCTGACGTGGCTGCTTTACCGCCACGACATCGTTCCCTACGAACTCGCACCCGAAACCACGCCGACCTACGAGCGCGCCTTCGTCGCCCTGGCCAAGATCATCTGGTGGATCAATGCCGCCTGGGTGCTGACCGGCTTTACACGCGTCTTCCTCATCTTCGAACGCCAGCCGCGCGAGGGACGCCTCATCCAGGATCTCGTCGTCGCCGTCATCTATCTCGGCGCCACGCTTTCAGTGGTGGCCTATGTGTTCAATGCGCCGGTCGGCACGTTGATCGCGACCTCGGGGGTTTTCGCCATCATCCTGGGCCTCGCGCTGCAGAGCACGCTCGCCGATGTCTTCTCGGGCATCGCGCTCAATGTCAGCCGCGTCTACGAGGTCGGCGACTGGATCGTGCTGAGCGACGGAACGGAGGGCCGGGTCATTGAGACCACGTGGCGCTCGACGCACCTTCTGAATGCTTCCAACGACCTTGTGGTGCTGCCCAACAGCAGCCTGGCCAAGGCGCAGCTCACCAATCTCAGCAGCCCCAACCGCAGCCATGGAGTGAAGCTCAGGGTCCGCGTGGTGCCGACCATGACGCCGTCGACGATCTCGGAGTTGATGCGCACCGTGCTGCTGAGCAGCAACTCGATCATGGCCACACCGACGCCGTCGGTGGACATCAAGTCGCTCGATGCGCAAGCAGTGGAGCTGGAGCTGTCCTTTCGCGTCAAGGATTTCGCGACGGCGGCCGCAGCCAAGCACGAGGTATTCGATCTCATCTACCGCCACACGCGAGCGGCCGGCCTGGTGCTGGCGCAGCCCAAGGAGGCGGCGGCGTCCGTTGTCATCAGTCAGCCGCAGCACCCCGGCGCAGCTGCGCCGACGCCACGGGCGACAGCGCTTCGGCTCGTCGATGCCGTTCCGTTGTTCGCCTCTCTCACCGAAGAGGAGAAGGCAGCCTTGGCAGACACGATGACGCGCAAGACCTGGCGCAAGGGCGAGGTGTTGGCAGCGCAGGGCAGCAAGCTCAATTCGCTGATCGTGATCCGCACCGGCGTAGCCGTCGTCTCTCGTCACGAAGCAGACACCGAGATCGAGCTGAGCCGCCTCGCGCCCGGTGACTATTTCGGCGAAGGGGGCTTGTTTGCCGGGACCGGCGAGATGGGCACGGTGCGGGCGCTTACCTTCGTGGTCGCCTATGAGGTGGGGCAAGCGGCTATGGCCAAGCTCATGCACGACCGGCCGGGCATTGCCGAAGAGATCAGCCTGACCCTCACGCGGCGCGCCAAGCTCGGTACGTCCGGGCAGGCCGGCACGGACGGGACGGGCACCCCGCCTTCGTTGTCGGCCTTGGTCGCGCGTATGCGACAACTCTTCGGACTGCCCCATGGTTGATGGGGCATCGGGTGCCGTGCCGGAGGTGGCCTGAGCGCCAGCGCGTCGAACCTAGTCCTTGCGTGCGACCTCCGACGACTCCACTTTGGGAGCGTCGTCATAGCCGCGGCGGCTGCTGTAGAAGATGAGTCCCATCAATCCGGCGCCAATCGCGATCGTGAACAGCACGCCCAATATCATGGCGACCGTGCCTGGGCCGGATACGCCGGCAGCCAGATCGTCGGTACCCGAAAGGGAGACACCCACAATTGCCATCAGCAACAGGCCGATCAGGACCGCAATGGCCATCCACGCGCCGACACTCAGCTGCCTGAAATCCTCCAGCAACGTTTCCCGAGGTCTCTTCTCGCCATGCTCGGCCATCATCGTCTCCATTCGGCGGTATGGGCCAGTTGAGAGTTGGGGCCGAACCGGTGACTTCGCTACGGCCGGGCCGCATGAAAATACCTCTGTACCCCATGACGAACGGTCCGCTGCTGCGGACCCTCTGGCATCTTTGGGCAAACTTGCGCAAAGTGAGCCAAGTCAATGGAGCGGGATACGGCGGCCGATACTACCCGTCCCCAAAGGGGGATTCGCGAGCACTGCGGCTTTCTCTGGCGTTTTATCCTTTTTGCCCTGCCCTTCTGGTCGGCGGAGCACAAATGGATAAATCGGGGCCGTCTGGCATTGGTAGCGGCCCTGACGGTTGCCCAAGTTGCGGTTCAGGTTGGCCTGAATTCCTGGTCGGCGCGGCTTTACAACGCGCTGGAGGCCCGCCACCTCGAAGCGTTCCTGGAGCAGATCGTGACTTTCGCACTTCTGCTTCTGGCAAGCATCGCGGTGTTCGCCGTGTCGCTCTACGTCAGGCGCCGCCTGCAGTTCGCCTGGCGCGTCTGGCTAACCAAAACCACGCTGTCTGTCTGGATGGCGCAGGGAAAACATTATCAACTCGGACTGATCGCCGGCGACCATGACAATCCGGACGGGCGGATCGCCGAAGATATCCGTGTGACGACGGAGTCGGCTGTCGATCTGGGCCAGTCCCTGTTCTACTGCATTCTGCTCCTTGCGACGTTCGTCGACGTGCTGTGGACGCTCTCCGGCGTCGTCCATGTCGAGATCGGCGGGACGGTCATTCCCATACCGGGCTTCATGGTCTTCATCGCCTTTGCCTATTCGGCGATCGGCACGAGCCTGGCTCTATGGGCAGGACTGCCGCTGGTCGGCGCCTCCAATCTGCGCCAGACGGTGGAAGCCAATTTCCGGTTCGGCCTGGCGCGCGCCAGGGAATACTCGGAAAGTATCGCCTTGATTCGCGGCGATGCCGACGAGCGAACGCATCTGCAGGAGCTGCTGCGTGGCGTGAGGCGCGGTTGGGAGGGCCAGACCTATGGTCTGGTGCGCATCATTGTGTTCACCACGGCGTACAGCGTGCTCGCAAACCCGTTTCCGCTTCTTGTCGCGGCACCGCGCTATATCATGGGGCTGATCTCGCTCGGCACTCTGATGCAGATGGCGCAGGCGTTCTCGCAAGTGACGGCCGCTCTGTCGTTTCCCGTGGACAACCTTTCCGGCATCGCCCTGTGGCGAGCCTCCGTCGAACGGGTGATGGCCCTGCAGGATGCACTGGGCGGGCTCGAGGAGAAACTCGGCGAGAACCGCATCGAGGTGGTGCGTGAGGGCGATTTGCTGCAATTGGCCGGCGTGCGCGTGATGCAGCACGATGCGGCGCCGTTGATGCACGAGATAAGTGCAGAAATCGCCCGTGGCGAACACGTGCTGATCGAAGGCGACACGCAAGTATGCCACAAGCTCATTCTTGCCATCGCCGGACTTTGGCCATGGGGCTCGGGAAGAGTGACACTACCGGCGAATGCGAACATCTTCATCGCCAGTGACCGACCTTATTTGCCCGTGGGAGCCTTGGGCGAAGTCGTTTGCTACCCGCTGACACTGGGCGTATGTCAACCGGACGACATCAATTCGGCGTTGCGTCGTGTCGGCTTGGGCGAATGGGCAGGGCGTCTGGGCTTGGTGGAGAATTGGGAGCAGGTGCTCTCCGTGGCTCAACAGCAAAGGCTGAGTTTCGCCCGCATACTGCTTCATCGCTCCGACTGGATTTTTCTGGCGGAGGCTACGAATGCGCTCGATGAAGCGGCCCAGCGCGAGATGGCCGAGTTGCTGGTAGCGGAACTTCCATCGGCGACGGTCGTGGCCGTTGGTCGAGCCGGATTGTTCGACGGATTTGTCCAACGCGTGCTCCACGTAGAGCCAGAGATCGCGCGCGGGTAGTTGTCACGCAGAATGACGCGGCGTAGCCTTCGGTAAAGTGCGCGTTGCGACGCATAGTTGAGGGGGGGAGTGGGCTGTGGGATCCGTTGCGACCGATGTTGACGCCGTGCCGGGTCCGCCCGCGCCCTCCGCCCTGAAGCTGCCGGCATCGTTCAAGTGGGGCGTCTCCACCGCGGCCTACCAGATCGAGGGGGCCGTGGCAGAGGATGGGCGAGGACCGAGCATCTGGGATCTGTTCGGCCGACAGGCCGGCCGTATTGCCAATGGCGACACCGGAGATGTCGCATGTGACCACTACCATCGCTACCGGGAAGACGTGGCGCTGATGCGGCGCCTCGGCGCGCAGGTCTACCGGTTTTCGGTGGCCTGGCCGCGCGTGTTGCCGCAAGGGCGTGGCCAAGCCAATAGCCTCGGCCTCGATTTCTATGATCGTCTGATCGACGAACTGCTGCGCAACGGCATAGAGCCCTGGTTGTGCCTGTACCATTGGGACCTGCCGCAGGCGTTGGATGATCTCGGTGGATGGCAGAATCGGGATATCGCTCTCTGGTTCGCCGACTATGCCGCCCTGGTTGCGCGCCGCTATGGCGACCGGGTTCGGCATTTTGCTACGTTCAACGAACCCAACGTGTGCACGCTGTTCGGCTACGGCATGGGCTGGAATGCGCCCGGCATTGCCAACCGGCGGAGTTTCCTGCAGGCGGCTCACCACGTGAATCTCGCGCATGGCGAAGCCGTCCGTACATTGAGGGCGTTGGCGCCGGGGGCTCTTCTTGGCGCCATCTACAATCGGCAGGTCTGCATTCCGATAAGCGCGGCGCCGGAGGATGCCGTGGCGGCCGGAATTCTCGACGCCTGCTGGAACCGACTCTACGCCGATCCGCAATGCCTCGCCGAATATCCCCCCGAACTGGCCGAAGGCCTTCTGGAATTCTCGCGGGCGGGCGACATGGCGCGCATCGCACAGCCGATCGACTGGTTCGGCCTGAACCATTATTGCCCGATCTATGCGCGTGCCGATCGGGGCCCGCTTGGTTTTGCCTGGGCCGATGCGCCGGTTGATGGCCCCTTGACCGGCGTGGGCTGGCGTATCGACCCGGAAGCCTTCCGCAACGAAATAATCGCGGCGCACCGGCGCTACAAGCTTCCGATCTACATCACGGAGAATGGCTACGGAGCACACGAGACGCTGGATGAAGCGGGTGGAGTGAACGACGGCGGGCGCATTGCCTATCTTGCCACCTATCTCAAGGCCCTTGAGGAAGCTGTCGCTTCGGGCGCGGATGTGCGTGGCTACTATCTCTGGTCGCTTCTGGACAATCTCGAATGGGGTGCCGGCTTTGCGAGCCGTTTCGGAATAGTCTTCGTCGACTACGCGACCCAGCGGCGTGTGCCCAAAGCGTCTTTTGATTGGTTCGGGAAGTTGATCCGAGCGCAGCAGAGCACCCATCACGCGTGACGGACCGCCGAGAACAGGACGACCAAGGATGATCGAGGGCTGGGTTACGCGTGATGCCAATTCGTTGCTGCAACCCATGCAGTCGGTGTCATTTTCCCGATCGTCGCCAGGGGAGACACTTCCGACGATCGAAGTCGATGAGAGCCGGACCTTTCAACCGATCGAAGGCTTCGGGTTCGCCCTGACGGGCGGCAGCGCGTACCTGCTGGCGGGACTCCCGGCGGCTGACCGCGCGGATCTGCTGGAGGAACTGTTCGATACAACCGATGCTTCCGTCGGGTTGAGCTGTCTGCGACTGAGCATCGGCGCCTCCGATCTCGGCTGGACGGATTTCACCTATTGGGACCTGGAGCCCGGAACGGCGGACCCTGACCTGGCGCGCTTCAACATTGCCGTCTGTGACCCGGAAGTGATTCCCGTGCTGCAGCAGATACTGCGTATCAATCCGGCGTTGAAGATCGTCGCTTCGCCATGGACGGCGCCGCCATGGATGAAGAGCAACGGCAGCTTCGTGGGTGGATCGCTGAAGCCCGAATGCTATTCGGCCTATGCACGATACTTCCTGAAATACGTGGAGGTGATGCGCGGGCTCGGCATTCATGTCAGCGCGGTGACGCCGCAGAATGAGCCGCACAATCCGAAAAACGAGCCGAGCATGGTGATGACCGCCGCGGAACAGGCGGAATTCATCAAGGGGTACCTTGGACCGGAATTGCGCAAAGGCGCGCCCGAGACGGAAATACTCTGCTGGGATCACAATTGCGACGAACCGGAGTATCCGCTCGCGGTGCTGGGCGACGCGGGAGCGCGCGCCTATATCGGCGGCGTCGCATGGCATTTGTACAACGGAACGGCGGAGGCGATGTCCAAGGTGTGGGCGCACTACCCGGAGAAAAAGGTGTACTTCACCGAACAATGGGTTTCCTCCCACGACAGTTTCATGGGCGCACTGCGCTGGCATACGAAGAATGTCGTCATCGGCAGCCTGAGAAACTGGAGTCGTACCGCGCTCGAGTGGAACCTCGCCTCCGATCCCGAGTACGCCTTGCACACGCCGAGCGGCGCCGTGGGCGCCCTGGGCGGCGTCACCATTGGGACCACGATCAAGAGAAATCCCGGCTACTATCTGATGGCGCACTCGGCGAGGTTCATCCGGCCGGGGTCGGTGCGGGTCCATTCAGGCGAGGTGGATCAGCTTCCCAACGTGGCCTGCCTGACGCCTGATTCGCAGATGGTGATGCTGGTCATGAATGACGCCGATCGTGCAAAGCGCTTTTGCGTTCAACACCAGGGCGCGCATGCAACGCTGGAGCTTGGGGCGGGTGACGTCGCGACGCTTCGGTGGAACATGGCGACGGCGGTGGCCCGGAGCGAGAAAGCTGGCGCCGACCGCAAGGCATAGCAGAGACCGCGCCGATCGCCGCCGTGCCGCGCACGGCCCGGCCTGTCAGGGCGCGTGGTGGGGCGTCACCTGATCCGGGTAGACGGCCGTGTAGACTCCGCGGCTGAGCTTCTTTGCAGTGCCAGCCGCAATGCGCTTCTCGAGCATGTCGGCGATGCGTTGGCACTCGCCTTCGCCGAGATCGTCCATCAGCCCCATGATTCGCATCACACGGCAGATGTCGACCCAATGCACGGGAACTTCCTTGAGTCCGACGGCGCTTCTAGGTCTATGCATCGTCCTTCCTTCCCTTGGCACGATGGCCCATGTTACCCGGACCACGCGGGAATGACGAATAGCAATGCCCTACGCTGGAATGCGCACCGGCAATGACCGGATGCCGTGAATGAAGTTGGAATAGGTGCGCTTCGCAGGCCCCATCACCTCGATCTTCGGATAGCGCTGCAGGATCTCTTCCCACAGGATGCGCAATTGCAGCTCGGCGAGGCGGTTGCCGACGCAGCGGTGGATGCCGAACCCGAACGACAGGTGCTGGCGCGGCCGCGGCCGATCGATGATGAAATCGTCCGGGTTCTCGATCGCCTCCGGATCGCGGTTGCCCGACACGTACCACATCACGACCTTGTCGCCCTTCTTGATCGCCTTGCCGCCGAGCTCGGCGTCCTCCTTGGCGGTACGCCGCATATGGAGGACCGGGGTCACGTAGCGGATGACTTCCGACACCATGCTCGGGATCAGCGAGGGATCGTCGCGCAGCTTCTGGTATTCGCCGGGGAACTCGTTGAGCGCCATCAACCCACCGGTCATCGAATTGCGGGTCGTGTCGTTGCCGCCAACGATCAGCAACGCCAGCGTACCCATGAACTCCCGGAACGGCATGTTGCGGGTCGCTTCGCCGTGCGCCAGCATCGACAGCAGGTCGAATTTGGGCGGCTGTTGCGCACGCTCGTGGAACAGCTTGCCGAGCGACTGAGCCATGTTGGTGAGCTCGGCGAACTTCTCCTCCTCCGAATGCACCGGCGCTTCGGGCGAGCGGACATTCGCGATCGCGACATCGGACCAATAGGTGAGCTGGCGCCGGTCCTCCCACGGATAGTCGAACAAGGTCGCCAGCATCATCGTCGTCAGCTCGATCGACACGAGGTCGACCCAGTCGAAAACCTCGCCGCGCGGGAGCCCCTCGAGCACGCGCGCGGTACGCTCGCGGATCAGCCCTTCCATGTTGGCGAGATTGACTGGGGCGACGACCGGGCTCACCACCATGCGCTGTTCGTCGTGCTTCGGCGGATCCATGCGGATAAAGCTCGGCCGGTCCAGATCCTTCGGCTGGTCTTCGACCGCGATGCCGCCAAGTTCCGAGGCTGACGAATAGACGTGGTGGTTGACCTCGACCTGCATGATGTCCTTGTACTTGGTCACCGACCAATAGGGACCGTAGAGGCTCTGCCGGCAGTAGTGCACCGGGGCCTCGCGCCGAAGACGCGCGAAATACGGGTACCAGGTGTCATTCTGGTAGAGTTTGGGATCGCTGACGTCCATGTCGTCGAGCGCCATACTGTCGGCTTTGGTCAGGACTGCAACGTCGTTCATCGATCTGCTCCCGTTCGTGCCGTTCTAGTGTTGGCCCTCCGGCAAGCGCACGACCAATCCGTCGAGCGACTCGTTCACCGTGATCTGGCATGCCAATCGCGAGTCGGGCCGGGCGAGGGCGGCAAAGCTCAACATGCTGGCTTCCTGCGAACCTGGCACTGGAGTGCCGATCGCGTCGAGCCAGGTTGCGTCGACATAAACATGACAGGTCGCGCAGGCGCATTCACCGCCGCAGTCGGCGTCGATGCCGGGAATGTTGTTGTCGACGGCCCCGCGCATGACCGAGCGTCCGACCGGCACTTCAATCCGATGCTCGCGGCCGCCGTGCTCGATGTAGGTGATCGTCGGCATGACAGGGGGTACTCCTGGTCTTCTAACCAACCGGCAGCATGGGGCGAGTGAGGAAGGGCGACGCGGGTTTCGCTGACTATGCGGCTTCGGGAAGGCGGACCAGCGCGGTGTCGACGCATCATCGTCTCGGCTTCGTCGCGCAGCGTTGCGACTCGTCTCCGATTCAGATGCGCAAGCATCGGCAGGGCTCTTCCCTGACTGATCGCCCGACCATCTCACAATCTCGAAAAAACATCAACGTTCGGCCGCCAAACGCCACGTCCGACACGCGCTAGGCACACCCCTGGATTGCGACCGTAGTTGTCGGGCGATACTTGATAGATGCGAACAATCGGCCGATGCTATCAGCGAGTTTCCGGAATGCTGCTCGCGCGCCCGTCACAGACCGTGGGTCGAGAATTGAGGAGCCAGATCATGAGCGTTGCCGCCTCGAGGTCTCCCACCCAGGCCATGAAGATCGAGAAGGTCAAGGAGCACATCGGTGCCATCGTCACCGGTGTCGACCTTGCGCACCCCATCGATCACGCGACTCGGAAGAAGCTCTATGATGCTGCCGTCGAAAACGTCGTCCTCGTGATTCGTGGGCAAGAGCATCTCACCCCGGGCCAGTTGCAGGCGGCTGGAGAAATGTTCGGCGAGCTGATGGAGGATCAGAACCGGCGCTATCTGGTCGACGGCTTTCCGTTGATCAGTGTGCTCGACAACCGTCACTTGGACAGCAAGGGGCAGCCGGCAAAAGTCGGAGGCAATGCTACCTGGCACACCGACCACACCAACCAGGAATTGCCGCCCAAGTTCACCATGCTGTATGCGGTGGCAGTGCCGGATACGGGCGGTGGGACGTCGGTGTGCAACTCGCGTGCCGGGTACGAAGCGCTTCCAGAGGACGTGAAACTGAGGATCTCCGATGCGAAGACCGAGAATACGCTGATCAGCAGTGCACGGATGAAGACAGGCAATCCGGATATCGTGAAGGCCCAGCTCGAGACCACGAAGCCGCCGACGGTACATCCTTTGGTCCGCACCCATCCGGAGACCGGCACCAAGGCTGCGTGGTTCCACAAGGCCAAGACCGAGACGGTCACCGGCATGTCACCCGAAGACACCCAGGATTTTCTGCAGGATTTGACCGACAAGATCACGCAGCCGCAATTTTGCTATACGCACGAGTACCAGAAGGGCGATCTGCTGATTATCGATGACCGTGCCTCGCTGCACAAAGCCGGGTTCGACTACGATCACAGCCAGCATCGCCGCCTGTATCGGATGCTGGTGCGTGGCGACCGTCCCTACTGACGAAAGCCGACATTCCGGACAGTCGCGTTGTGCGTTATTTCGGCGAAGGCGAGCATGTTCGCGCGCTGAAGGCCAGGATTCCGTGCCCGGCTCTACGTCGCGGCTTTGATCCTCACCACATGGATCCACTTGAAGGCGCCTGCAATTTCGGCCAGCGGGGCCAAAGGGGCGCAGGTGCGTGCGTCACGTCCTTCGCTCGTGGCACGTTCCAGGGCAAGTAATCAGGGCCCTGCACAGGACAGTCGAAGCAAATGGAAACACTCGCTATCAAGGGCTTCCCCGTTGAGACCCTTGTCGCAGGCTCGGGGCCTCCGCTTCTCTACCTGCATGCCGAACAGTATTTCGAGCAGGTAAGACCTCACCTCGACGCACTCGCAAAGAAGTGGAGGGTGATTGCGCCGCGCCATCCAGGCTACGGCACGGCTTCCGGCGCGGCTGGCCTCCGGTCGGTCGACGATCTGGCCTACCTCTATCTCGATCTTCTCGACGAGCTGAAGCTCGACAACGTGCTTCTCGTCGGCGCGTCCTTCGGCGGCTGGATTGCGATCGAAATGTGCGTGCGCAATCACGCGCGGCTTGCCAAGCTGGTCCTCGTCTCGTCGGTGGGCGTGAAGTTCTCCGGCCGGGAAGAGCGGGACTTCGCCGATCTCTTCTACTTGCCCGACATCGAGGCAATGCCGATGCTTTTCGCCGACCCCAAGCGAAACGCGCCAAGCTACACGGCGATGTCCTCAGGGCAGTTGGAGGAACACGCGCGCGAACGCCAGATGCTGGCCCACTACGGCTGGCGGCCATACCTGCACAATCCGGGTCTGAACCGCTGGCTGCATCGGGTCGATCTGCCGACGCTGGTGCTGTGGGGAGAGGCGGACAAGTTTGCCCGGCCGTCCTATGCACAATCGCTCGTGTCGGCTCTTCCGGCCGCAGAGCTCATGGTCGTTCGAGGGGCGGGGCACTATCCCGAGATCGAGCAGTCCGACGCCGTCATCCGCGCCATCGACGCGTTCGTGCAAAGGTGAGTGAACCCCACTTCGGAGCCGAGCAGGAGCCAACAAGATGAAAGTCTGGCATTTCAGCGAGCTCGCTTATTTTCCCGCGTGGGAGGAACTCGGCGCCCAGCTGCGCAACGTCGTCCCAAGCCGGCTCTGTGATCCCAAGATCGCGGCCGATCTGTATCACCGCGGTCTCGACGAGTGGGCGCTGTGCGACGAGCTGGGGCTCAACATCATGGTCAACGAGCACCACGCGACGGCGACCTGCATCGATTCGGTCAGCACGATCCCAATGGCAATCCTTGCGCGCGAGACGAAGAAGGCGCGGCTGTTATGCCTCGGCATGCCGATCGGCAATCGTTTCGATGCGGTGCGCGTCGCCGAGGAATATTCGATGCTGGACGTGATCTCGCGCGGTCGCGTCGAGATGGGCTTCGTCAAGGGCGCTCCCTTCGAGGTGACGCCGGCCAACAGCAACCCCGCTGATCTGATGACGCGCTTTTGGGAGGCTCATGACCTCATCCTGAAGGCGATGACCACTCATGATGGCCCGTTCAATTGGGAGGGGCGCTATTTCCAGTATCGTCAGGTCAACGTCTGGCCTCGCCCCTATCAGCAACCACACCCGCCGGTGTGGCTGACCGTGAACAGCCCCGAGTCCGCGAAGACCGCAGGCGAGCGCGGCTATGTCATCGGCTCCCTCAATACCGGTTATGTCCGGACTCCGGGGATCTATGAGGCGTATCGCAAAGGAGCGGCGAGCCAGGGCCGCGAAGCGACGCGCGACCGGTTCGCCTACATGGCAATCGTTGGCGTCGGCTCAACCAAAGAGGAAGGATACCGCCGCGCCGACCAGATCCTCGACTACAGCCGCACGGCGCTCCGTGTCGGTGCCCAGTTCGCCTTTCCGCCCGGCTATCAGTCGGCCGCCGCGACGGCGCAGGCCCTGAGATCGCCTGGATACGCAAATGGCGTCCCCATGCGCAGCATAGCGCTGCGCAATGGCCGCCAGGTCGACCCCAACGGGGCGAGCGTCGAGGAGTTCATCGATGCCGGCATCTGCTTCGCGGGCACGCCTGACATGGTGGCCGAGCAGATGAAGGCTTTCTACGGCCACGTCGGCGGTTTCGGCCACCTGCTGATGATGGGCCAGGGCGGCCACATCACGCATGACGACACTGTCGACAACCTCACCTTGTTCAGCAAGGAGGTCCTGCCGTGCCTTGCTGAGCTTGGCTGACGTTCGGAAGGCCGTTGCCAAAGAAACTCATGACGACAAAAGAGCCCATGCGAACTCTCCTCACGAACGCCACGCTCATAGACTGCGTCCAGCCCAAGGCGGTCGCGGGTGCAGCGGTATTGATCGAAGATGGACGGATCCGGGAGATCCGCACCGAGGGGACGCAGCCCGCCGCGAGTGATGCCATCGTGATCGACCTGCGTGGGGCATACCTGATGCCCGGACTGTGGGACGTCCACATCCATCCGGACTACTATCTGCCACACGAAATGCCGCTTGCCGACCAGGTAACGCTGTTCGGCCATCGCATGATGGCGGCCTTGACCGAATCCGGCATCACCGGGCTGCGCTGCGCCGGCGCACACAACTACATGGATGTCGCCTGGAAGCGGGCCTTCGACTCGGGCCAATATGTCGGTCCGCGCCTGTTCGCCTCCGGTCATTTCCTTACGACGACCGGTGGCCACTTCCTGACCTCCGGGCATGCGCTCGAATGCGACGGACCCTACGGCTTCGTCAAGGCGATCCGTGAGCAGATCAAGAATGGCGTCGACCACATCAAACTGAACCTGTCGGGCGGCATCCTGGGGCCGGCATGGGATCTCCATCGGCACTCGTTCCTGCTGCAGGACGAACTCAAGGCTGCCTTCGAGATCTGTCACCTGCGCGAGTTCAAGGTGATGGCCCATGCGACCAACCCCGAAGCGGTCAAGAACGCCATCCGGCTGGGGGCACACAGCGTGGAGCACGGCTACATCCTTGACGACGAATGCATCGAGCTGTTCCTGAAGCACGACACCTGGTACGTGCCGACCCTCGCGATCAGCCACCTCACACCCGACCAGGCGAACAATGACTGGGAGCAGCGCTGGGTGAGGCAGCGCAACATGGCGCATGCATTGTGCTGCCGCGCGGATGCGGCGTCGGACGTCCATCGTGAAGGGTTTGCGAAGGCGGTCAAGGCCGGCGTCAAGATGGCACTGGGTTCGGACATTCGGCCGCTCAAGGATGCCGCCCTTCTCGAACTGGGTCTGTGGGTCCGCGATGGCGCCACGCCGTGGCAGGCGCTCGTCGCGGCGACCCGAAACGGCGCGGCGGTCTGCGGCGTGGGCAACGAGCTTGGCACGATCGAGGTCGGCAAGCTGGCCGATCTGATCGTGGTCAGCGGCAATCCGTTGGACGACATCCAGAATGTGCGACAGCTCAAGCTGGTGATGAAGGAAGGCGTGATCGTTTCCGACAGACGAGCATGACGAGCACCGTTCCCTCAGCAGGAAGAGAACGTCATGCAGATCAGGGTTGGTACTTGAAGACCCGGCCACCCTTCATCACGAACGCCATTTGGCGCAGCGCGGTCGCATCGGCAAGGTAGTCGCCGCGCATCGCTACGATGTCGGCCGTCATTCCTGGCGCGATCGTGCCGATCTCTCGGCCGAGGCCCAGCGATTCTGCTGCGAGCGACGTCGCCGAGACGAGCGCTTGCATCGCATCCTGGCCGCCGAACTTGATGCGGTACAGTAGTCCTTCGGCATTGTGGCCATGAGCGCCTGCGGTCGCATCGCTGCCGTAGACGATCTTCAGGCCTGGTACCTTGAGGGATCGGATGAACTCCTCCGGCGGCTTCGGATTGGCGATCAGCTTTTCCATCATCGCGAACGCCTCCGCCGTGTAGTTGCCGACGCCGAGGTACTTGTCCTTGTTGGCAACGTAGTTCTCGGTGACCACGCCAACTGTCGGATCGAAAAAGGTGCCTTTGGCCGCCATCAGGTCCAGAACCTCATCCGCCATGCCGCCCGTGCCGTGCTCGATCGCGGTGCACCCCGCCTGGACCGCCATCTTTACGGCCGACGTATAGGCGTGAACGACGCTGCGCAGGCCCTGGCGGCTGCATTCGCCGCAAATGACGTCGAGCTGAGCTTGCGTGAGTGTCGGTCGCGACCCCTCGCGTATGCTCGTCGAGGCGAAGATCTTGATCGCGTCGGCGCCGCGCGCCTTGAGGTCGTGCACCATGGCCCGGAGCTCGGGCTCCGGCTGCACGGTCTGTCCGGGCTGATCGTAGCGGAACCATTGCAGCGAGGTCAGCAGTCGCGGCCCCGGTACCAGGTTGCGCGCCCAGGCCTCGCGCAAAGGGAGATCCCACGCGGTGCCTGGTCCCAGGCTCTGCACCGTCGTGAAGCCCGCCTCGAGGATGCGCACGCCGTTTTCTACGCCGAACAGGACAGAGTCGGGCTGGGGCTCGTCCTGCCCGACGAGCCGGTTGTCGATGAAGCGGTCGTGGCTGAAGTGGTAGGTCACGTGAACGTGGGTGTCGATCAATCCCGGTGCCACGGTCATGCCGCCGAGATCGTAGACTTGCGCCCCCTGTGGGACCGGCCCACCGATGCGTTCGATCTTGTCGCCGGAGACGACAACCACGGTGTCTCGCAGCGTCCCGCCCTTGCCGTCGAGCAGGGTGGCGACGTTGAGAGCGATCGGCCGCTTGGGCTGCGGCAGCTCCCATGTGAGCGGTGGCTTGTTCGCGACGCCCAGCAGCGCCGCGGATGGGTGCGATTGCACTGACTTCATGAGCCTCGTCGCCTCCTCGTAGTGACGAATGGATACCAGTAGGCGAATCGCTGGTCAGAAGATATTTTCGGGCGACACGCCGAGCATGACCTGGCCGACCGTCTCGTAGTGCAGTATGCGACCCTGGCCCTGCTGCGCGACCGTGTCGATGTCGCGCAGACGGCGTTCGAACGGATTCTCCTCGAACACTGCCATCGAGCCGCAATCGTGAAACAGCGTATTGACGATTTCCCGTGACGACTGAATCGCCCACGTGGAAGCGAGGCGCAGACGGGTACGTTGATCGAGGTCCATCTCGCCGCGTTCCTCGATCGTTTCGAAGGCTTCGTCGGCGGCAGCATGGAGGAAATAACGCGCGGACCGCCACCTCGCTTCGGACTGCGCCACATGCGACTGGACGACGTTGTTCTCCACCATCGGTTTGCCCGCGCCACGGCGCGTCTTTTCCCGCGGCAACGCCAGGAACGCGTCCATCGTGCCACGGGCAATACCAAGCGCGACCCCACCGAATCCGATCGAGTAGAGCTGGTTGCTGGTGAAACGGTAAAGTGGACTGTCGCTCCGGCGGTCGCGCGGATCGTCGCGATAGATGGCGCGCTCGTGCGGAATGAACAGATTGTCGACGGAATACTCGTTGCTGGCCGTGCCGCGCAGTCCCAGCGTGTGCCAGATATCGTGGAACGTGGCGCTCGATTTGGGATACAGGAAGGTCTTCGTTTCCTTGGTGCCCGCTACCCGCAGATGCGCGCCAAGCCAGCCGGCGTTCTGACTGCCGCTCATGAAGCGCCATTTTCCAGTGATGCGGTACCCGCCATCCGCTGGTGTGGCTTCGTATGGCGAACCGGGAGGTCCCCAGGCAACGATCCCGTCGGGCCTGCCAAAAATCTCCCGGGCAACATTCGGATGAAGATATGCGCTCGTGGTCGAGCAGCCGTTGCTTTGACACACCACCCACCCGGTGGATCCATCCGCATTGGCGAGCGCCTCGGTCACTTGGGCGAAGATCGAGGGTTTCAGCTCCATTCCGCCAATTGTCTTCGTCTTCAGCATGGTGAAGAACCCGCCATCGATCAGGGCCTTGACGACGGGCTTGGTGAGCTCTCGGATTTCGTCGTTCTCGTCCGAGGCCGAGGCGATCAGGGGCATGAGATCGCGGGCTTTCTGTACTTGCGGATGAACGATCGGCATGGTGCGACTCCTACTGCAGGACAAACTCGGGCCCCATTTGATTACCGACGGGCCGGACCCTCTGGTCAAGCGCCTCAGCGGGCGGTGGCCGCTGGAGAGGGCGCGGGATCAGGTGCGGGCGAGCGGAGCCGGCCCTGCTATAGTCGGCACATGACCGCGCGCCTCGGCAATCTGCCCCCGACCAGGATCGAAAAGCTCGAGACGTTCCTGATCGAGCGCTGGTGCCTGCTGCGCATCCATTGCGAGGACGGCACGGTCGGTACCGGCGAGGCAGGCGTGCACGGCTGGCCACGGCCAACCGCCGCCATGATCGACGAGATGAAGTCCTATCTGGTGGGCCGCGACCCCTCGACGATCGAGCATCACGCGCAGGCGCTGCAGCGGCACTCGCACTTCATGGGCGCACTGGTCGGCGGCGCCATTTCGGCGATCGACATCGCCCTCTGGGACATCAAGGCCAAGCGCCACGGCGTGCCAATCTACGAGCTGATGGGCGGCAAGACGCGCGACCGCGTGCGCTGCTACATGCATGCGAAAGGCAACACGCTCGATGAGCTGGTGGCCGATGCCGTCGCCAAGAAGCGCCAGGGCTTCACCGCGATCCGCTTCTCGCCTTTTGCGCCCGACTATCATCTGCGCAAGTCCTTCGAGGAATGGGTAAGCGAGGCCGAGCGCCGTGTCGGCGCGGTGCACGAGGCGCTCCAGGGCGACGCCGATATCTGCATCGAGCTGCACCGCCAGATGAACCCGGCCGAATCGATTGCGCTCGGACAGCGCTTGAGAGAATTCCATCCGTACTTCTATGAGGACCCGATGCTGCCTGACAGTCCGGCGATGATGGGCGACGTGCAGGCGCGGAGCGGGCTGCCAGTGGCGACGGGCGAGCGCTTCTCGTCGATCTTCCAGTTCCAGGAGCTTCTGGCGAACAACGGCTGCGCCTATGTCCGGCCCGATGTCTGCCTCTGCATGGGGCTCACCGGTAGCAAGAAGGTGGCGGCGATGGCCGAGGCGCACCACGTCAAGGTGATCCCGCACAATCCTTTGTCCCCGATCTCGACGGCGGCCTGCGTGCAGCTCGACGCCTGCATCCCGAACTTCGCACTGCAGGAATACACGGGCGAGTCGGACCCGCCCAAGCGCGACATGGTCGTGCAGCCGCTGGTGTTGAAGGATGGTTACCTCGAGGTACCTGATGCTCCAGGCCTCGGCATCGAGTTGAACGACACCGCCCTGGCGCGGCTCAGGCTGCGCGAGGTCGTGACCGAGCCGCCGATCGGTCGTGACGGGTCGGTGCAGGATTGGTGACGGGATCCGCGAGTGTTGTTCGGCAAAACCGGTATTTTCGACTCATTAAGAGGAGCCGGCCTCCCTAACTTCTGAACGCGCGACGGATGTAACAGAGCCTGTTCCCCGAAAAAGGAACTGGTTGGGATTCCAAAGTGTGCAGTTATGTGGTTCAAGCTGTGCCCCGGGAGGCTGGCAGACATGGCTCCAGTCTATTCGCTTGATCGCGTGAGCGGGTGGTAGCGGCCATCGAACTGGGTTTGTCGACCACCAGGCGGCGGTTCGGTGCTACAGCGCGAACCAATATCGATCGAGCTCGTGCACAGCACGGTTTCCGAATATGACCGCGACCTACAGCAAGTCCAGCGGCCCGCAGCTCGTTGACAGGCCGATCCCTCGGCGGACTTTACCATCGGTGGTGCAGGGCCTAGTTTCTGCTGGGCACAAGCCATCAGGCAGGACAACCAAAAGTTGTTCAGACGGTTGGCGAGCTTACTTAAAATTGAAGCCTACTTTCTTCAAGAGGGAAGCATATGACGACACAACTCAGCACAATCGGCGAGCCACTGTTCAAGGACGACTTCGCCGGCACCAATCGGCTCAGCGACAGCAAGTGGCACATCAACGAATGGCAACAAAACAACAACCCAGCTTGGCTGGGCCAAACGAATATAGAACAGCAACTGCCATTTGCCGCAAACGGGATCGCCCGCTTCAAGCTGGCCACTTATTTTACCGACAAATATACAGAAGCCGGCAAGTCATTTCTGGGATCGGAGGCAATCAGTAACACGACGTTCACCCTCGAAAACGGGGGGGTCGCCTTCGAAGCGCAACTGCGATTCCAGTCGACCCAGGGGGGTATGATTGGAGGCTTTTTCACCTATCAGCAGTTCGCCAAAGGGCTCACGAGGGAGCCTCACGACGAGATCGACTTCGAGATATTGACCAACGATCTCTCGAAGATCTCGACGAATGTGTTCGTCGGTTCGACACCGGGAGATAACAAGGATTTTCCGGCATCGATGCCGATGATCGGCAGTTTCGCGGATTGGCATACCTATCGCATGGAATGGTTGCCTGGCATGGTCCGCTGGTTCATCGACGGAACCCTGGTTCGTACCGAAACGGAGCACGTGCCGAAACAGCCGCAGGAACTGCACCTCAATCTGTGGGGTGTGCCGCCAAGTTGGGCCGAGTCCAAAGGCAACAGCACAGGGAAGACGGTCGGCAATCAGAACTTCGCTCCTTCGACGAACCCGCAATCGCCCGATTACTTCCTCGATGTCTCGCAAGTGAGGGTGTGGCAGATCTCGAGCAAGCTCGGCGACGACAATCCCAATACGATCAATGGCACCGAGAACGGTGATGGAATCGAGGGACGTGGAGGCGACGATACCCTCAATGGATTGGCAGGAGACGACACCCTGATTGGCGGTGGCGGCAATGACACGATCGATGGCGGCGCAGGCAATGACACGGCAGTCTTCCGAAAGGACCGCAGCAACTATGACGTGGCCTTTGCCAACGGTGTGCTGACCGTCACCGATAAGACAGGCCTGGATGGCACGGATCGTTTGACGAATGTCGAGTTCGTGAACTTCCGGGACGGGCTCTATGAAATGAGCGGCGGCAATGTCACGACAACGCCGGCTGACTACAACAGGATCTGGAGAACCATCGAAAGCAAGACGAGAGCCACTGAAGGGCCGCCGTCCAAGTATCCGAATCAGTACGTGCAGGAGCAATTCTCCGTAGGATCCGACGGCGCCCTTACGCCAGTAAGTTCGGTCAATTCGGCAGCGGTAGCGGCATTGGCGGCGCCGATAGATGAGTTGGTCCTCTATGACGATGGCTATACGACGCTGGAAGGCCGTCCCCTCGCCGCGGCCAGCGTGCTCGCGAACGACAGTTCGGGGTCGACGCCTACCTTGAGCCTTGTCAGCGGACCGGCGCATGGAACACTGGATTTCGCTGACGACGGAACGTTCAACTACGTTCCGGACGCCGGTTTTCAGGGTTTCGACGGCTTCGTCTACCAGGTGAGGGATGCATCGGGGCAGACCGGGGAAGCCCAAGCCTTCATCAATGTTGTCCCGATTACCGATGCTCCGACAGCGACTCTCGACCTGGAGAGCCTGTCGGCATTGGAACTGGTGGCGATCATGTATGCCGGGTTCCTTGACCGTGGCGCGGATCTCAACGGCTTCATCTATTGGGCGCAGGATCAGCAAACGGCCCAGAACAGCTCACAAGATGTATCCGCTCATTTCCATGACATGGCCAACAACTTTGCCGCTAGCGCCGAGGCTAAGGCGATCTATCCGTTGCTCGCCCATCCGGCCACGGCGACCGATGCCGAGATCGGTGCGTTTCTCAACAATATCTACGACAACCTTTTCGCACGATCGGTAGACGCTGCGGGAGGAAAGTACTGGACCGATCAGATCAAGCAGGCAATCGCCGCAGGACAACCTCTTGGCTCGGTTGTCGCCAGCATCGTCGGTGGCGCCCAGGAAAATGGCGGCAACCATGACATCTCTACCCTTGCCAGCAAAGTCGTCGTGAATCTCGAGTACGTCGACATGCAGTTCCTGCTTGGAATGACCTGGGGAGAAGAGGACAGGGCTGATGCAATTGCGTTGCTCCAGTCGGTTACTGCCGATCCTGTCAGCCTTCTGACGGGTATCAAGCAAGCGGCCGACGTGGTCATTGCAGACTTTCTCGGCGCGTAGCGCCAGCGCTACACGGTACGATCTGGCAACAGGCGCGAGTGAAACATTCACTCGCGACGACGGTGTTCGTGGAGAGCCGGCACCTGTCGCCATCGACATTTGCCGAACCATTGCCGACCGACTGGCCTGGCGGTCGACGCGTATGAGCCATCAGCTCGATCCCGCACCACCGATTCGTGGGCTGCTCTCCCGTGGACAAAAGAGGCATTTTCTTTTCGCCGAAACGACGGGGAGGAATGATTCCGAGGCGCTACGGTGCGCAACCGGGATCCGGAGAGAACGGGCAGGCAGACGCACCGCGGGGATTACGTGCCGATCGAACACACGACTGTCATTTTCGTCGCGCAGCTGATCCTGCTGCTGTTTTTCGGCCGGCTGCTTGGTGAAGGGATGACGCGCCTCGGCCAGCCGGCGATCTTCGGCCAGCTGCTGGCGGGAGTCCTGCTCGGTCCCTCGGTGTTCGGGACCCTGCTGCCTGGGCTGCGGCCCCTGGTGTTTCCCGACTCGGTGACCCTGAAGCACATGATCGATGCCGTCTCCCAGATCGGCATCATGCTCCTGCTGCTGCTCACCGGCATGGAGACCGACCTGTCGCTGGTCAACCGCAAACGCTCCGCTGTCGTCCTGGGCTCGCTGTTCGGCATTGCCGTGCCGTTCGCCTGCGGCGTGGCGCTCGCCTACGCGTTGCCGCAACAGATCATGCCGTCGGACGCCCAGCGGCTTGTGACGGCCTTGTTCCTTGGAACGGCCCTGTCGATTTCCTCGGTCAAGATCGTGGCCATGGTGTTGATGGAGATCGGCACTATCCGGCGCGATCTCGGCCAGCTCATCCTCGCTACGGCGATCCTCGACGACACGCTGGCCTGGATCATCGTCGCCATCATCACCGGCATCGCTGCCGATGGCGTGGTCGACTTCACCGACATCGGCACGTGCCTCGCCTTCACCGGCCTGTTCCTTGTCGCCAGTCTTACCGTGGGACGGCGTGTGGTGGCGCGCATCATCGTGTGGTGCAACGACCACCTGAGAATCGAGATGGCGGTCATCACTGTCATCCTGATCATCATGTTCGCCATGGCGTTGACCACCGACCTGATCGGCGTTCACGCCGCCCTTGGCGCCTTCGTGGCGGGCGTATTGATCGGCCAGTCCCCTTTTCTCACGGAGCATATCGAGGACCAGCTGCGCGGCTTCATCCTCGCCTTCTTCAGTCCGGTCTTCTTCGCCGTGGCCGGGCTCAGCATGGATCTCGGCAAACTGCTCGAGCCGATCCTGCTGCTGCTCACGCTGACGGTGATCGTGGTCGCCAGCGTCGGAAAGTTTCTCGGTGCATTGGCCGGCGGCCGCCTCGCCGGCCTCACGGCGCTCGAATCGCTGGCGCTGGGGACGGGGCTCAATGCACGAGGGTCGACCGAAGTGATCATCGCGAGCATCGGCCTGTCGATGGGAGCGCTGAGCAGCCAGCTCTACACGATGGTCGTCGCCATGGCCGTGATCACCACCATGATCATGCCGCCCACCCTGCGCTGGATGATGGCGCGGGTGCCGTTGAGGGACGAGGAGGTCCGGCGCCTCGACAGGGAGGCGGCCGAGCAGGCGCAGAGCCTGCCGCACATGGAGCGGGCACTGGTCCATGTCGATGCCAGTCGCAACGGCGATCTGATGGCGTCTCTCGCCGGTCTCTTTGCGGCCAGCCACAATGTGCTGACGACGCTGCTCAATGCCTCGCAGGAGAACAATGGCAGGCCCGCGGCGCTCGCGAGCCGCGATCGATGGCTCGCCGCCGCAGTGGCCGCGGCACGGAATGACCATGCGGCTGCCAAGCCGTCGAATGGGGGCTCGCAGCAACTGAGCCAGCTCGTGCAGGCCCGCGCCGTCCCTCCGGAAGGGGTCGTGAGCGAAATCTCGAAGGGATACGACATCGTCTTTGTCGGTGTCGCACAACCCCTTTCGGCGGCCGGGCCGCGCTTCGAGGGGCCGCTGCACGGACTGATCTCTTCCTTCGACGGGCCGATCGCGATCCTGATGAGCGATGCCGGATCCTTCTCGCCCGGTACGCCGCTGCGCATCCTTGTGCCCGCCACCGGGAGCCCGGCTTCCCGGCTGGCGACGGAGATTGCGCTGGCGTTGGCCCGCGCCAGTCGCGGGAGCATGACGGCGCTGCATGTATTCGATCCGCAGGAGGATGCCCTGCTGCCGGGCGGACGACTCCGCCGCGCCGGCATGGCGGTATTGGTCGATGCGCATCGCCTGGGCAAGCGCAGTGGCGTTACCGTCAACGGTCTTACCGCCACCAACATGCGACCGGACATGGAAATCCGGCGTGCAGCCCGCAGAGGCCACTATGACCTGGTCGTGCTCGGCACATCGCTGCGTCACGGTGAGGCCAGGTTTCTCGGGACACGCATGCTCGCCCTGGTACAGTCGCTCCGCGTGCCGGTCCTGCTGATTGCCGTTTGAGGG
>CADECW010000078.1 GCA_902825855.1 uncultured Rhodospirillales bacterium | reverse complement strand
GCCGCGTCGGCGTTGGCCTTGCGGCGGCTCTCGAGCAAAGGCGCCAGGCGCTCGTAGATGCGCTTGACCCGCTCGGGACCGGCCTTCTCCGGCGAGCCCGCGTCGAACGGCGGCTGTGGGTCGTACTCGAGCACGAGCTGGATCGATTTGGCGACCTCCTCGCCGGCCAGCTCGGCGGCGACCGTAAGACCGAAATCGATGCCGGCGGTCACGCCGCCGCCCGAGATGCGGTTGCGGTCGCGCACCACGCGCTCGGCGACAGGCGTGGCGCCGAAGTCCTTCAGCATGTCGCGCCACGCCCAGTGGCAAGCGGACTTGTAGCCCTTGAGCAGCCCCGCCGCGCCCAGGATCAGCGAACCGGTGCAGACCGAGGTGACATAGCGTGCCTTCGCCGCCTGCTTGCGAAGGAAGTCGAGGGCCTCGGGATCGCCCATCACCGCGACCTGGCCGCCACCGCCAGGCACGCAGATCACGTCGAGTTGCGGACAGTCGGCGAAGGTCGTGGTCGGCACGATCGAGAAGCCGGCATCGGTCGGCACCGGATCGCGCGTCTTCCAGATCATGTGCAGCTGGGCGCCCGGCACGCGCGACAGGACCTGGGCAGGACCCGTCGCATCGAGCTGGGTGACGTTGGGATAGAGCAGAATGCCGATCTGGATGGGTTCAGCCATGGGGACCTCCGTATTTGCCGGCACCTTAGGCGACCATGGCGCTGGCAGAAATGACAAAAGCATTATATTTTCTGCCAATGCCCAAGCACCGAATTTTCATCCTGGCCTACGAAGGCTGCCAGCTCCTCGATGTCACCGGTCCGGCCGCCGTGTTCGGCGCGGCGAACGAGGCCCATGGCCGGCCCTTCTACGATCTCACGATCGTGTCGCCCGACGGCGGCGCGGTGACGTCCAATTGCGGCGTCGCGATCGACAGCCGCAAGATCGGCGGCCAACCCGACACCGTGCTGGTGGCGGGCGGCTCGCGCGGCCTCAAAGCTGCGATGGCACGCGACGATCTTCGGCGCTGGCTGCGCTCGGTGGCGCCGAAGGCGAGACGCTTCGGCTCGGTGTGCACCGGAGCGTTCGTGCTGGCCGCCGCCGGGCTTCTCGACGGAAAGCGAGTGGCGACACATTGGGCGCATTGTGAGCGCCTGGCTGAAACGTTCCCGGCGTTGAAAGTCGATGCCGATTCGCTCTACGTCGTCGACGGCAAGGTCTGGACCTCCGCCGGGGTCACGACGGGCATCGACATGGCGCTGGCCCTGGTCGAGGCCGATCTCGCGGCGTCCACGGCGAACCTGATCGCGCGGCACTTCGTGCTCTATGCTCGTCGGCCGGGCTATCAGTCGCAATTCAGCCCGCTGCTGCAGGCGCAGACCGCCGCCGAGGCGCCATTCTCCGCGCTGATCGACTGGTTGCACGAGAACCTGGACCAGCCGCTGGACGTGCCGACACTTGCGGCGCGCGCCGGCCACACCGAGCGCAGCTTCTATCGCAAGTTCACCGAGGCGACAGGCAAGACGCCGGCGCATTTCGTCGAAGGACTGCGCCTCGACGCGGCGCGAACGTTGCTGACGCAAGGCCTTCCCATCAAGACGATCGCCGGCAAGGTCGGGCTGAACTCTCCGGCGCGACTGGGCCAGGCCTTCGAGCGTCGCTTCGGCATGACGCCGTCACTGTTCCGCGAGATGCACCGCGCGGCATGACACTCGCGGCGTCCGCTACATGCCGCTGCCGCTGGCGCCCCCCATGCGCTGCATCATTTCCTCGTGACGCTGCTCCAGTACATTGACCGACGGGTCCGACGTCCTGCCGGCGGTGGCACAGCCGCAGAGCTGCAACAGGATCATGGCGGCGAGAACCGAGATCGATCGAAGCGACATCGTCGACCCTCCGTTTCCCGCCCAGCATTGCAGCCGGCCGTGCGATCGGCCAATCACGAGTGCGATAGCGGCGCTCGCTGCCCTAGCTGGAGGTCGTCTCGAGGATCCTCTGCAGAACGCGGCTCTCGAATTCCTCGACCGAGCAGTCGATCTCGCAGGCGACGGCGCCGCACCGATCGCATCGGCATTCATATCGATCGGCAGGCCGGATCGCGCCCAGGTGCTTGAGCACGAGACGATTGCCGCAGCGCAGGCAGTAGGGGGTCAGGTCCTGCACGCCGCCTGACGTGTCGTACGACCAGCGCCAGCGGATATTGAAGAAGTCGTCCTGGGTACTGATCGGTGACGGGCGCCGCGCGTTGCGCGTGGGCCTCAGGCCGGCGCCCAGCAGCCCGGCGACGACGATGGCGCAGATCGCGAAGATGCCGAGGAGCCAGTTGGGCACGAGTGTCGAGCCCGCGAGGAAATGCCAGAGGTCGCCGAGCCAGCCGAGCAGGTCCGACCACAGGCCGAGGAAGTAGCCGACAACCAGGAGGACGATCGCGGCCGCGGCGACAAGCTTGGTCGGCACGATGGCGTCCTAGTGCCTCAGCCGCAGGCTGCCGATCACCAGCGCAGCTGCGGCGAATATGGCGCCCAGCCAGATCGCGGCCCGGGCGGCATCGGCGGCGCCGCTGCCCGAGAAGTCGAACAGGCCGAACACGACCGCGACCAGCGCGGCGCCCAGAGTCTGCCCGAAGGTGCGCGCCGTGGCGATGATGCCGCCGGCGCTGCCGCTGCGCTCGCGGGGGACGGCGTTCATCATCAGCCGGTTGTTGGGTGAGGCGAAGACGCCGAAGCCCGCGCCGCACAGGACCAGTCGCCACATGATGTCGGCACTCGACGGGTTCTCCGGCAGCAGCGCCGTGAGCACGAGACCCGCGGTCATGCTGGTGAGGCCGATGGCGCCCAGCAGGCCGGCATGATGGCGGTCGGCGAGGCGACCGGCGATCGGCGCGATGGTGGCCAGCGCCAGTGGCCATGCCGTCAGCAGCATTCCAGTGTCGGTGGCGTCGCGGCCGAGCACCGTGTGGAAGAAGAATGGCAGGCTGACGAATGCCAGGCCCTGGGCGGTGAAGGTGCAGGCGGCCGCAGTGATCGAGAGCGAGAAGATCGGCCGCTTGAAGACGTCGATCGGCATCATCGGATCGTCGAGCGTCCTTTGTCGCAGGACGAACATCGTCCCCAGGGCCGCCGCGGCGACGAACTCCGAGGCGACGATGAGGCGATGATGGCCGTGCGCCACCCCGTCGATGCCGAAGATCAGCAAGCCGAAGGTGGCGCCCGACAGGGCCGCCGAGGTCCAGTCGAACGGCCGATGGGTGTGGAGCGTGCGTGGCAGATACCGCTCGGCCAGCACGAAGGAGATGAGCCCGAGCGGCGCGTAGACGGCGAACAGGTACGGCCAGGGAGCGATCGACAGTACAGCGGCGCCGATCGACGGACCGGCGGCCAGTGACGTGGCGACGACCGTCGTGTTGAAGCCCAGGCCGCGCCCGAGCTGGGCGCGCGGATAGATGGCGCGCACCAGCGCCGGCTGGACCGCCATGATCGCGGCACCGCCCAGGCCCTGGATGGTTCGGCCGAGCAGCAGCCAGGGCAGCGACGGCGCGAGCGCGCAGCCGATCGAGGCCAGCGAGAACAGCACCAGCCCGAAGCGGTAGACGTGGCGGTAGCCGACGATGTCGGCCAGCGCGGCCACTGGCAGAAGAGAGATGATGAGCGCGATCTGCGTGGCGTTGACGATCCAGATCGAGCTTTCGGCGGTGATGTTCAGGTCATGCGCGATGTAGGGCAGCGCCAGGTTGGTCATCGAGTTGCTGAGCACCGACATCATCAGCCCGATGGTGATGGTCGCCACCGCCAGCCGGCGCGGCCAGCCGGGGGGCATTCCGTCGGAAGGCGGTGGTGATGCCGGAGCCGGTTCAGCCATCTCTTATTGCGGCACCGTCGGCAGGTCGCCGCCGATGGTGGTGCGCTGCATGAAGCGCTTGTACTTCACCGTGTCGTAGTATGTCGCGCGGTGCAGGACCGCGCGGTTGTCCCACACGATCACGTCGCCCTCGCGCCAGGCGTGCGACAGCCGGAACTCGGGCTGGTCGGAACGTTGCGAGAGCTCGAAGAGAAGGGCCTCGCCGGTCGCCCGCGGCCAGCCGACGATGAAGCCGGCATGGGCGCCGATATAGAGGGCGCGGCGCCCGTTCACAGGATTGTCGCGGAAGAGCCGCTGCTTGACCGGCGGCAGTTCGGCGATCGCCTTGGCGCTCAGGATGCCCTTCTGGACGCGGTCGCGGGAGTATTGCAGCGAATGCTCGGCGATCAGCGGATGGATGGTCGCCTGCAGCGCCGGCGGCAGGGCATTCCAGGCCGCGCGCATCGACAGGAACTCTGTGTTGCCGCCCTCGGGCGGGCAGACGCGCGCGGTCAGGATGGAACACAGCGAGGGCACGCGCTTGAAGGAGGAGTCGGAGTGCCAGAAGTAGTTGGCCTTCTGGTAGATCATGCGCATGTCGTCGGGCGGGATCGGCTCGCCGGTCATGATGTCGAGGTTGGACTGGCGTTGGAACTTCGTGCCGGCGGCGGGATTGGAGGCGCCGGTGGTCTCCAGCGGGCCGAACAGCTCGCTGAACTCGATCTGTTTCTCGTCGTCCATCGGCTGATCGCGGAACAGGAGCACCGAGTGCTCCTCGAACGCGGCGCGGATCGGCCCGAACTCACGCGCCGACAAGGGCTGCGTGATGTCGATGCCGCTGACTTCCGCCCCGAACAGGGGGTGAAGCCTAGTGACCTTGATGGGACCGGTGTTTCTCATCAGTCGACGATCGCCTGATAGGTGAGCACGCGCAGCTCGCGGCGGATCGGGTAGGTCGAGGAAGGCATGAGCTGCGTCAACAGCACCACCGCCATGTCCTCGGCCGGATCGCACCAGAAGGCGGTCGACGCCGCGCCGCCCCAGGCATATTCGCCGGGCGTGCCGACGATGTGCGCCTTGGCCGGATCGATCATGACCGAGAAGCCGAGCCCGAAGCCGACGCCGTAGTAGGTCGACTCCGAGAAACGCGGCATGCCCATGTCGGCCATGTCGCCCTTGAGGTGGTTCATGGTCATCAGCTCGACGGTCTTGCGGCCGAGCAGGCGCGTGCCGTCGAGCTCGCCCTTGTTCAGCATGAAGCGGCAGAAGCGCAGATAGTCCGCCGCCGTCGAGACCAGCCCGCCGCCGCCGGAGTTCACCGCGCGCGGGGCGAGGTATCGGCTCGTGCCGGGATCGTCGATCAGCTCGAGCTTGCCGCCGGGGCCCGCCTGGTAGTTGGCGGCGAAGCGCTCGTGCTTGTCGGCGGGCACATGGAAGTCGGTATCGACCATGCCGAGCGGCACGAGGACCTTCTCCCTGAGATAGGTCTGGAAGGGCTGGCCGGAGATGACCTCGACCAGGTAGCCCAGCACGTCGGTGGCGACGCTGTAGTTCCATGCCTTGCCGGGCTGGGCGATCAGCGGGAACGTCGCAAGGCGTTCGACGACGTCCTTGAGGCTCGTGGTGGCAGTCTGGAAGTCGACGCCATTGGTCCTGGAGCGATAGAGAGCGTCGACCGGATTGCTCTCCATGAAGCCGTAGGTCAGTCCCGACGTGTGGGTCAGCAGGTCACGGAAGGTGATCTGGCGTTCGCCCGGCACGGTATCGATCTTGCCGCGGCTGCCGCCGGCATAGACCCGTGGGTTGGCGAAGGCGGGTATGAACCTGGAGATCGGATCGTCGAGCTGGAACCGGCCTTCCTCATACAGCATCATGATCGCCGTCGAGGTGAGCGGCTTGGTCATGGAGTAGATGCGGAAGATGGTGTCCGGCCGCATCGGCTTGTTGCGCTCGACGTCGGCCTTGCCGGCCGTCTCGGCGAAGGCGAGCTCGCCTCGGCGCATCACGACTGTCACCATTCCCGCGAGGCGGCCGCTGTCGACCCAGCCGTTCATCCATTTGCGGACGCGATCGAGCCGCGCTGCGGAAAGTCCGACCTGTTCGGGGGCTATGAGCGGCAGCGTGTCCATGGCGATCCTCCTTGCGTGAGCCTCCAGACTAGCGCAGGACATCGCCTGCAGACACGCAAGAAACGGGAGGGAGCGATGGCAAGATTGTGCGAGGGCCGCGTGGCAATCGTGACGGGCGGCGCGCGCGGCGTCGGTCGGGCACACTGCCTGATGCTGGCCGAGCACGGCGCCAAGGTGGTGGTCAATGACCTCGGCGGCGATCGCGCCGGAAAGGGCAACGACGTCGGTCCGGCGCAGCAGGTCGTGAACGAGATCAAGGCTAAGGGCGGCGAAGCGGTGGCCAACGGCGACGACGTCTCCGACTGGAACGGCGCCAAGCGCATGATCGACCAGGCGGTGTCGGCCTTCGGCAAGCTCGATGCCGTTGTCCTGAATGCAGGCATCCTGCGCGACCGCATGCTGGTCAACATGACCGAGGACGAGTGGGACGCCGTGATCAAGGTGCATCTCAAGGGCACCTTCGCCCCGGCGCGGCATGCCGCCGCCTATTGGCGCGACCAGGCCAAGATCAAGGGCGGCCCGGTCGATGCGCGCATCATCACCACGACCTCGGTGTCGGGCATCTATGGCAACATCGGCCAGACCAACTACGGCGCTGCCAAGGCGGCCATCGCCTCGTTCACCGTCATCGCAGCGCGCGAGCTCGGCCGCTACGGCATCACCGTGAACTCGATCTCGCCCTCGGCCTTCACGCGCATGACGGAGGATCTGCGCGAGTACAGCGAGGAGGACAAGCAGCGGCGCGATCCGCGGTGGATCGCTCCCGTCGCGACCTGGCTGGTGAGCGAGGACAGCCGCGAAGTGACCGGCCGTGTCTTCCAGGCGGGCAACGGCATTTTCGCCGTCGCCGAAGGCTGGCACAAAGGACCCGAGGCCGAACAGATCATGGACCCGCACCAGGCCGGCAAGGTGCTGGGCGAGCTCGCGAAGAAGGCGCGCAAGAACGCCGGCATGAACGGACTGGACCTCGACTAAGTCGTACTGGAGCAAAACGAATGAGCAAGTTGAACCGCCGCACCGTCCTGGCGGCGAGCGCGGCCGCGTCACTGTTCCCCGGAGCGCTGCACGCGCAGTCGTGGCCGAGCAAGCCGATAAAGTGGGTTGTGCCCTACACCGCGGGCGGGCTGACCGACGTGGTGACGCGGCTGACGCTCGAGAAGATGAATGTCGGCCAGAACTTCGTGGTCGACAACAAGCCCGGTGCCAATTCGCTGATCGGCGCGGAGATGGTCGCCAACGCCGCGCCGGATGGCTACACCTTCCTGACGGTGATTGCCGCCCACGCCGCCAACAAGACGCTCTATGCCGGCAAGCTGAAGTTCGACCCCGTGAAGGGGTTCGCGCCGATCTCGCTGGTCGCCGTGGCACCGATCATGGTGTCGGTTTCGAACTCGCTGCCGGTCAGCAACATGGCGGAGTTCATCGCTTACGCGAAGAAGAACCCTGGCAAGATCTCATTCGGATCGTCCGGCGTCGGTGCCGCCGCGCATCTCACCAGCGAGCTCATCAAGCAGGTCGCCGGGATCGACATGGTGCATGTTCCCTACAAGGGCACGGCGCCGGCGCTGGCGGACCTCGTCTCGGGCAACATCCAGCTGCTGCTCGACGTTCCGATCGGTGTGATGTCCCAGGTGCGCGCCGGCAAGATCAAGGCGCTATGCATGCTGTCGAAGGAGCGCGTGCCCGGCGCGGAAGAAGTGCCGACCATCGTCGAGTCGGGCGGTCCGCTGATCGAATCCTCGAGCTGGGTGATGTTCCTGGCGCCGGCCGGAACGCCGACGGAAATCATCGCCAGGCTTCAGAGCGAAGTCGCCAGGGCAGTCCAGGACGAGGGCTTGCGCAAGCGCATGGCAGAGCAGGCGCTGGTGCCGGTCGGCGCCACCACCGCCGATACGGCCAAGTTCCTCCAGGACGAAATCGACAAATGGGAAAAGGTCATCAAGACCGCCGACGTGAAGGTCGAGTCCTGATCACACGTCCGCCCGTCATCCCGACCGGAGCCGAGCGCAGCGAGGCGAAGTGGAGTGACCTGTTCGGTTGATGTGCCTACAAGAACAGGTCCCTCGACTGCGCCGCCCTTCGGGCGGCTTCGCTCGGGATGACGGAACTTTTGCCGTCATCCCGACCGCATCACCTCAGTTCGCCGCGAAGCAGTAGAGCAGGCCGGCACCGCCCGTTGCGACCAGGGACGCCGCATCGCAGGCCCGCGACGGGTGCGAGGCGTTCCACGACTTCGAGGCGTCATCGTCGCGCAGTCCCATGCGGTCGGAATGCCCGACCATGGCGTTGCCTTCGCCGCTCTTGGTCCAGTTGCCGCAGGTCATGTCCTTGTCCGGCGGGAATGCGGTCCCATCGGCCTGCGTGCCGGTCAGGATGTCGTGCTGGTTGACCGTGTACAACCGGCTGGGGATCAGGCGGCCGGTTTCGGAGACGTTGGTGTCGGCGCTGATCTTGTTGTTCGGCGAGTGCAGGTCGGCGACGCTTGTCGCGATCACCACGCCCCTCGGATTGGTCCACGGACCCTTGCCGATGCGGTCCTTGGCGTTGACGGCGGTGGCGCCGCCGACAGCCTGGGTGCTGAGATAGGCACGCCAGGTCTTGCCGCCGGCGCCGGCCTTGGTGGCGAGTGCCTGGCAATGGCGATCGGCGCCCTCGAGGCCGCCGTAGTTGGCGCCCTGCGGTCCGCCCACGCTGGTGATGAAGAATGTCATGTCGGGAAACTGCGGCGGCGGCTGTTGCGCCTGCGAGCCGCCGACGAACGCCAATGCCGCCGTGGTCATGGCCAGCGCGGCCACTTTGATGTCTCTGCGCATTCATACCTCCCAGCTTTGTACACAGGGAGTGACAGTGACCGAGGTGTGGCCATCGCCCAATTCACAAGCGCGTGGGGTCGCTGATCAGGGCGCCGTCAGCGTCGCTACGACCTTCTGCTGCGGCCAGGCCCAGCCGCACGAACTCTCGAACGCCCGCATGGCGCGCAGCACGAGATGGTCGGCGCGCGGCGGGCCGATGAGCTGGATGCCGACGGGCAGGCCGGCCTTGGTGAGGCCGGCCGGCATCGACGCCGCCGGCTGGCCGGTGAGATTGCAGGGCAGGGTGTACGGCGCGCCCTTGGTCCAGCGCGGGAAGGCGTCGGAGTTGTAGAGAGTCTCGACCGGCGGCGCGGCGGTCGGCGTCACCGGCGCCAGCAGGAGATCGTACTTGCGATGCCATAGGGCGAGATCGCGGGCGAGCTTGGACTTGGCTTCATAGGACCGAGCGTAGTCGGCAAGGGTAATCGCCAGCCCCTTTTCGGCGGCGGCCCGGAAGCCCGGGTCGAGCTTGCCGTGGAGCTGCGTCGGGATCTGGCGCAGGCGAGTGGCGAAGCTGCCGATCCATAACGGCTCGAAGCTGTTCCGGAGCGGCTCGATCAGCGGGCCGACATCCTCGACATGCGCGCCGAGCGCTTCGAAATGACCCGCCGCTTCGGCGACCAGCTCGCGCACTTCCGCATCGGCTTCGACGTGGCCGAAATCGAGGCTCAAGCCGATCCGCCAACCGCGCACACCGTCGTCGAGACCGACCGTGTAGTCGCGCGAATCGGCCGGCAGCGAGCGCCAGTCACGTGGATCCGGCCCGGCCGCTGCATTGAGCGCGAGCGCCGTATCGAGCACCGAGCGCGCGAGCACACCCTGGCTGATCACGTCGGCGAACGGACCGTCGGCGGGGTATTGCGCAATGCGGCCGTAGCTCGGCTTCAGCCCGACCAGGCCGGTATGGGCGGCAGGGATACGGATCGAGCCGCCGCCGTCGTTGCCATGATTGAACGGGTTTATGCCGGCGGCTGTCAGCGCCGAAGCGCCGCCCGACGAACCGCCGGGCGAGTGTTTCAGGTTCCACGGGTTGCGCGTGGTGCCCTGCAGCGGCGAATCGGTCAGCGCTTTCCAGCCGAACTCCGGGGTCGTCGTCTTGCCGAGCAGGATGAGGCCAGCCGCCTGGAAGCGGTCGACGATCGGCGCGTTCTCGCTGGCGGACGTCTCGTCCGTGGCATGCGACCCGTAGCGGGTCGGCCATCCCTTTACCGGGGTCGTGTCCTTGATCGTGGTCGGCACGCCGTCGAGCGGCGACAGCGGTTGGCCCTTGAGCCAGCGTCCTTCCGACGCCTGCGCCGCTGTGCGGGCGCCGTCGCCGTCGATCAGGACAAAGGCATTGAGAGACGGCTGCAATCGTTCGGCGCGCTCCAGCATCGCCTCGATGAGATCAACGGGCGAAAGCACTTTGCGAGCGTAAAGTGTCGTGAGTTCAGATGCGGAAATCCATGTAGAGGGGTGGTCAGGCATGCGTTTTTCGTGAGTTCCCGGGTTGCGCAATTGGCTCAAACTAACATCCGAACCACGGAGTCTTTCTCTGGTGTTTCACAGTCGAGTGCGTATTCGAGGAGTGGTCCGCCATGGAGAGCATCAGCGCCATCGTTGCCGCTGGCGTCGCTTTCTCCCTCAGCTACTACATCGGCCGCTCCGTGGCGTCGACCACGCTGACGGCCGCTTTGACGGGTGGGGTATGCGGCCTCGCCTTCGCGGTCGTGTTCTTCATCACGACGGTTTCCATCGGCGCGATCGTGCCGGGAATGTTCGACGGCTGGATGCTCGGTGTCCATTTCATCGTGCTGATGGCGATAATGCCGCTGGGCAGCGCCAGCATTGCCGGGCTCGAGCATCGCCATCTTGAAAGGGTCGAAGCACGGCGCCTGCCATTCTGACCTGCCCGAGATATTCCCTCAGGAGCGCCGCGCGGCAGTTTTAGCCGACGAAACACCGGCCTTTCCGAAACCCATCCGGCGACGCTAAGTTCCTCGCCCGAGTGGGAGGACAGGCATGAGGCAGATGAAGCTGGGAGGAGCCACGGTACAGCGCATCGAGGAATCCTATGAGCCCAACTTCGACGCCAAGATGTTCTTCCCCGACTGGCAGCCCGGCGTGGTTCAGGAACATCGCGATTGGCTGGTCCCCGACCACTACGACGAGCCGTCGGGCTTCCTGAAGCTCAGCGTCCATAGCTGGCTGCTGACCGTCGGCGGCAAGCGCATCCTGATCGATACCTGCGTCGGCAACCACAAGTCGCGGCCGCACCGGCCCAAATGGCACTTGATGGAGACCTCCTATCTGGCGCGATTGAAGGCCGCCGGCGTCGAGCCTGACCAGGTCGACATGGTGATGTGCACGCATCTGCATGTCGATCACGTCGGCTGGAACACGAGGCTCGAGAACGGCAAGTGGGTACCGACCTTCAGGAACGCGAAGTACGTGTTCAGCCGCGCCGACTACGATCATTACCTCAAGGTCGACAGCGATCCCAAGACTGGGCCGGCCAACGGCGGTTCATTCCGCGATTCGGTGCTGCCCGTCGTGGAGGCAGGACTGTCGCAGCTGGTCGACGGGGCCGCCCGGCTCGACGAGAACCTCGAGGTCGAGCCTGCGCCCGGCCATACGCCCGGCACCATCGCCATCAAGCTCGAATCGCGCGGCGAGAAGGCGCTGTTCTGCGGCGACATCCTGCATCACGCGTTGCAGGTCTACCATCCGGAGTGGAACAGCTTTGCGTGCGCCGAAGGCATCGGCGCTCGCAAGAGCCGGCGCACGGCGCTGGAGCATTGTGCCGGTTCGGGAGCGCGTCTGATGCCTTGCCATTTCGGGGCACCATTCACCTGCCATATCGATCACAAGGGAAGCGGCTTCGTGCCGCGCTTCGATGCAAGCTTCTAGAAGGGGAAGGAAATGATCTACGAACTGCGTGTCTACAAATGCATTCCCGGCCGCCTGCCGGCGCTCAACAACCGTTTCGCCAACATCACGCTGAAGCTGTGGGAGAAGCACGGCATCAAGCAGGCCGGCTTCTGGACCACGCTGGTCGGCGAGTCCAACCAGGAGCTTTATTACCTGCTGGCCTGGGAGTCGCTGGCCGACCGCGAGAAGAAGTGGAACGCCTTCCAGAGCGATCCGGAGTGGCTGGCCAAGCGCGCCGAGACCGAGAAGGACGGTGCGATCGTCGCCAACGTCTCCAACCAGTTCCTGACGCCGACGACCTACTCGTCGGTCAAATAGTCATTCGGACTTGAGGCCCGCCTCCCTGGCGAGGCGGGCCCATTTGGCGAGGTCGTCGGCGACATAGGCCGCGAATTCGCGCGGCGTGCCGAACTGCGGGTCGGCGCCGAGCTCGGTGAACTTCGCCGCGACATCGGGCGAGCGTACCGTTGCGTCGACGGCGGCATGCAGGCGATCGACGAGACCCGGCGACGCCCCGGCCGGCAGGAAGATGCCGTAGGAGATCGCTGCTTCGTAGCCAGGCAGGCCAGCCTCCGCGATGGTCGGAATGTCGGGCGCGGCCGCCGAACGGATGAGCGAGGTCTGGCCGAGCGCGCGCATCTTGCCGGCCTTGGCGTGCGGCAGTGCCGTCGACAGGCCGCCGAAATAGACATCGACCAGGCCCGCCATCAGGTCGGCCATGGCCGGTCCGCCACCCTTGTAGGGCACGTGAACGATGTCGACCTTGCCCAGCGACTTGAAGAGCTCCAATGCGAGATGCGTGGCGCCGCCGGCGCCGGCCGACGCACCGTTGAGCTTGCCGGGCTGGGCGCGCGCCAATGCCAGCAGCTCGATCACGTTCTTCGCCGGCAGGTCGTTGCGAACCACCAGCAGCATGGGATTGATGCCGATCGGGGCGACGGCCGCGAAGTCGGTGCGGATATCGTAGGGCAGGTTCTTGTTGAGCGCCGGCGCCACTGTGGTCGAGCCGTTCGACCCGAGCATGATCACGGTGCCGTCGGGCGGCGACTTGGCGACCGAGGCGGCGGCGATCTCGCCGTTGGCACCGGCGCGATTCTCGACCACGACGGAGCGCTTCAACCGCTCGCCGATGCCGGGAGCCACGATGCGCGCCAGGAGATCGTTCGGCCCGCCCGGCGGAAAGCCGACGACGAGGCGCAGCGGACGATCGGGAAATTCTACCGTCTGGGCGCGGACATTTGCGTGGGTCAACGGGAGAGCGGCGAGGCCGCTGATCGCGGCGCGACGGCGAAGCTTGATCATGCGCAAAGTATGCTAGGCTCGCCGCGCTTTTGGGAGGAAACAAAATGAAACGCAGGACTGTTCTGGCGGCGGGCAGCGCCGCCGCGCTCGGCCTTGCCGGCGCGCCAGCCTGGGCGCAGGGCAAGATCGGCGGCGACGTGAGATTCTTCTGCGGCTTCCCGCCAGGCGGCACGGCCGACCTGCTGTGCCGCATCCTGGCCGACGCGCTGAAGCCCGAGGTCGGACAGAACGTGATCGTCGAGACGAAGTCGGGCGCCTCGGGCTTCATCGCCAACGAGGCCGTGGCCAACGCCGCCCCCGACGGGCGTACGGTCGGCCTCGCGGCCATGGCGGCGATGTGTGTGTCGCCGGTCATGCCGGGCCAGAAGCTGCCGATCAACGTCGACACCGACCTGACGCCGATCGCCAACATCGTCGGCGTCTACAATATCCTGGTGTTCGGCAAGCACGTGCCGTTCCGTACCGTGCCCGAACTGATCGAGCAGGCAAAGAAGAACCCGGGCAAGATCTCCTACGCCTCGGCCGGCAACGGCACGTCGCAGCACCTGGCGGGCGAACTCTTCAAGAAGTTGACGGGCACCAATCTCCTGCATGTGCCGTATCGCGGCGGCGCGCCAGCCATCCAGGACATGGTTGCCGGCAACTGCGACGTGATGTTCGGCAACATGCCGGAGTTCCTCGGCCAGATCGGCGGCGGCGGCTTGATCCCCATCGCCTTCGGCTCGCCCCGGCAATCGCCGATGTTCGCCAACCTGCCACTGATCTCGCAGTTCGTTCCGGGCTACTCGGTGGTCAACTGGTTCGGGGTGTTCGGCTCGCGCGGCCTGCCCGCCGACCTCACCGACGTATGGAACAAGGCGCTGCGTGCTGCCGTCGCCAAGCCCGACGTGCAGAAGCGCTTCCTCGACAACGGCATGGATACGATCATCGGCTCGCCCGCCGACCTCAAGGCCACCATCGCCGCCGACCGCAAGAAGTGGGCAGAGGTCATCCAGGAAGCCGGCATGCGGGCCGACTAGGGACATGCCCCCGGCACCGACCAGCCGCGGCGACCTGCACTACGAGATCGTCGACCAGGTCGCGCCCTGGCGCCAGCCGCGCGACGCGATCCTGTTCCATCATGGGATCGGCGCCAGCGCGGGAATCTGGGCCGGCTGGTTCCCGGCGCTGGCCGACGCCCACCGCCTGGTCAGCTTCGACATGCGGGGCTATGGCCGTTCGCACATTCCGGGGCCCGACTTCGCCTGGTCGCTCGCCCTCATGGTCGAGGATCTGTTCGCGGTGGCGGACGCCGCCGGCCTGCCGCGCTTCCATCTGGTCGGCGAATCGATCGGCGGCACGGTGGCACTCGCCGCTGCGCTGGCGCAGCCCGGGCGCATCGCCACCCTCACGGTCAGCAACGGCGCTCATCTCGGCGCCTCGATCCAGCGCGTCGAAGCCTGGAGGCGCCAGCTCGACGAGGGCGGGACGAAGGCGTGGTCCGACGCGTTCATGCACGATCGCTTCCACGACGATGCACTGTCGGCGGAACAATGGGCCTGGTTCGCCGAGCAGCAGGAGAGGTGGCCGCCGGCGTCGATCCTGAGTGCGCTGCGTGTCCTGATCGGGACCGACCTGTCGTCCCGGCTGAAGGACATTGCCTGTCCGACGCTCCTGCTTCACCCCGACGGCAGCCCGTTCATTCCGGTGGCAGTCATGGCGGAATTGCATCGGCTGCTGCCCGACAGCGAACTGAACGTCATCGGCCGCTCGCGCCATGGCCTGCCTTACTCGCATGCGGCGCGATGCGCGTCGTTGCTGCGGACTTTTCTCGATTCGCCTCGGTTGGATGTCGCCCGAACTTCGTGATCATCGCTTCGGCCCGCGGTCGAGCAGGTGTGACCAACGACGCGGCCAGTAGGCCAGCACGAACACGATCAGGGGTAGGCAGCAGGAGCGCCACGACCCCCTGGACTATTTTGAAGCTCGGAGAAACCACGGTGACGAACCATTGGGCCGTCGCACCAGGTTCAAGTTTTGAAGGCGTTCAGGACCGCACGAGCGCCATCGACGCCGATGGGAGGCAAGAGGATGGGCAGGTCGAGGCCGGCGGCCGTGAACGCGGCCAGCCGTTCCCGGCAGCGGGATGGCGGGCCGATCAGACACACCGCATCCAGAAACTCGTCGCTCAGGGAGTCCGCTCCTGCTCCCGCTCTGGCTTTCCTGGCCTCCGCAGTAAAGCCGCTGACGTCGAGGAGATGCTGGAAGAAGGGCAATGTCGTGTAGAGGCCAAGGTTGGCGCGGGCGGCCGCCAGCAAGGCAGTCCTGTCGCTTCCGACGAATGTCGGCAGTCCCAGCGTCATTTCCAGCTTTCCGCGTCCGCTGGCTTTCGCGCGGCCGCGCGCCGCCCAGGTCTTGCTGCGCGCAATACGCTCGGCGGACCACAGGAACGGCATGACGCCGTCGGCCAGCTCACCGGCGAGCTCGACCGTGGCGGAAGTAAGCGCGCCGAGATAGACGGGGACTTTGTGCACGGAGGGCTGCTGAGGCAGGTGGGTTGCCGGACCCTCGCCGCGCAGCCAGCTCATGACGCCGGCCGTATACTCCCGCAACGCCTTGATCGGGGCCGGCATGTCGATATTCAAGGCCTGATTGATCGGCTGATGGCTCACTCCAAGGCCGAGTATCATGCGCCCGTCCGTCGCGTCCGCGATCAGGGCAGCTCCCTTGGCACACAGATAGGGGTGCCGGAGATAGATGTTGGCGATCCAGGTTCCGACTTTGAGCGTCCTGGTGGCTTCACCCATCAGCTGAGCTGTCGCCAGCACGTCATTGTTGACCTCGGCACTGAAGACGGCTTCGAAGCCGGCGCCTTCGGCCTCGCGAACCACGTCGCGAATCTCCGATGCGCGCCAACCGGCGCCCGGAATGATCCCGAGAGCGAGACGTTCCACCATTGGTTCCTCCCTTGATGAGCGGCGTACCGCGCGGAGCAAGCACAATGAATGTACTAGTGCACGCTAGCACAACCATGAGGCGATGTCTGCATTTGACCCAGCGCAACATTTTGCGCTGCCTTCTTGTTTCGCACGCAAACGGGCGATCAGGCCGCTAGCGGCTGATCCAGAGCGGCCTCGATCCGATGGTGCCGTGGATCACGCTGCCCTTCGGCGTCGAGATCATGCCCGTGGGCATGATCGGCAGCCCGGCAGCGACGAAGTCGGTGCTTTCTTCCTTTCCCTGCTCGGAAAGCTGCACGGAAAAGATCTCGTCGGACACGTAGGCTTCGTCTCCCATGCGCAGGCTCGAGAAGTCGGGCATCGCCAAGGTCGGGCGCCCTTCGCGGATAGCGACCGACCGCCGGGAGCGTCCGACGATCTCGAAGGCGTTGCCGATCCTGCGCACCCCGTGGCCATGGGTGACGAAGGGGGAGCGGTCGCGCCACATCTCCTGCACGGTGCCGTCGGCTCTGACCATGAAGGCGGCGGCCCGCGTGGCGATTCCGCAGCCGTCGCGCAAGCTGCCGACGACGAGCCAGCCGCCGTCCACGGCAAGCGCGCTCCTGGCGTTGAAGCGATCGATCCAGGATCGCCCGCTCTCCCGCATGGCGTCGACATCGAAGAAGACGATGTCGGCCGCATCCTCCCTGAGGCAGATCTGCGGCAGGCCATAGCCGTTGACGTGATCGACCCGATCACCCGGGATCGGTCCGCGATTGACGATCGCCATTCGGGCTGCGCCGTCGCCTGCGAGTACCCCGAAAGGCGGAGAGGTCAGATTGCCGCCAAACGCCAAGGTCATGCGGCCGGCTTCCACGCCCGTGGCATCGATGCGGACGATCGAGTAACCAGCGCCGGTACTCGCGCCGGGCCTTGGTCCGACCAGCGCGAGGGCCATTCGATCGTGCGTCGCGAGGGCCATTACCATCGTTCCGCTGCCGTCGCCGCCGCTCGGCAGGCGACGGGTCCACATGACTTTTCCATCGGGGCCGAGTTGGCGAAGAACAGGCACGCTGATGCCCGAGGGCGGCGCCGGAACCGTGACATACCCCGCGGCGTAGATCGCCTGGTCGGTCGTCGCCATCGGACCCGCGCCGATTTCGAAGTCGCTGACCTCCCATTTCATCGTGCCGTCTGCCCTCTGGCGACGAATCAGCGATGGCGACCTCTTGCCGTTCCACGGACCGATCGTCGAGCTTGCAACATCCTCGCCGCCGACAGGCGCCGCGGACAGGATCTCCTCGTTTCTCGCCATGCCGACATCGGCGAAGGCAGCGAGATCCCGCTGAGCCCCAGGCTCGGCCGCACCGAGCTTCATCGAGCCGTCGCCAAGCACGACCAGCGCCGACCAGAATCGCGGATGCAGCAAAGGTCGAGGGGTCGGGCCCTCGAGGTGCCTGCGCATGGCGGCGGCCAGGGCGTCGGCGAGCGGCATGGCGCTGTCGCCGCGCGCCGCCTGGAACGTGGCGATGATGAGATCGCGCGTCAGCGAGCTGTCGATCGGCCAGAGCGCGGCGATCGTCGATGGCACGCCCGCGATGGTGAAGGCTGTCGACAGGCCCTGGATGCCGCTCTCGACGATCGAGGCCTCGTATCTTGCGGAGTTGCAGGCAGAAAGAACGACGAGGCGGGTCCGCAGCGACAGCGCGGCGATCTGCGAGGTCGTCAGCAGCCCATCGTTGAAGGCGTCACCCGTGGGGTCCGGCGTGAGAACCAGCGACGGCTCGGGCAGGCCGGGTACCTCTTCGCGCATCAGCCCGTGGGTGGCGAAATGCATGACGTCGAATTCGGACAGCGGCTGGAGCCTGAAATGCTCCTCACTGGCGGTGTCGCGGCGCAGGATCCGCACCCTGGATTTCTCGAACAGGCGGCCGACGCGCTGCAGTTCCTCGGATGTCTCGGGCAGCTCCGCCAGGGACGACAGTGCATTTGTCGGTATAGCGAGCACCGGATCGCCGACGCCGAGATAGTCCAGGGTCGCGCGTCTGTATTTCGACAGCTTCCTGGTGGCGACGAAGGAGTCGATCGAGCTGGTCTTGATGAACGAATGGTCGCGCACCAGCCAGCGGGCTTGCCGCAGGTCGAAGCCGGTGCCCAGCCGCGGCGGCACTTCGGCGAGGAGCGCTGCCGGCGGAATCTGAGCCAGCACACCTCCTGTGATGTGGTAGACGCGCCGTACGCTGCGCAGGCAGTCCTCCAGGCCGGCGAACAGGAGTTTGCCCAACCGGACGGCGGCGTCCGCAGGGTATTGGCTGTCGGCTTCGATCGACGGCGGATGATCGTCCGTCAAGGCAGCTCCCAGCAGGCGGGCATCTGCCGCGTCGCTGTCACGCGACCGCTGCAGCGACGAGGCAACGCGATCGGTGCGCACGCAAACCTTGCCGGTGTGATCGAGCATCGGAACATGGAAGACGAGTGCTTCATCCGGCAGCAGCAGTTCCCTCAGCGCGGCGAGACTCGTCGCGCGGCTGGCGCTCTGCCGGCTCGTCTCCCTCGACAGCGCCGCACGCAGGCGCTGCCGATGCTCGGCAAAAGCGCTCGCGGTGTGGACAACCTCGTAGCGTTGCCGGAAGGTCGCGTCGGAGGGCGCTGGGTACGTGTCCGGGGACGAGAGACGCCTGGCCAGCGCGGCGAGCTGCGTCCTCTCCCAGGCCGTGCGCTGATAGGCGATCGTGTGCAAGGCCTGCACGGCCCTTTTGCGCTCGTCCGAGGCCTCCACGGCCTGGCTGGCGAGCACGTCGTCGGGGCCGGTCTCCAGCGAACGGTTGAGGGCGATGTGCGCTCCGAGCACGAGCTCGTAGTCCGGCGTCGTTTCCGTAAGCGTCGCGGCAAGCGCGAGTTCCAGAAGCAGCTGGTCGGTCCAGTAAGGAAGCGGCGCGGCATGGGCCGATTGCGCGTGGCGTTGTTGCAGGGTGCCGAGCCGCGTCCGCGCCGCCTCGATGAATTCGCGTCGGGCTTCGAGCTTGCCCATTCTTGCCTGCTGCAGCCCGATTGCCGCCTGTGCGAAGGCACGAACCTCCGCGAGGCTTTCGGGATCGGCCGTCCATTTCGGCTGCATCTTCAGGAGGTCGTTCCAGCCGGTCTCCGATCGGTCCTTCAGGAGAAGACGAGCGAACTCCTCGGTCACGGCGAAATGGAACTCGCTTTCATTGGCGAAGTAACCGCGTTTGAGGATCTCGGGCCTGGCAGCCAACAGCGGATGCGACTGCAGGAGGTCGTTCACCGCGGCACGGTCGCCGCGCAGCGCCTCCATGCCCAGCAGGTAGTTGTACGCAACAGCTTTCAGGGAGGCCGCCAGGTCCGGCCTCAGCTGAAGGCGGTCCAGCAGGGCGATCGCCTGCCGAAGATCGCGCGAGGCCGCGGCGAAGTCCTTGCGGTATCCGTTCAGCGTGGCGCGCAGCTGCAGGACGTCGAAGTTCAGGAGGCTGTCCGGTGGAATCGTCCGTAGGATGGGCTCGGCGGCGGCAACCAGCCTCAAGGCGCGTTCGATGTCATGGTTGTGCAGGAGCTGACCCGCGATGCGCACTAGGAGGCGAGGGGCATCGAAGCGCTCGTTCTGCAGCACGAGGGCGCTCGCCAGCGCCTTGTCCAGGTGGTCGCGGGATGCCTCGAAGTCGAAGGCGAGTCGCGACTGCCGGGCAGCCAGGAGCTGGAATTCCGCGAAGAGGACAGGGGCGTTGATGGGGTTCACGACGTCGACGGGGAAGCCGTGGTCGAACACATGCTCGCGGGGCGCAGGGCTCCCGCCCATGACGGCGATGTACCATGCGAGCAGGCTGCGGTAGCCGATGACCGACGCGTGGACGTCGCCGACCTTCAGGTCCTTCACGGAGTCGTGGGCGACGAAATGGGTGGCGCAGTGGACGTCGGACAAGGCGACGCACATGTGAGCGGCAAACACGAAAAAGGTCTGGCGTTCTGACGTCGCCTCGAAGGTCGTCTTGATCGTGTCGACGGCGTCGATGTTCCTGCCGTCGGCGACAAGCCGCATGATCCTTTCGACCGATGCGGGCAGGCCTTGATCCTGCGCCGCAGCCTGCCGCGGAAGCACGACGGCGAAGCACGCCAGGATCACGAGGATGCCGGCCGCACGTGCGATGCGCGCCGGCACCTCGATCTTCACGGCTTGATCGTCAGCAGGTAGGCGCGCCTGCTGTCGGCGATCGACCTGACCGCGGCGCGAATTTCGGCAGCCCGAGGATCCCTGAGGTCGTAGATACGCACCGGAACGCGATCGCCGGCCTGAAGCGCATCGACTTTCTCGCGCAAGGCGGCGTCGACGATAATCCGGATGGGTTGTCCGCGTGCATCTCCGAGGGCCGGCAGAAAAGCCTCGATCTCGCGAACGGCTGCGGACGATGGAGCGGAAGCAGCCGACAGCACGCTCTTGAGGACGCCTACCGGCACGTCGACGTCGCGGAAGCGCTGGTCGGTCGCGGGCGCTGGCGGTGCGCCCGTCCCCCTCATGCGGCGGTCGGATGCTTCGAACAGCGGGCTGCGGTCGTCGATCGTCACCATCGCCACCTGCAGTGGGCCGCTGCCGCTCAAGATCTGCTGCAGAATCGGCATGGCGACGACGACCAGGGTCGACGCCAGCGCCGCCGCGCCGACGATGCTCCACTGCCAGCGGCCGAGCGAGCGCCACCAGGCGCTCTTCGCCGATGCCCCGCGCGGTGCGCTCGCCTTCAGGATACGGGCGGTGAGGTGCTGCGGCACCGGCGGACTCCTGCTGGCAGCGGTCCGCAGTCGCAATTCGAGAACGCGTTCGACTGCCAGGGTATTCTGCCTGACAAGGTGCGCCGCGCGTGCCGCGTCATCCGGCGCGAGGCGCCCGGCGACCCAGTCGTCGAGCAGCCGTTCCAGGTCTTCCGACAGAACGGCGGCGTCGCGCCTGCGATTTGCCAGGACGGCCAGCATGACCTCGTCAACGGCCTCCGGTTGGCTGCTTCCGTCGGACGGGCGCGGGTTCATGGTTTGGTCCTACCATCGACCAGTAGGACGGACCCGGTCGGCATGTCGTTACGGCTTGTCCGCAAAGAATTCCGGCGCCAGCCGCCGCACCTGGGCGAGATAGCGCGCCTGCGCCCGCGACATCGCGGTCCGCAGCGCCCCGATCGTCAGTTTCAGGCGCCTCGCGATGGTCTCGTTGTCGAGGTCGCGATGCAGCCGATCGCAGACCAGCCGGCGGTCCCTGGCCTCGAGCACGGCCCAGGCGCGAACGCCGATGTGCCTCAGCTCCTTGAGCTGAGTGGTCGTGGTGATCGTCTCATCCTCGTTGCCGGAGAGCGGCTCCAGCTCCATCGTGCCGCCGACCGCTTCCTCCCGCAGGCGCTTCGCACGGTGGAAGTCCGTCACGAAATTGCGGATCACGCTCGAAAGATAGACCGGCAGCGAGCTGCCTCGCTGCCAAAGCTGCAACGGCCGGAAGCCGCTCTTCAACAGACGTTCGAAGAAGGCCTGAAAGATGTCGTCGACATCCTGTCCTCCCGTCCGGGAGCGGATGCAGTGATAAATCAGGCGGCTGTGACGGTGGTAGAAGGCGTCGATGGCGCCCGGGGTACCTCGCAGGACATTCTCGACCAGTTCGACATCCGAAAGCTCTGCCGGCAGTATCGCCGATCTCGCCAACCACATTCTCCCTCAAACGCAGCTTCGAATGGGCTCGCCAGATCCTGGTCGAGCCGGAAGGCGGGTCATCCCTTGAGCATTTCAGTCGGTGTGGCGGATAACGTTGGCCTCAGGTCGAATGAGTAGCTGCAGGCCCTTGCCGATCTGGTCTTTAAGGACACTCGGATGCTGTCGCCGATCTGCGTGCCGGCAACTTCGCCGGTGAAGTAGTCGGAGCCCGAGGCCTTGAAGGTGAGCGCGGTCGACGCGGGCGCTGGAGCGACAAACGCGGTAGGCGCGGGGGCGGTAGGTGCCGTAGTTGCAGCCATCTGGATGGTTCGAATCGGAACAGGCGGCGCTGCACCGCATCTCTGTTCGGCAAGCGTTGCCAGGTACTGCTGCCTCGATTGCAGCGCGGCCACTTCCTTGCCGGAGGCATTGATCGCCGCGCAGTCCATGTGGCGATCCTGAGGCTGCACCACGGCAACGGGCGCTGGAGCACTGCCGGCGCAGGCGGCCAGGATCATCGTCGACATACTTAATACTAATGACATACTTAATACTAATATTCGCATTACACTAAATTCTCCCCCTGTCCGATCCTTTAGAGCAGGCGGCGAATTTTGCAACGTTGGTCGTGTGAGACATGGGGCTGCTCACAACCGTGAGGATGGGAGGGCTCGTGTTGCTTCCTATGGATAGTGTTGCCGTGCAGCCTGTCGCCACAATGTGAACGAAGCGCTGCTTGCACTGCTGACTTGATCGCGCCGCTATGTCGCATCGTGCAAGCACGTGCATGCAATGGGACCGGCGTCGGTCAGCGGCGTTACCCTGCCGGCATGCGCCATCTCCCCATCGATGCTCCCGGCTCCGCTGCTTGTGGCCGCAGCGGCCTGCCCCTGGTCGCGTTGTGCGGTAACGACCACCGCCGGCTCGTGCCCTTCCGCTTGCTGAAGACCGGCAACGACGACCGAAGCTCGCTCTACGGCCGGCCCTTCGTCTGCAAGGAATGCGGGAACCGCGAGGTCACCTTGTTCGCGATCGAGAGCCAGATCGAACTCGACGCGTTGCGGCGGACCCAGCGGCAGGTGGATCGACCCGCGGTGGCGCCGACGAACTACCGGAAGCGCGACCCGGCGGCGGACCTGCCCTAATTCCAAGGCTCGGCCGGCGCTTCGCGGCGATTTCGCCACGCACAATCTCGCTCGACCGCGGCACTCTATTCCACTGGACGGTTGCTGCTCGATGCACCCGGTATGCTCATTCGGTTCGGTTGTGTCCGCTGCGACCTTGGTCGCATATGACTTTTCTCGACACCCATACATCCGGCTGATATCCGTTCGCCCCTGCCGCCCGGAGAGTGTGGCAACAACGCAAGAGGGAACAATGAGACGCCGCGTATTGGCTGCAGCTGCTGCACTGACGTTCGCCCTGGCTGCGGGCCCGAGCTTCGCCCAGGAGAAGCTCACCGTGTGGTGGGTGAAGGGCTTCTACAAGTCCGAGGACGAGGCGCTCTACGCCGCGATCAAGAAGTTCGAGGCCAAGACCGGGGTCAAGGTCGAGCTCTCGCAGTACGCCGTCCAGGACATGAATGCCAAGTCGGTGGCCGCGCTCGATGCCGGCACGCCGCCCGACATCGCCTACTCCGATACCTATGACGTGCAGACCGCCGGCAAGTGGGCGTTCGACGGCAAGCTCGAGGACATTTCCGACGTCATCGGCCCGATGAAGGACCGCTTCGCGCCGGTCACCATCGAAACGGCGTTCCTGTGGAACGACGTCGCCAAGAAGAAGGCCTACTACGGCTTTGCGCTGAAGCAGCAGACCCTGCACATCCAGTACTGGAAGGACATGCTGGCCCAGGCCGGCTTCAAGGAAAGCGACATTCCCGGCGACTGGACCGCCTATTGGTCGTTCTGGTGCGACAAGGTTCAGCCGGCGCTGCGCAAGGCCACAGGCCAGCGCACCTACGGCATCGGCAGCCCGATGGGCGTGGAATCGACCGACTCCTTCCAGTCGTTCCTGAGCTGGGTCGACGCCTACAACGTCAAGCTGGTCGACGATTCGGGCAAGCTGCTGGTCGACGATCCCAAGGTCAAGGAAGGCCTGGTCAAGGCGCTCAAGGACTACACCGACGTCTACACCAAGGGCTGCTCGCCGCCGTCGTCGACGACCTGGAAGGACCCCGACAACAACGTCGCCTTCCACAACAAGACGACCGCGATGACGCACAACTACACGATCTCGATCGCCGCCAAGTGGCTGGACGACGCCAACAACGAGGCGCTCACCGCCGAGCAGCGCGCTGCCGGGAAGAAGGCCTACGACGAGCTGATCGCGACCGCGGGCTTCCCCAAGAAGCCGGACGGCTCGCCGATGGTCTACCGTACGGCCGTGAAGGTCGGCGTGATCTTCGCCGGCTCCAAGAACAAGGCGCGGGCCCGCGAGTTCCTGACCTTCATGCTCGAGGAGGACAATCTCCGCCCCTACGTCGAAGGCGCGCTGGGCCGCTGGTTCCCGGTGACCAAGGCGAGCCAGGAGAGCCCGTTCTGGCAGGCCGACAAGCATCGCAAGGCGGTGTACGACCAGTTCAAGGCCGGCACCACGCCGTTCGAGTTCACCAAGAACTACAAGTTCACCATCCTGAACAACGAGAACGTGTGGGCCAAGGCGATGAACCGCGTGGTCAACGAGAAGGTCTCGGTCGAGAAGGCGGTCGACGAGTTGATCGCCCGTATCAAGCAGGTGGCGGGCTGATCCTGCCTCACGTGGGTGACGCGTAGTGACGGCAACGACGACCATCGACGAAGCGGCCCGCGCCAAGCCACGCGCGGGGCGGGCCGGCTTCGCGCTGTCGCAGAGGCAGGTCTGGGGCCTGCTGTTCACCGCGCCCTACATCGCGATCTTCCTGGGCTTCGTCGTCTTCCCGGTCGGCTACGCCTTCTGGCTGGCGCGCAGCCCGCATCTCTACGTCGAGCTGGCCGACGACCCGATCTTCCTGCGCACGGTCATCAACACCCTGGTGTTCCTGATCGTGGCCATCAACATCAAGATGGTGATGGCGCTGTTCCTGTCGGGCTTCTTCGCCCAGAAGCGCTGGTGGGTGAAGGTACTGGCGGTGCTGTTCGTGCTGCCCTGGGCGGTGCCCTCGATCCCCACCATCCTGTCGATCCGCTTCATGCTCAATCCCGAATGGGGTGTGATCAACACGCTGATCTTCAGGCTGACGGGCGACGACGGCCCGAACTGGCTGAACGACCCGACGCTGGCGCTGTCGCTCTCCATGGCGGTCCACATCTGGAAATCGCTGCCGTTCTGGACGCTGATCCTGCTGGCCGGCCGTCTCGCCATCCCGCACGAGCTCTACGAGGCGGCGTCGGTCGACGGGGCCGGGCGCTGGCACTGCTTCCGTTTCATCACCTGGCCGTCGATCAGCACGCTCTACGTGACCTGCACGCTGCTCTCGATGATCTTCACGGTCGGCGACTTCAACAGCGTCTACCTGCTGACCGGCGGCGGCCCGGCCGATCTCACCCATGTGCTGGCGACGCTCGGGATCCGCTATCTGCGGCTCGACCAGGTCGGGCTCGCCATGGCCTCGATCGTATGCGCCCTGCCGCTGATCCTGCCGCTGGTGTTCTTCATGATGAAGCGGCTGTCCCGATGAGACTGCGCGGCATCATGCGTGGCGTCAGCACGGAGGCCGCCCTCCTGCTGGTCGGCATCCCGGTCTTTCTGTGGACCCTGATCCCGATCTACCACATGTTCCTGTTCGCGATCTCGCCGAAGGATGCGGCCTTTTCCGGTCAGCTCTGGCCGACCAGCCCGACGCTGCGCAACTTCGAGATCGTGTTCAGCCAGAAGCACCACTTCCTCTACAATTTCTGGCTGCAGATGTTCAATTCGCTGGTGATCTCGGCCGGCACGGCGGTGCTGACGCTGCTGATCGCGAGCGCCGCGGCCTTCGCCATCAGCCGGCTCCGCATGAAGGGCGGGCGCCTGGTGATGAACCTGGCGCTGTTCACCTATTTCATCCCGGCCGCCTTCCTCGCCGTGCCGATGTACAAGACGATGGGCATGTACGGCCTGCTGAACAACGACTGGGCGCTGGTGCTGGCCATGGTGACGGTGGCGTCGCCCTACGCCATCTGGATCCTGCGCCAGGCGTCGGACAAGCTGCCGGTTGAGCTCGACGAGGCCGCGCTGATCGACGGCGCCTCGCCGTTCCAGATGTTCCGCCTGATCTACATCCCGCTGATGGTGCCGTCGCTGATCGCCGTCGGCACCTATGCGCTCCTGCTGGCGTGGAACGAGTATCTCTACGCCTTCCTGCTGCTGTCGCGCGAGACGGCGATCACGCTGCCGGTCGCGCTGGGCAACTTCCTGTCGGCGGACGATTCGCCCTGGGAGCTGCTGATGACGGCGGGCTTCATCTACGCCCTGCCGCCGGCGGCGATCTACTACGCCTTCCGCCGCTACATGTCGTCCGGCCTGACGGCAGGGGCGGTCAAGGGCTAGCTCGAAGGGGCCGCGCCGGGAAATCGCGCACCACGACTTCCTCCGTCACCGTGTCCAGCACGGCGCAGCTCAACTGCCCGCCGTTGCGCGGGTCGCGGCCTTCACCGGCCGAGCCGGGATTGACCACCAGCACCCGGCCGATGCGACGGACGACCTGCCGGTGGGTATGGCCGTAGAGCACGATGTCGGCGTCGGCCTCGCCGAAGCGTTCCAGCTCGGAGCTCGATGGCAGCACGTAGCTGCCGCGCGGCTCCCATGGCGTCGAGTGCACCATCAGGATGCGCTTGCCGCCGATCCGCAGCTCGTGCCGATGCGGCCGCTCGGCGAGCCAGGCGAGCGACGAGCGGTCGATCTCCGCCCGGGAACGCGCCCGCACGCCGGCTGCGCCGAGGAAGATTTCCTCGTGATTGCCGAGGATGGTTATCGCGTCGAGTTCGCGCAGCCGGCCGATCACCGCGTTCGAGAAGGCGTATTCGTAGATGCTGTCGCCGAGACACAGCAGCCCATCGATCGGGCCCATGATCGCGAGGGCGCGATCGAGGCCGTCGATGTTGCAGTGGAGATCGGAGACGATGCCGAGTTTCAACCGAGGCCCCTGATTCGCGCGGCGTGCCGCATTGATGATCAGGCGCGCGCCGGTACGGCAACGGGCTGCACGACGGCATGCGCCGCGAGCCGGGCCCGATCGGCTTCCGGCCGGATGAACAGCAGGCCGATGATGCCGCCCGCCAGCAGGAGCCCACCCAGGATGACGTAGCTCTGCTCGTAGCCGACGACCGGCGAGGACGCCTTCTGGATGACGGCGCCCATGGCGAGCGGCGCGATGACGCCGGCCAGGGTGACGATCGAGGAGGTGATGGCGAGCATGGCGGCGCGCTGGGGCTGCGGTGTCAGCTCGCTCACGATCATCGGCGTCACCACGTAGATGGAGCTGCCGATGGCGGCGCCGACGACCAGCACGGCGACCTTGAGGCCGGGCGTCGGCATGCTGCCGACGAAGGGCAGGATGCAGCCGCCCAGCGTCACGGTGGATGCTGCGAGGACGCCGCGGCTCAGCCGGCTCGACACGCCGGCCTTCTTGAGGCGCTGCGAGAACCAGCCGCCGGTCAGCACGACGCACATGCCGAAGATCCAGGGCAGGATGGTGAGGTTGCCGCCCACCGTCTGGCTGTAGCCCAGCCCGTCGACGAGGTAGGAGGTGAACCAGGTGAGGCCGAGCGCCAGTCCCCAGTAGCTGGCGAAGCCGGCGCAGCAGGTGGCGACGATGCTGGGGCAGGTCAGCAGGCGGCGGTAGGGCACGCGCTCGACCATGCCTTCGGCAACATGGGCCGGCTGGTCGACCAGCGTGCCTTCGCGGCCGAAGATCGCCCACAGCACCACCCAGGCGAGGCCGGCAATGCCGAGCGCGCCGAAGGCCCAGTGCCAGGAATAGTTGACGATGATCCAGTTGAGCGTCGGCACGGCGATGATGACGCCGAGCGCCGAGCCCTGGGCGATGATCGCCGTCGGCATGCCGCGCAACTGGTCGGGGAACCACTTGTAGATGGAGTGCAGGGCGACCGGCGCGGCCGGCCCTTCGCCGGCGCCCAGGATGATGCGGCAGGCGATCAGCATCTCGAGCGTGACGGTGCCGAGCATGGGGAACTGCACGACCGACCAGATGATCGCCATGACCATGAGGGTGTGGCGCGTCTGGACGCGATTGGTGATGAAGCCGACCACGACGCCGGAGATCGCGAACAGGAAGAAGAAGGACGAGCCGAGCAGGCCGAACTGCTCGGGGCTGAGCTTCAGCTCGGCCATGATCGGCTGGGCGGCCAGCCCGACCACCACCTTGTCGGCGAAGTTGATCAGCATGAACAGGAGGAGCAGGGCGGTCATGCCCCATGCGCCTTTGAGCGGGCGCGGCTGATGATCGGTCACGTCAAGGTCCTCCTGCCCCATCAGACAGGAGCAATCCGGTGCAGACAAGGGCGTTGGAGGAACGGCGCGGGCTCGGCGTGGTATCCGTGGATTTCAGTGGAGGATCGGGCCCCACATGAATTCGGGGACGCGATACCGATGGTCCATCCCCTTGGCGAGATCGAAGAACGCGTCGTTGTCGAGGTGGTTTCGGGCGTCCTGTCTCACCCGTTCGAATGCCGCCTCTTCAGTTGCTATGTCCTTCAGGTCCGGCGTGAGCTGGACGACGATGGAGCCGTTCTCCAACTCCTTCACACGGTAGGCTGGACAGGACAGGAGTCGCTCGCGAGAGAACAGCTCCACGTAGGGCCTGCCGAACACAGTCATCCAGTAGATATCCGGCAAGAACTTCCTCAGATCGTGAGTGACGACATAAAGGTGCTTCTCGGTGTGGGCTCTATCCAGGAAGCTGACTGTGTCGTTCGCTCTGCCTTTCGGTATCTCCGCGTCAGTAATCCTGTGGATGAAGCCAAGGTCTGCCGAGAACTTGTCAGCAGCGCACTCCAGCAGATGGCAGAATGCGGATTGGTCAAAATCTTTGATGTTCCTTAGGCGAATGGTCCATGTGGCGTGATCCCGATGTGGACCATATTGCATGAAAATGCTCCCGCTGAGCTTAGGAGCTGCAGTTCTCTTGACAAAATAGGAGAGCTCCCAAGTGCGTAGTGCTTCATCCAAGGCCGACAACGAGAAGTGATGCCGTAGAGGTTCGTAGAGCCCCCACCTGTCGGGAAGGAAGTGAGACGCGTTGTCGGCCCAGAGTTGAAACAGCCTCCGGGCATCCTGGTGTCTGTTGAGCGGGAGCGGACTCAGGATCTGGAAGAAGACGTCGGTCATTGAATCAGTGGACTTGTCGGTTGTCCCGATCTGGGTTGGCTCAGCGCCTACAATGTAGGTGGCGATCCAGGTTGCCAACGAACCTTCGGTTGAATCGGGCCAAGACATGCGCGCTCGGCGTCGTATTCAAAAATTCAGTTAAGGGTGGGAGCCCATACGAATTCGGGGACCCTATACCGATAGTCCATCCCTTTGGCGAGATCGAAGAATGCGTCGTTGTCGAGGTGGTTTCGGGCGTCCTGTCTCACCCGTTCGAATGCTGCTTCTTCGGTCGTTATGTCCTTCAAGTTCGGCGTGAGCTGGACGACGATCGAGCCGTTCTCCAACTCCTTCACGCGGTAGGCCGGACAGGACAGGAGTCGCTCGCGGGTGAACAGTTCGACGTAGGGCCTGCCGAACACAGTCATCCAGTAGATATCCGGCAAGAACTTCCTCAGATCGTGAGTGACGACATAAAGGTGCTTCTCGGTGTGGGCTCTATCCAGGAAGCTGACTGTGTCGTTCGCTCTGCCTCTCGGTATTTCCGCGTCCGTGATCTTATGAATGAAGGCAAGATCTGCCGAGAATTCCGTAGAGGCGCATTCCAGTAGCCGACAAAATGCGGGTTGATCAAAGTCTCTGAGGTTCTTCAGGCGAATGACCCACGCGGCATGATCCCGATCTGAACCATATTGCATACGAATGCGTCCGCTGAGCTTTGGAGCTGTAGTTCTCTTTACAAGGTAGGAGAACTCCCAAGTGCGTATTGCCTCATTCAAGGCCGACAACGAGAAGTGATGCCGTAGAGGTTCGTAAAGCCCCCACCTTTTGGGCAAGAAGTGAGACGCGTTGTCGGACCAGAGTTGAAACAGCTTCCGAGCATCCTGGTGTCTGTTTAGAGGGAGCGGGCTCAGGACCTGGAAGAAGACGTCGGTCATTGAAACATGGGAACGGTATGAAGACTCATGCGTTGGCCGACGCGCTCAGGGAGCGAATTTCCTGAGTGCTTGAACGATTTACACTGCCTGAGAGCCTACAGTGTAGATAGGGGTCCAGGTTGCCAACGAACTGTTGGTTGTATCGGGCCGATGCATCGGGTCTCTGCCAGGTTGCCTGTCAAGCGTCGTGGGTGCGTCGTATCTGTAGATGTCAGTTGAGGATGGGGCCCCACACGAATTCGGGGACCCGATACCGATAGTCTATCCCCTTGGCGAGATCGAAGAACGCGTCGTTGTCGAGGTGGTTTCGGGCGTCCTGCCTCACCCGTTCAAATGTGGCCTCGTCAGCCGTTATGTCCTTCAACTCTGGCGTTAGCTGGACAACGATCGAGCCATTGTCCATTTCCTTCACACGGTAGGCTGGACAAGACATGAGTCGCTCGCGCGAAAACAACTCTACGTAGGGTTTGCCGAACAGAGTCATCCAATAGACATCCGGCAAGGACTTGCTCAGGTGGTGAGTGACGACGTAGAGGTGCTTCTCAGTGCGGGCTCTATCTAGGAAGCTGATCGACTTGTTCGCTCTGCCTCTCGGTATTTCCGCGTCTGCAATCTTATGAATGAAGCCGAAGTCCGCCGAGAATGCGGCAGCAGCGCACTCCAGCAGTTGGCAGAATGCGGATTGCTCAAATTCTTTGGCGTTCTCTAGGTAAATGGTCCATGTGGCGTGATCCCGGTGTGGACCATATTGCATCTGGACAATTGATTCGAGTTGGGGGCGACAGTTCTCTTTACGTGGTAGGAGCACTCCCAAGTGCGAATTGCGTCATCCAGGGCCGACAACGAGAAGTGATGCCGTAAAGGCTCGTGAAGTCCCCACCTGTTAGGCAAGAAGTTAGACGCGTTGTCGGCCCAGAGTGCAAATAGCTTTCGAGCATCCTGGTGTCTGTTGAGAGGGAGCGGGCTCAGGATCTCGAAGAAGACGTCGGTCATTGCGTCATTGGACGCGGTTGTTGCAGTTTGGGTTGCCTCAGCGACTACAATGTAGATGGATGCCCCAGGTTGCCAACGAAGCGTCGGTTGTATCGAGCCGAGACATGAGGGCTCGGCGTCGTATTTATGGATTTCAGTTGAGGATGGGGCCCCACACGAATTCAGGGACCCGGTACCGGTAGTCCAAGCCCTTGGCGAGATCGAAGAACGCGTCGTTGTCGAGGTGGTTTCGGGCGTCCTCTCTCACCCGTTCGAATGCTGCTTCTTCAGCTGTGATGTCCTTCAACTCTGGCGTGAGCTGGACGAGAATGGAACCATTGTCTAACTCCTTCACACGGTGGGCCGGGCAAGACAGAAGTCGCTTGCGCGAGAACAGTTCCACGTATGGCTTCCCGAAGACCGTTATCCAATAGATGTCCGGCAAGAACTTCCTCAATTTGTGAGTGACGACGTAGAGGTCTTTCTCAGTGCGGGCTCTATCCAGGAAGCTGATTGTGTCGTTCGCTCTGCCTTTGGGTATTTCTGGATCGGTAATCTTGTGAATGAAGCCTAGGTCTGCCGAGAACGCGACAGCAGCGCGTTCCAGCAGTAGGAAGAATGCGGATTGGTCAAAATCTTCGATGCTTTCTAGGCTTATGGTCCATGTGGCGTGATTCCGATGTGGACCGTATTGCATAGAAATGCGTCCACTGAGCCTTGGAGAGGCAGTTCTCTCTACGTGGTAGTAGAGTTCCCAAGTGCGTATTGCGTCATCCAAGGCCGACAATGAGAAGTGATTCCGCAAAGGCTCGTCGATTCCCCACCTGTTGGGAAAGAAGTTGGACGCGCAGTCGGCCCAGACCTGAAACAGCTTCCGGGCATCCTGGTGTCTGTTGAGCGGGAGCGGGCTCAGGATCTGGAAGAAGACGTCGGTCATGAAGTCATTTGAATGGTGTGAAGACGCGCGTCACGGGATCGAATCTTTGGATTGTTCCGCCAGTGTCTTGCACGGCTTTTGTTACCTTTGGGCTGATGTATTCTGTGGTCGGACTCACGATAAGACTAAAGGGCTTTTTTTGATCGATAGCGTGCGCCGCTTGAATTTGCAGTTGAAGGGAATTGTTGATTCTCACGCCACTTTTGATTTCTATAACGCCCTCATGCAAGACGTCCGGGATGGACCGACCTAGCCCGTCGACGGCGATCTTGGTGGTATTCTTGTTGATCTTAGTCGTCTTGCTCGCGGCACTCAATGCATCGATCGCTGCTCTTTCAAATTCGAGACCGCGCCGTCCGTTCGCGATGATGGTGAGTATGCCTGCAAGGCCGCCGACAAGGTTTCCCTCTATCCGTGTCTGCGGGAAGCTGTTGAGGATGCTGAAGACTGTCTCGGCCGGCTCGGTGCGCAGTCTTTCTGCGATCCGAATCAAGTCATCTTTGGCCTTTAGGATGGAGTCTTCATAGATGCGCTTTCCATAGGTCGCGATGACGCCTATCAGTTCTTCAACTTGATTGGCGGCTGTGGTGCGGAATTCCTCCATGGCTTGCGCGATCGTTGGCTCCGTCGGCTGTCCAGGCGGGTTGCCGGGAAGGCCTGCAGGCGTCGCCGGATTCTTCGAACCGGTCGGTTGATCCTGCGGCAGCGGCGTCGGTTTCTCTGCCGGCGGCTCATTGGCATCGCTGGCGTTTGCAAGGATGAAGTTGGGGTCTGCAGCGGGCGCGACCGGCGGTGCCGGGGCGACGCTCGCAGGCTCCGGCATCTCGGCGGCAGGCCATGATGCCTCGCCGTTGGCGCCGTCCGCTTCCGCATCAAGCCATCCATCCATCGGTGGCTGCGGCCAAGCGTTCTCCGTCGTGGCGTCGGATGTTGGTTCGGGATTGGCATCTTGCGCTGTTGTGGCGCCAGGGCGGGTATCGACGTCCGCCGGCCACGCCGTCGATGCAGAGGAGGGGGCCGGTTCGGCGCCAGGCGATTCCGTGAAGACCGAACCAGGCGGTGGGCGGTTGCCGTCACCGTAGGGACGGACATCCTCCGTTTCGCGCGCGTACTGGCTCGTCTCCATATAGGGGTCGATCGGTGGCTCATCGGGCGCAATGTGACGCCCGGTCAACGGATCGAATGCCGTCGACAGCAGTGGGCGCAACGAGGCGGGCATCTCACCCAGCCAAGGACTCGGCTGGCGCGGGACGCCGATTCCACTTTGGGCAACGCCGAGCAGAGCATCGTCGGGCAACCCCAGGTTGGCGCCAGAGGCGCTGTACTGTGGTGCGGGGCGAAATTGAGTCGAGCTCAGTGCCGAAGGAGTCAAGAAGTCCGGACTTGGCGTCAAAAATCCGAACCCTCGCGGCGCCGACGCTCGCGTCGTGTTGGCATAGCCCGGCATCAGCGGTCCCGATGGCATGCCGTAACCGAAGGAATCGGGAGCCGCAACGCGTTGCCTGTCTCGCAGTGAGCCGTCGGGATTCATGCGAAATCCGGGCACTTCTTCCGCCGGAGGCGGCTCGACGTGGATCCAAGGGAACGCGGGTTTGGGCCGGACATTGAACATAAACGCGCTCCCAGGAAGTCGGATCGTGGATGTTCTCTTCGGGGCCGGAACGGGTTGTCCGTGCGTGCCAATCCATAAGAGAGCGCGGACACTGTAATGCGGGAAATTACCTCAGTCAATAACCGTAGTGGCTGTCAATAACTCGGATTGTTTTGTCCGTCGCCTGAGGCGAAGGCCGTGAGACAGCCAAAGGTAGCGAATCGGTTACGACCGAAGCGAGCGCAGCGGGGCTTAGCGAAAGGACCTGCTCTGTTGCTGCGCCGACAGGAAGAGGTCCCTCGGCTTCGCTCGGGATGACGGTAAATTGGTCATCCGCGATGAAGTCATCGCGCTTTAGCAAAATTTGCGGAATTAGCGACTAGCAGGATTGGCAATCTGTGGCGATGCATGCACTGCATGCTGTGGGTGCAGGTATGAAATGCGTCCCGGGCGCACGCACAACGGGGATATGGCCGCACCAGTCTATTGCGAGTATAGTCATGGCCCGCTGCAACCTGCGGAGGCGGTGAAATGAGTCTCGGACTGTTGCTCACGACATTGATCGGGCTCGCGAGTGCTTCTCCTAACTCCAGCGCTGCAGATGCGACGTGGGCGGCCGTTGGCACACTGGAGGATGGCACTTCGCCCTACTGCGGCGGCGGTACGATACCCATGCCGGAATGGGTCGGGCGGGCTGACGGGCAGGTGGACATAAAAGGCAACACGCTCACTTTCAAGAGTACGAGCCCAGTGCCGAACCATTCATTCACCGTCGATTTGAAGGGGTTGCAGCCTGACGGTTCCGGGAGAGTTGTCGGCAAGGACGGCAAGAACAGAGAGTTCTACATAACGCTCGATCCGGGCAGCGGAGCCCGTCCGTTCCATCTGACCTATTCCTACAACGCTTGCCGGCGTATCTATTCGCCCAGGGCATAGTGATGCTTCGCATGAGCAGCCTGTGCGAATGGCGCCTTCGTCATCCCGCTAATCGCTA
>CADECW010000077.1:18655-35088 GCA_902825855.1 uncultured Rhodospirillales bacterium | reverse complement strand
CCGTCTTCATCTGGCATTTGAGTGGGACCACCTTCCTATCAGGGCAAGACCTGGGCATTGCATCAGGCTGGAATGTGATCTGACATGAACTGGCGCGCGGACGTTTGAACGTGACCTCGGGGTCCGGCCCCGAGGTTGCCTCAACGCCAACTGCGCCTACTTGTTGAGAAGCAGGCAGGCCACGTCAATCCAAGCCGCCTGCTGTTCCGCGAGCGGCACGAGCCGCGGCGTATCCTGGACCTCCCCAACCTTCGTAAGCTTGGCATTGATCCAGGTATCGGCCATTGCCATTTCGACAGTGGCAACGGGCGGAAGCAGCTCAGTCAAGTCGAACCGATGTCGGCGATTCCACAAGACAAGCGATTCTTGATCGCTGCCGAGGTTCCACTGGTGCAGCCCTTCATACTGCTCATTGACGGCTTCGTCGCGAATGTGCCGCAACAGCACGCTGCCGCCCAGCTTCGTGACGCGCAGCATCTGAAAAATGCCCGCCAATGGATCAAACGAGTGATCAAGTGCGTTGCGGCAGTACACAACATCAAAGGATGCGGCAGCGAACTGAAACTCGAGCATCTCGACCTGGCCAGGCCGGGTTGGTACGGGTGGCACTAGACTAGACCGTGGCGTTCGAGCATCCGGGCGTACGGCCGGGCCAATGGATCCAAGGCCTGCAGGCGAACGCGACCACACGGCCCCATCGTGCCCAGGCTGCTCACCGGGCCGGAGCCGACGTCGAGCACCTCGGCGCCAGGTCCCTTTGCCGCCAGGATGGCCGCGAGTTCCGGCTCGCCGTGTCCCACGATTGCATTGACGTCGAAACGGGCCGAAAAATCATCGGGCCATCGATCGCCGCCCGTCGCAAGAAACCTCTCCCAGAAGCCGAGCTCGGAGGGAATGCCTCGAACCCAGGCTTCGAGTTGTTCGACGAAGAGCGCGCTCGAGCTTGACAACGAATCTATGGACATGGTCGCCCCAAGAAACACTGAGCCAATCTTAAGCGTCGCGGAACCGATCGAGTTCCAGGCGCAACGGCCGGGTCGCGGTCTCCCAACTGCGCCGGCGCACGTTCGTCATCGCCCGCTCCGCCACGTCGTTCAAGAGCTCGCGGTCGGCCACCAACATCCTGAGCAGCGTCAGAGCTTCCTCGACGCAGCGGTCGCTGTCCAACAGAAAGCCATTCTCGCCGTGATCCACGGCCTCGGCGATCGCTCCGACCCTCGTACAGACAGGAACAACGCCCAGCGATGCAGCCTCCAGGACGGCCAAGGGCAAGCCCTCCCAGCGCGACATGACCAGCAGCACGTCAGCATCCTGAAACACCTCTATCAACTGCCCGTCCGTCCACACCGGGGGATGAAGGAGATGTATGGGCAAACCTTCATCGAGCTGGTTGATCACACTGGCACCGACGATCCTGAGGACGATGGGGTCATCGCCCTGCTCGATCTTGTCGTAAAGGGCGGCAACTCGATCGAGACCCTTTTGCCAATCCAAGCGGCCCAAGACGAGGACGCGCAGCGGCTGCTCCGGCTGGCGAGCACGCCGTGCCGCCATTACTTCCTCCTGCAAGCTTGTCGAGACTTCGAACGAGGGAGCATTTTCGACCGTCACAAGCTTGGACTCCGGGATCCCCATTCCGGCAAGCCAGGACGTCATCGTCCCGGAACACGTCGCTATCAAGTCATACGCATGTTCATAGGCAACGGCGAGATAGGGATGGCCATTGGGACGACCGAACTCGGTCAGATCTACGACGTGCTGATGATTGATCATCATGATACCACGTCTGCGCAACGCACCCGCGACGACGTACGCTTCGCTGTCGTGGCTGGCATAAACCACGTCGAAGCCACTCAGCAGGCCAAGCAGCAGTTGGAAGCGCTCTTCGGTAGATCTCGGTGCCGAGGTAGCCAGCCCGGTACCCATGTAGCTGGCTGACGGTTCGGCCCAGCCCAATCCTTTTGCACTCAAGAAGTTGATCGTACTGAACAACTGGAAGGTCTGTTCCGGAAACTGAGCCTCATTTTCACCGGTAACTACGAGATGCACGTTCCAGCCTTCGCGCTTGAGCTGGTCTGCAATGTTGTAGGTGACCTTTTCCACTCCACCAAAGCCGGCCAGCGGCAAGACGAATGCAATGTCTCCTTTGCCAGCACCATAAAGATGGGAAAGCATTGGTGCGGCAACACCAGCCGCCCGGGACGCATAATTCGCCGCGTCCGCACCGGTAGACGAGCCTGACTGCCAGTTGAGATTGTGGCTTCCTCTGAATCGGGAGTTGAAAAGTCGCTGGGCCAATGTCTTGACGGCTAGCTTCGCACAGGTGCCTTCGCCACCCGTCGCCAGCCCTCCCACCCGACTGTTCTCGGGCAAGCGGTACAGGACGTCATTGACCCTGACGTCGTTCTCACTCTGGTCGGTCAGGGACTCAATCCACCGCGTAGAGCTGTCGCGACAGACCTGCTCGAGGAGCTCGCTGCGGATCAGTGCCAACGACTTGGCCTCGCCATCGACATGGCGCCGGCGCCATTCGACCGAAAGGCCATGGACATTGTCATGATTCTCGACCGTCAGCGTCGCGACATTTGCATCGGTAAGCGCCCGCTCCAGGAGCCACAAGGCATTGCAAAGCAGTCCGGCGTCCGCCAACCCGTCTAAAAAAGACCGCGTCGTGACAACAAGGTAGGTCGGAATCGACCTTTCACCAGCACTACTCAACCCCGCCCACAGCAACCTGTCGAATGCCTTTAGGTCGAGAGATTTGGATTGACGGTCCAACCGCCAGTAGAACGTGTCCAATGCAAAATCGAAGACGGCAAACCGCGGGTATTCTTCCGCTTCAAGCTTCAGAACATTCCTCGTAGACAGCATCCCCCGGTGCTTCTTTCGGAGATAGCTTCGGATGGCGCTATCCTCGGCATAAGAACCCATCAACATGCTTTCCGGGCGACGCCTGTACTCAAAGCCAAAGTACGGAAAGCACCTGCCGGCGAAGCCTTTGGCGATGGCCTGAAGCCAAAAGTCCCAGTCCTCATACCCGCTGGTCATGTTCTCGTCGAAGCGGACGCCCGCTTCGACCACCTGCCGACCGACGAGGCTCCCGGCCTCGCAGTAGTTCTCGCTAAGCAGGCGCAACTTCGAGAAATTCTGTGACACGTCGAACGCAGCACTCAGGCCAAACATCCTGATATTCGGATAGACCCAGCTCGCGCGTTCCCGGCCGAGGAAATCGTAGGCAGCGGCAATAGCTCCCGCCTGGAGCCTGTTGTCGGCATCAAGAAAGAAGATCGCCTGGACGGTGGGGAGGTGTTTCAGCACGAACTCGATGCCGGCATTGCGGGCACTGCTCAATCCCCCGTTCGGCTTTCTGATATAGACGATGCGATCCCTGAATTGATGCGCAAACTGCATCCCGAGAAGATGGCTCTCCGGGTAGGGACACCCGTCATTCACAAGAATTGTCACTATTCGAAAGGGAGCCTCTTGAGAAAGGGCGCTGCTCAGCGCATCGACAACGAGACCGCTGTGTCTGAACATCGGGATAACAATGGCAACGGCAGGTCCGGTCCTTGACGGCTCGTCCGCCGTACCGCAGGTTGCCAGCTCCATGACCTACCTCGCGCTCATGACGTCGGGGTGCTGCACTTCGTACCAGACGTCAAAGAACCTCGCCCATGCATGACTTGTAGTGCCGATTGGACGAGTCATGAGGCAGAGGTCGTGGGCAATATCGAGCGGCGTTTCAAAGTGAAGTTCGACTTGTCTTTGACGCATCGGCTCACCCGTGACCCATCCCGAGAACTTGTTCGATGGTCGGTTCAGCGAGGCAATTGCGTCCAGGACGCTCGAGCGGGTTCTCTGGCTCGGCACCGCCATCAAACCATACTGCACGGCCGGTGCTTGCTCGTGCCTCGTTCGAATCTGTGAAACCACACGGACCGTTCCACCGGGCAGTGCGGTGCGCAGGATCGCTTTGACGATGGTACCGATCTTGGGATGAACCTGGAACTCAGAATCATCAGGATAGTAGGTAACCATTCCCGTCCTTGCTTCGGCCTCGGATATTCCGTCGACCTCGCAGCGCTCGAACTGTGCCACGCCAATCCTATGGACAAGGGAAACGTCTTTGGTTCTATCGATCTCAGGACTCTCGCGCCCGCCGTCGAGCGCCAGGCCCGGAACAAAGCAACCGACACGCAGGGCCAGCGGTCGCGATAGACCGTCCTTGCCGGTGAACACGGCCTTTCGTGACGGATGCGGCGCACCGAGCGCCAAAGCGAACCCCCCACTCGCTGCTGTCGAGTGGATACTCAATTCAAGATGACCGGTCTGCATCGCGACAGCGCGCTTAAGTTTGAAGCTACGCCATCCCGTGGCCAGAGAAGACACTTCAACTCGCCATGAGCCGACCACTTCCTTGGTTTCCAGCAACTGCAAGGAAACGATCAGAGCGCCGTCTGACGCCGCCGCTCGCGCCGGGACGCGAAAAAACAAGTCTACCGACGAAACACCAAACGATCTCACAGGCAGCAACTGCCGAGCCACGGCCTCCGCCGAAGCGGCAATAGTTACATTCTCATCGGTTGGGAAGACAGTATAAACAATTCGCTCTCCCGGACCGAATGCCCGGATTACTCTCTCAGCTTCGACTAGGTTGCCTTGCAGGGTTTCCACTTCACGTCGAATTGTCGCTGTCGACATTGTCAATTTTACGTTTTGTTCGACCAGCTGACGGATCGTCGCCGTGCAGCGCTGGACAAGTGCTTTCAACAGCGGCGACTCCAGGTCCGTCTTGGGGTCAAGGCGAAGGACGTCGAGGTAGCGCACTTCGCCGCTGCCGCCGCCCTTTTCGCCGACACCCAACGGTGTGGTTGTGAGAGTCTGGAACGTTTGTTCGGTAAAGGCCACGGCCAGCACGTCTGTCGGAAAGTCGTCGTGGACATTGGCATCAGGATCGACCGGGCGAAGTCGGCTCTCTTCAACAGCCAGTACGATTCTATTCAAGGTCGACAGAGCCTGTGATCCGGCCAGATAGGCGAGGTCGCTGTCCAACAGAGCCAAACTGGGAATCATTCTTGGCCGCCCCCTCAGCGCCTCGACCTGAATGCACGCATTCTTGCAAGAAAAGAGACTGAAAAGAAAGATCAAGCAGGGCGCCGAAGGACGCTGCAGTCAACGGCAGCAGCGAGGCGACACGCCATCCCGCCCGAGACGCTCGACTGCGCCGTGTGGCGCCTTGGAACGCGGGCCCACCATCACCGCAGGGCTTCGCAGAGACCAGACACAGTGCTACCGTCACCGGACCGGTTTCCTGGCGATATTCCGAGCCGGTTTGCCAATAACAGCTGAGAGTTCATGTTCGCAGATGAAGTCATTCGGAAGCATGTCGCACATTTAAGTTTCGTGGACATTGGCGGCCTCCTCTATACTGTGAACGAGAAGGTCACGGTGGCTCTTGGCGCCGGTGCCGCATCAGCCACCATGGCCGATATCACGCCGCTATGGCACGAGCTTTGGACCAGTTTCGATCAACGGGCCGCCGAAGCGGGATTCTCTGGCTACGGCAAGATCTGCGTCAGCGTTGACGACCCGGAACTCGACAGCAAGCTCGGTGTTTTCGATTTCGTGCACTGCTCGGGGGTCGTCTATCACTGTCCTGCGCCGAGCTACACCATCGAACGTCTCGCCAAGGTGACCAGGCGTTATTTGCTGCTGGGCAGCATGGTCGTGCCGGAACATGTCAGCAACCAGTTCGGGACGGTTGATTTCACTGCTGGCAATGCCCTGTTCGTCCCGGCGGTCGACGAGCCCAAGCGCGCCGTGATGGCTGAGCACTTCCGGCAAAGCGGCCTCGAAATCATGCACTTCAACCACGCCGACCCGGAGCCCTTCCTTGTCGACGGCAGACCCAACTATTCGCCCTGGTGGTGGCTCTACAGCGCGCAAACCATGAAGAGGATGATAGAAACCGGAGGATTTCATGTCATCGCTGACGCGTCGATCTGGGACAGCCGCGCCCACTATTACTTCTGTGAGAAGGAGGACCATGCTCGAACGTGATAGAGGAACTAACAGTCCGAGCCCCAGCGCACCATCGAAATGACCGCCTCAAAGTCCAACCGTGACTTTCGATTTGGGAATCGCACAGGACCAACAGAGCCGCCAGCTTGGCAGCCGCGTGAGAGCGTATGTGGCCTCCGCTAGCGTTCGACATGACTCGGCTGTTGCTTGCTTCCTTCCGCACGACTCCTCGCGGAATCGAGCGGGTTGATCTGGATTTTGTCAGCAAGCTTGCGGCCGACTGGCCCGGCGAGTGCCATGGCGTGATTCACTTCGCGGGAAGCGTGCGGCTGGTGTCCCGCGAGAGGCTGGCCCAGGCGGCCGAAGCGGTGGAGGCCATCTGGCACGAGAATACACCTCCCAGTGCCGACCCGGTATTCCGTCAGGTTTATCGGCGCCTGGTTGGCAGGGACGAACCGGCACCGCCTGACCGCCTGTCCGGTCCCTTAGGACAGTTTACACAATCGGCCTACGCCCTTGCCAGAGCGTTGATCTCGAGCAGCCGAGGCTTGCATCAACTTGGCCAAGGCGCTCTTTATCTCAACAGTGGGCATCTCGGCTTCACTCTGCCCGGCGCGGTGTCGTGGCTTCGTAAACGATCAGATGTCCGAGTAGTAGCGTTCGTTCATGACCTTCTGTCGCTGGATCATCCCGAGTTCTTTCGCGGCGGGAACAAGCAATACTTCGAGCGTTTCATACGCCATGGATTGCTGGGCGCGAGCGCCCTGGTTGTGGCCACCGACGTAGTGCGCAGACGCGTCGATGACTACCTTGCTGGTGCAGGGTGCTCCGCGCGACCCATATTCGTCGGCCATTTGCCGACTCGTATCGCATCATCACCAGCGCTGCACGACCATGCCCTATCCAGCGCGCCCTATTTTGTCATGGTGGCTACCATTGAGCCGCGCAAGAACCACCTGTTGATCCTGAATATTTGGCGTGACTTGTGCCAGCGCGGGGAGTCGTGCCCGTACCTTGTCGTGGCCGGCCCCGAAGGTTGGGGAGCAGCGCATGTCCATGACATGCTGCATCGCTCCCGACTGATACGCTCGCGCATCGTGCGGGCTCGCAACATCACCTCGACCGCTCTCGCCCGTCTGGTCGCCAACGCGTGTGGCGTGCTGGTCCCCTCCTTTGCCGAGGGGTACAGCCTGCCTCTTGCCGAGGCCCTCACCCTGCAGGCGCCCACAGTCGCATCGGATATTCCGGTCCTACGCGAGGTATCGGGTGGGGCAGCCCTGCATCTCGATCCACTTGACGGGCTTGCCTGGAAAGCCGCCATCCAGGGCCTCGCCCATCGATCGTCGCCGGCTGCCACGCAATTGCGCGCCCAGGCAACTCGGTACGTGAGCCCCGGCCGCGAGGCCTACTTTCAATTGCTATTCGACTTTCTGCGTCAGCAGGCACAGGGCCCTGCGTCTACTGGGCCGCAGACGGTTCCCTGAACGGGGTGGCAGAGCCCCTGGCCGAGCGCGCAGCACTCAGCGAAGTCCCGATCGGCATCCGGCAATCTTGCCACCCGGCCGTGCCCTGCCCTACGCTCAAGTGGTCTACACACGGGAGTGCCAGACCGGGTGAGGCTTGACTGTCCAACAGTTACCGTAAAGCAGGCACGCCGTATTGGAGGAGGAATGATTCCGAATCTGATTTTTGATGTAGGATTTCACGAAGCGTGTGACACGGAGTTCTATCTACGGAAGGGGTTTCGCGTTGTTGCCATAGACGCCAATCCCATGCTTTGCGAAAGAGCCCGCAATCGACTCGCCGACCATATCGAGAGCGGACGCCTCCACATTCTCAACTTCGGTATTTCGGAGAACGACAAGGTAGAAGACTTCATTATCAATTTTGACAAGTCGGACTGGAGTTCTTTCCTTCCTTCTTTTGGACATCGTACCGGCAACACCGAAATTGTCCCGGTCCAGTGCAAGGCGCTTGACTACTTTCTCGACATATTCGGCACGCCCTACTACTTGAAGGTCGACATCGAGGGCTACGACTACGCATGCATCACGGCCCTCCAGGGCAGAAGCAGCCTCCCGAAATTCGTTTCAGTGGAGGCTACGGTCGAGGACTTTCCTGACCGGATGAAGTCCATGGGATACCAACGCTTCAAATTGATCAATCAGGTGTGGCACCAGAGAATGCCCCAGCGTCTGCCGCCGATCGAAGGGGTTTTCGTGCAGCAGCAGATGACCGGTCATCATTCAGGACCATTTGGCGATGAGACCTATGGCTCATGGTTGACCTACGAGGAAGTCATGGCCGAGTGGCAGCATGTCAAGGAGCAGCGATATGCTGGGTCCTACCATCAACGGATCGGTTGTCGCGAGGACGATTTTGTTGGCGGCTGGTGGGATTTTCACTGCCGCCTCGGCAGCCCGGACCAGACCGCGCACGCTGCCGCCGATGCGAACCAACTGCAGGAATTGTCGGCCCGCCCCCCGGCCGTCCCGGCATTGCAGCCAACACGGCCTCCATCTCCATCGAGAAGGCCGACTTTGGCTGGCGTCCTCGATGCGCTCGAGATTGCGCACAAGGGCCAGCTGGCGAACCTGCAGAGCGACCTTGCGCGTACTTTGGAGTCGTTGGACGGGATGAAGCGGCAGGTCGATGCACTCAACAAGGAGTGGTCGCGCAGCGAGGGTGAGGTGGCCGTCCTGCGCGGCCAGGCCGAAGTCAGCGAACGGCGCATCGCCGATCTGCTGGGTGCGGTCGAGCGCGAGGCAACGGACAGGAAGGCCGTCCAACAGCAGGCTGATGAGGCCGCAGCCGCCAGAGTTTCCACGGAATTGAAGCTTGGCGAATTGACCGTCAGGCTGCGCGAGGCTCAGCAGCAACAGGACGATACCCAGACAAGGGTCGCGCAGTTGCAACGGGAACTGCAGGATCGCGAGCTCAAGCAGGCGCGCGCCACCGCCGCCAGAGTGGCGTGGGAAGGCCGGGTAAAGGAGCTGACTGACGGACTGCGCGAGGCCCAACAGCAGCGGGACGCTGCCCAAGCGACAATCACTCAATTGCACCAGGAGCTGCAGGATCAGAAGACACGCCGCCACTGGTGGCGCTTTTGGTAATCGCCCGTGACCAGCGCGTAAGTGCTTGAAACGGGAGTCGGCTTTAGCCGTGGAGCAAGTTCGGCAAACGCCGTATTCGACGCCACGATGTGGAAAATTCTGCGATTTTGTTTTCGCCGGTTCTCGCTGCAGCCTGTTTGTGATTCGTCGCGCAGCCGAATGCGGCCGGAGCAATACGCGACGACTGCTGAAGGCAATCTGTTGCGAACCAGGCTGGACCAGATCATCAAAATAAGAACGAGCTGGTGCAGCGTCCAAGCAGACAAGGACTATCGCCAGACAAGCCTCAACTTCAATTCACCACGGCAGAAAATTAGCGATTGCTAATTTTACAGCGCCACTTGGACACAGGTTACGTCATTTCGCCGACCTGAGTCGCAATGCAGTGCAGTCTCCCAAAAGCCTATTCCCCACGGGCCCTGGTGACGTGACCTGTCTTAATGCCAATCTTTGGGTGGGCGGCCAATGAAAATGCCGTGCGCTGCCCCTGACCCGAATGCCCGAGCTGGCGCCGGACACCAAGCGCTGGCCCTCACGCCGGTTTCTCATGTGACAGGCCATGGCCCGCGATTCGAGGCAACCGGGCGTGCGCCATGGCTCGAACTCAACTTTGTGGCCGGCGTACCGGCCGGACGCTGGATAAGCCTGACATATGCCAGCGGGCTGTTCGACCCTCTGGTCCGGCCAGTGATCCGTTTCATCGCTTCGACGTCCACGGTGGATACGCCCCTGCCGGCGGCGCTTTTCGGACGCGGCCAGTGGACCGGTCGCGTGCCCGATCAGACAGACCGCATCTTGATCTCGCCGACCAACCGGCGTGGTCCATTTGGCTTCTCTATCGATAGTTGGCGGCTGCGGACGCGGGCTTCCGTTCTCTACGAGGCGACGCGAGGCAATCCAGTGCCAACGGCTTATGCTGTGGGTTCCCGCCTGCTCGGCTGGCACGAAGAGGCCAGAGCGCGACTTGCCAACGCAATCGGTGGCCTCACCCTCGGCCAATACCACGAGTGGCGATCGGCGCGTCTACGGTCCCCGGACCTTGACGGCATCGACAAGCCTACCCACGACTGGACAAAGGGTGTTCATGTTCGCTTCGTCTGCTACGGCTGGCATCTGGATCGCTCGGCCTTTGAGGCCACGCTCGAATCGCTGAAGGCACAAATCTACCCGAACTGGTCCCTCTTGCTGGTCGACGCTCCCCCGTCCGGCCGCGGCGCTGCGGACGCCACTGCCCCCTCTCTCGCCGAACCGGGCCGGCTTCTCCGGTGTGCGCCTGATGCCCCCGTCGACCGGTTTCTCGATCTCGTTGACGGCCGTGCAGTGATCGTAGCGCCAATAACGGCCGGAGATGTGGTGCCGATCGGGGCAGCGGCTGCGCTTGTCGAGCACGCCGCAGCGTGCCCCCAGCACGACCTCTTCTACGCAGATGAGGACTCGGTCGATGCCCAAGGTCGATTTTGCGATAGCCGGATGAAACCCGACTGGAGCCCGATCTTCAATGCAGAAACCGGATACATCAACCGGGCGATCTATGTTCACCACCGTCGGCTGCGCAATCTTTCAAATTGGACCGCGGCCGAACTGGGAAGTGCCAACCGACTGTGCCGCCAGTTTGACGGCGCCGGGGCGAGCGAAGTCATACACATTCGCCGAATCGGCCGGACCATCCCGCGCCCGGACCTCAGCGTACGCGAGACGGAGTTCGAAACCGGGCAATGCGCAGTGCCGACCGTCAAGGCGCCGTCGCCGGTGACCGGTATGCCTTGGGTCTCTGTCATCATACCAACGCGCGATCAACCCGACTTGCTGACCGCCTGTCTCGAGGGCATCGAGCGCAGCACTGATGGCAGGGACATCGAAGTGTTGATCGTCGACAACGGCAGCCGACGCCGTGCCACGGTGGCCCTGCTAGGCCAGCTCAAAGCCAAGCCAGGGGTCCGTGTTGTTGAGGCCCCCGGACCCTTCAACTTTGCCGCCCTGTGCAATCAGGCAGCGACGGTTGCGCGAGCGGCGTTGCTGGCGTTTCTAAACGATGACATAAACATTCTCGATCACGACTGGCTGGCAAAGCTTTCCCCTTGGACAATGCGGCCGGATGTCGGGGCGGTTGGGCCAGCGATGCTCTATCCCTCGGGGCGGCTGCAATTTGCCGGCACGGTGATCGGCGCTGGCGGCTTTGCCGCCCATGTCAACCGCGGCACTGACGCCAAGGTGCCCGGCTATCTTCGTCGATTGATGGTGCCGCACGAGGTTTCGGCCGTCACTGCGGCCTGCCTGCTGGTGGAAAAATGGAAATTCGACGCTGTTTGTGGTTTTGACGCGACTTGCTTTCCGGTCGACCTGAACGACGTCGACCTCTGTCTGCGCCTCAAGGCGCGGGGGTGGCAGTCGCTGTTGGTTCCCACCGTCAAGCTCGAGCACCTCGAGTCAGCAACCCGCAAGCGGACCTGGCGTCCGCGCCGCCGATATGCCCTCGAACACCAGGCATTTCGAGAACGCTGGGGTGCCGCAATTCGCGACGACCCCTACTTCCATCCCGGCCTTTCGCTGTCGTCGAGCCGACTGGCGCTCGGCTGACAACGGCACGAGAAAGGCGCTGTCAGCCCACCAGGCCGTTCATCCGGGCACTCGGCAATTCCCCACGCAAGCGCAACGCAGGCACGGAGCGGTGGCGCGTGTACCAGGGGCTGAAGGCAGGGTCTTCAAAGCGTTCGGTGCCATGAACCCGGCGCAGCGCGCTCTGCTCCGCTTGGAAGCGGCCGCGATTTGCTGGCGTTTCGTCGCTCCCGCGCGATGCCGACTGACGATGGATCAATGTCGCAAAAGGGGTCCAGACGGTCCGCAGCCCGGCCGCGGCTGCCCGTAGGCAGTAGTCAACATCGTTGTAGGCGATCTTGAACTGGTCCTCGTCGAAGTTCCCTACGCGCTCGAGGCAACTCCGCGAAATCAGCATGCACGCTCCAGTCACAGCCGAAAGGGTCTGGCGAACATGCAACCGGCCCAAGGGTCCCGGGTTTTGCGGAGAGGCCCTTTCGAACCAGTGCCCGGCCAGCCCTCCCAGCCCGATAACCACGCCGGCATGTTGAATGGTGCGGTCAGGATAGAGAAGGCGTGCCCCGACAATGCCTGTATCGGGATACCACAGGCACGAAACCATCTCGCGCAGCCAATCCTCCGCGAGAACCTCGATATCGTTGTTGAGCAGGACCACGTGGTCCCCGCCGGCCAGGCGCAGGCCACGGTTGACTTGCCGGGCAAAATTGAAAGGTTCAACGACGATGTCGGCTCGGAATGGCCGACCGAGCAGTCGCTGTTCATCATAGAGGCGCAGCACGGCTGGGTCGCGCGTGCCGTTGTCGATGACCAGAATCTCAAATGTCGGATAGTCCGTGCGTGTCGCGAGGTCGCTGAGAATGCGGCCGATGAGAGGGAAGGAATCGCGATTGGGTATCAGGATGGTGACGTGCGGCCACTGTCGCACCATGGCATCCAGTCGGGGTCTATGCAGGGCGCCTGCCAGTGCCGGATCTATGGGAAGCTTGCCCAAGGCGGGGGCGACGTGTGCGGCAAGCGTTCGCCTTGCAGCTTCGGTGGCCTGGTCGAGGTGCTTGGCGGAGAAGGTGGACCCTCCACGCCGCCAGAAGTACGCCGGAAACGGAACGTGTACGACGGCTTCCGCCGGCAGCCCAGACAGATAGCGAAGCAGCAGGTCGTAATCCTGTGAGCCCTCGAAGCCGGGCCGCAATCCGCCGAGGGCATTCAGTCTATGCCGTCGATAGACCGACAGGTGGTTTATGTAGTTCACGCCCGAGAGCAGTACCGGATCATAGGCCGGTTTCGCATGAAGGCCGACCGGGCGCAGGGCGATGTCGGTAACGACCTCGTCGGTGTAAAAGAACTCGGCCCGGGGGTTCTGGGCGATCGCCTTAAACAGCTGGCTGAGCGCACCCGGCGCCAGTGCGTCATCATGATCGACCAACCCCAGCCATCGGCCGCGCGCAATGGCGATCCCGCGGTTGGTGGCTTCAGCGATGCCACAATTCTCGGGCCAGCGAATGATGCGTACCTGCGCCGAGGTACGATGCTCCTCGAGCCAACGGCAGGTTGCACCCTCCGTCGACCCGTCGTCGCTCAATATCAGCTCCGCATCAGTTCGTCCTTGACCAAGAAACGAACCCAGAAGGGCATCGAGATAGGCCGGCGGAGTATTGAAGGTGGGAACAACCAGAGAAAGGCCAACCGCGCCGTCCGACGATCCGGTCGCACCGGGCACGACCAGGGCATCCTTCGCCAGACCTTCGACGTAGCGGCAAAAGCTTGGCAGATCACCCACGGCCTGATCGTGGGGCCGTCCGGCGTCTGAGGTCGCTGCCTCTGCCAGCCAGCGAAAGCGCGGGCCTGGCGACGCAGGCTGGCCGGCACTGTTCAACGCCAGCCGTATCGTTTTGGCCAGCGCTCCGTCCCTGTAGACGGCAAACCAGTGAAAGACAAAGCTCGTGGGATGCGAACTGGGGTCGATGCGCAACGCCCGCAAGCGAGGTACGTCAACGAGGTTCAGAGCATAGACCGTCGATCCGACATGATCGACAGGCACAGTGTCGCCTTCGTGAAATCCGCCGCCTTTATCCCAATAGATCACAGGGTTGAGCGACCCGTCGCCCCCATCGAGATGGAACAGCAGACAACGAGGTCGAAACCATCTCCAACGAAACACGAACTGTGGGTCGTCATTGGTCGCCGACCAGGTCGACGCTGGTCCCTTCGCAACATTCAGAAAGGAGAACTTCATCGACCCTGCAGAAGCCGGCCACGGAGCAGCCGTTCCATCAGCAAGCCGAGCAGGATGGTGCCCAGGCACCATGCAAGCGTGTATACCCTGTCTAAAGTCGAGCCATAATTGTAGTAGTAGGCCGACCTCATCCACTCCACTATCTGCAAGGTCGGGTTGAACGACAGCCAGTAGCGCAATGATTCGGGCAGAGCATCGGCCACGAACAAAATGCCTGAGGTGATGTACAGGACTATGGTTGCCAACAAATAGACGGTAACCCACGTATAGGTGATTAGCGCCAGGATCGAGTTGATGATGCCGAGGCCGAAGCCGAGTAGCAGGGCGGCACCGAAGGCGTAGGCGGCGTCAATCGGGTCGCGCGGCGAGGTGTCGATACCGAAGCCTGCCAGGACGACAACCAATACGATGATCATGCAACATGATGCCAGGACCTCCAGGATCGTCCCGGCCAGCACCAGATCCAAGATCTTTATGCGCGGCAGGGCCAACAGGGGCCGATTTGTAATCATCGAAATCATGGACCAGCGGGCCAGATAGGTAATCACCATGAATGGAGCCAGGCCGGTCGCAAAAAAAAGCGCCATGCTCTCCCCATAGGGCGGGGCGCGGTCGGTCCAGGTGAAAATCAACAGCAAAACGCCGATGTGGCAGAACGGCCAGGCGATCGAGACCAGAAACCCCAAGCCATGGCCAAAGAAACGCGTACGGATGTTGCGCAGCATGATCGCTGCGAGCACCCGACACTGGACTATGACCGACTGTATCATCTATCCGGAAGAGCGAGATGTGACCTTGGGGCGGGCAGGCATGGTCGCCATAGCCTAACATGAAACGCCCGGATGAGGTCAGCGGGATCAACATGATACAGTTCGCCAACGTCTTCAAGTTCTACCGGACACCTCAAAGCCTCAAGGTCGTCCTCGATCATGTATCTACGGTGTTCGAGACGGGCTATTCGTACGGCCTGCTCGGGGTGAACGGCGCCGGCAAGTCGACGACCCTGCGACTGATGGCCGGCACTGAGCTGCCCAATTCCGGTGCCGTTCGGCGATCCGTCCGTGTCTCCTGGCCACTGGGCTTTGCTGGTGGCTTCCATCCGGAGATGAGCGGACGTGACAACGTGAAGTTTGTCGCCCGGATTTACAGCGAAGATGCCAGGCGGGCCAGCCGGTTCGTCGAGGACTTTGCCGAGATCGGCCAATACTTCGACGCTCCGGTCGCCACATACTCAACCGGCATGATGTCCCGCCTCGCCTTCGGTCTTTCGATGGCGATTCCCTTCGACTGCTATCTGATTGACGAAATAACATCTGTCGGTGATGCTCGTTTCGCTGCGCGCTGCCAAGAAGCCTTCGCCCGGCGGCGGCGCAACGCCGACTTGATCGTCGCTTCGCATGCGATGGATGTCGTCAAGGCATTGTGTTCGCGGGCCGCAGTGCTCGTTGATGGTAGAATGCTGATGTTTGAATCGGTCGACAGAGCCATCGAAGTTTACCATAGATTGAATCGATGATGGAAACATCGTCTCACCATGGCGATCAGGTCGCGACGCCGCCTCCGCCCGTCGTTGCCTCTTCCGGCGCGCTGGCGCGGGCGGGGCGTGTCGCCATCGCCCTGGGGGAAAAGGCGCGACGGGCCCGTCGCGGCTGGAGCGGACGCCGCGTCGAGGACCGTGCCACCTTTTACCGCCGCCCAGGTGCGCGGGCGTGGCGCGCATTCCTGATCGTCAGCTTTGTGTTGGTCTTCCTGCTGCCTAGCGCCGGAGCCGTTGGTTACTTCGGCTGGCTCGCTTCACCGCAGTATGCCGTCGAAACGCGTTTCACAGTTCAAAGCGGAGTCCCTCCCCGCATCGACAGCATTGGCGCACTGGTCGGCATTCCGGCCCAAAGCATCGCCCAGGATACGCAGGTCGTTGCCGACTATATCGTCAGTCGCTCGATGGTTGAAAGCTTGCAGGAGCGGATCGACCTGCGTGGCCTCTACAGTCGCGACGGCATCGACTGGATCGCGCGGTTTGTATCCACCGATTCGATCGAAGAGCTCGTCGCATACTGGAGGTCGATGTCCGATGTCTCGATCCAGATGTCATCGGGCATCGTCACTGTCAGGGTGCGGGCCTTCTCGGCGCAGGATGCCTTGCTCATCATGGAAACGGTCGTCTCCTTGAGTGAGAAGCTGGTGAACGAGATCAACCGTCGCATGCGGCGCGACCAGATAGCATCGGCCGAGGACGAATTCGCTCGGGCAAATCGCCGTCTGGTCCAGGCTCGCCGCGAGCTTCAGCGTGCCCGCGATGCCGAGGGCATGCTTGACGCAGGCCAGACAGGCAAGGCCTTGGGTGATCTGCTGACCCAACTGCGCGCCGAAGGCCTGCGGCTCCGGCAGGAATACGAAACGCAACTGAAGAGCGTCAACGCTTCGGCACCGCAGATGCGGGAATTGGAAACTCGGCTGCGGGTCATCAGTGAGCACATTCGCGAGCTGGAGGCGAAGCTCACCAACCGGGC
>CADECW010000077.1:0-18555 GCA_902825855.1 uncultured Rhodospirillales bacterium | reverse complement strand
TGCGGGTCATCAGTGAGCACATTCGCGAGCTGGAGGCGAAGCTCACCAACCGGGCCGCCAATTCCGAGCCCGGCTCGGTCGTTTCCGTTGCGATTTCGCGGTTCGCCGAGCGCGACATCGAGCGGCGCATAGCGGAGAAACAGTATGCCAACGCGACCGCGGCACTGGAGGCAGCCCGCATGGTCTCGGAACGCAAGCTGGTCTACATCGCCGCCTTCCTTGGGCCGGCACTACCGGAAAGTGCGCGCTATCCAAAACGATGGATGTGGTCACTGGGCACGGTCGGCGGTGCCCTGGTCGCCTGGTTCGCGCTTTGCGGCGTTGCAGCGGCAGTACGCAACCACATGGCGTAGTGCATGGTGGCCCTTTCCAATTAGATGGACCAGTCGCAGTTCCACGTGATCGCGAGCCGTACTACCGGCGGTGATCGTCGATCGATGCCCAGATCAGGGCCACGACCCCCCACACAGCGACAAATCCGAGCGGAAATAGCAGGCAATAGGCGAGCCGCGGAGGATAGTCGCTGTCGGCCGGCAGCGAGGGCAGGACAAACGCCATGAGGTAGATGTTCTGGCGTTCGGCATTGAGCCGGGCGCGCTCAAAGGTATCCTCCGCGAGCGATAGCAGCTTCTCCGATAGCTGGCGCTGAATCTCGAGTTCGTCAAAGCGCCGAAACGAGGCGGCGACGGTATTGGCTCCCTCTCCCGTCAGGCGCGCCCGCAGTTCCACGATCTGGTTGCCGACAATGTCTACGCGCGACGCCAGAAAGCGCACCGTCGGGGCATCGCGTGCTAACGTCCTTGAAGCGGCGAAAAGCTCACTCTCCAGTCGGATCTTTTCCGCCATCAGCTGCAGTAACAAGGTACTGGTCTCGTCCGCCGCGCGCGTCGGATCGATCGTACCTTCACTGTCACGGGCTTCGCGCAGCGCGGCGAGCGAGTCGCGCACCTGTTGCTCGGCGCGACGAACTTCCTCCTCGGCGACCCGCATTGCATCCCGGCGGGCGCGAAGCGTCATGTCATTGACCAACTGCTCGCTGTGACGATTGATAGAACGGGCAATCAACAGCGCATCCTGCGGGCGAAAAGCGCGAACCCGCACGATAACGATGCCGGACGGCGCATCGACATCCGCCCGGACCATGTCACCCCAATAGTTGACCAGATCCTCGACTGAGGCGTCGGTTTTCAGGCGCGCCAGTACATCGGCTTCCGGACGCCGATAGAGCGTTTGAAGGTCGATTTCTCCTTGCAGCGCAACGACCATGCCACGGCTGCGGATATACTGGGTCACCACGTAGGCGTTCTGCGTAACCGACTTCGGTGCGACGAGTTGCCCGACCGCCAGAGTGGCACCGGCGCCGAGTGTAGGTTCATCGGCCCTCGACGGATCAAGAGACCGGACGACAAAGCGTGTCTCTACCGTAAACTGGTCTGCCGCAACAAAGCCATAGTAAGCGATGGCGGCCGCCGACGGCAGCAGCACAAAGAGCGCGAACGTCAGCCATAGCCATGTGTGCGACGCCGCCACAAACCCAAGTTCACGGGCAGGTTCGAATCTGGACTCTTCGACTACGGTGCCAGACGGCGGTGCCGGGGCGGACCTGCCATGGTCCTCATTCATCGCTGTTGACCTCGACGATGGCTGCGTAGATGTCGATGTCCATGTCAACGAGAGCCGCGGCATCGGGAAGCGACCGCAGTCGATCGGCCAATTCCACGACGGCCGCATCACACGGTGGCACTACCAGTGCAGCCGCCGGTTGCCCGACCATCTCGCCCAAGGCTGCGGCGTAGGTATCCGGTCGCTCGCGCAGGCCGACGATGTCAAACCCTGACAGAGCTTCCAGGGCGCTCCCGATCTGGCCCAAATTCGGAATCTCTTCGGAACTGCGCGCGCCCAGCAGGCGGCACAGCGGATTGGACAGGATCGCCTGCGCCGGCTTTGGCAGGTTGGAAAACAACCTTCGCACCGCCGCTTCATCATGCAGCGCAACGTCGTAGAAATAGGGCCGTACTTCGGCGAGGCGCAGTTCCTCGCGCAGGCCGAGTTCGGGGGACTGGCTGGTCTCCCGGCTCAGGGAAACCAACGTTTCAGCGAGTTCGACAAAAGGTTCTTGAGCCAGGCAAAAGCGCCGGAAACCGTTGTCGAAAGAGTATTCGTGCAGCCGGTAGACGAGACGAGCGCTGATGTAAAGCGACGGGCTGCCGGACAACAGTATCGCCTGATTTGTGGTTTCCGCTCCGTGCCGGTCGATTCCCGGATACGACAGGGTGAACCGGCCGTTGAGCAGGTCATCCAGCGCGCGCAAGCGTACATACTGGGTCTCGAGCCGAAACAGTCGCAGGTCCGGGCAAGGCGCAGGAGGGGCTCGACGGTAGACCGGCAGGCCGCAGACGGTCTCGCGCAGTTCGAGGTGAGTAAGATTCGGCAAGTCCTGGACGATGTCGGCCGTAAGGACAAAACCGCACTGACCCGTTTCATGCCGCCCGGCCGCAACGACGCTGGGGCGCATGTCGTTGGCGCGCACTCGTTGCGGCTCCCGTCCCGGCACCACCACGTCGATCTCGCCCGGTGCCGAGAACGCATCCGGGACGACGTAGGCAATGATCTTGTCGTTCGTGTCGACTTCCAGATTAAATAGCACTTCGACAACCTTAGGTCTTCGGCACCCCATTGCCCAAGCAGTAAGGACACTACACCATGCGGGACATCGGAGTCACAAATGGCCCGCACAATTGCAAGCCACACCTTGAAGAGAGATCGGCGAACGCCTGGCAAGGCCGGGCCGAGCGATCATGCCCTGCCCCGGTTGACCTGGAGAAACAGATGATGCGCCGCGGTCGAGCCTGGATCGTGGGAGCCCTGATTGCCTGGGTTGCATTCGCGCTGCCTTCGTGGGCGACGCAGCCGCTGACGGGTCTCAACGTCGTCAATCCCGTCCGGCTCAGCCGCCCGCAGCAGGATGTCTTGATCGACCAACTTGCCCGTTCGGGTGTCGAGATGATCCGAACGGCGGTGCCCTTGAATGAGAGCGGGGTGGATTTCGTGCGTCGGCTTGACCAGAAGGGCATACGGGTGCTTCTCAATCTCGAACTACTCTATCAAGCGGGCGCGCCTGTTCGACCCTACCAGCCTGAACGGTACCCGGAAATTTGGGCCGGTCCTGCCTTGTCATATGCCGACCCCCTTTCGACGAAAGGACGCTACAGGCAAGTGCTCGATCAGCTCGAGCGGTCAGGAATAGTTCTGGCCGGGATAGAAGTGGGAAATGAGATAAACTGGACAGCCTTCAATGCCGAATTTCCCCTGCCCGGAAGGGGACGAAACCTCGGTCTGCTCGATTTGCATGGTGATGAGGTGGGACAGAAGGTGGCCAAGGGCTATCGTCAGTATGTCCAGGTCCTGCACGCCATAAAGGACGTTCGAGATCAATCGCGGCTCAACCGGTCGACGCCGCTGCTTTCGGCGGGACTGGCGGACACCGGCGCTGAAGGCTGGCTGCCTCGCGCCAGGTACGACAGCGTCAGCATAGGCGCCACACTGCGTTTTCTCCGCCAGCACGGACTCGACAGCCTGGTTGATGGCTACGGCATACACTCCTATCCCGGGGCGCCGAACGCAGCGGATCGCCGACGCCAGTTCTTCGACTTGACGGCACACGAGTGCGGCGCGCAGGGAGCAACAGGGGATGCCAAGCCCTGCTGGATCACAGAATGGGGCTTTCCCAATGCCAGCGAGGACTGCCCGGGCGACGATGAAGCGCGCGCCGCCCTGTTTCGGGAGACCAAGACCCTGTTCCGGGAGCTTGCTCGCCAGGGTCGATTGCGCGCATCGATTGCCTACGCCTGGAACGGCGAACCATGGTCGAAGGAATTCGATCGTTACAGCCTCTATCGCTGCAACCGGCTGACCGAGAGCGGCCAGTTGGCCATTGCAAAATTCTAGCCTGGCTCGGCCCGGTGGCAGGTTCCCCTCTCACCGCCGATGGAACAGCAAAGCTGTACGCTGCAAATAGATCGCCCCGTCTTGCTCGGCAATCTTCCTCACCTTTCGCGTGTCCTCAGCAAGGTAGTCAAATCCGCATGCCTGGAGATGGCCGATCCAATAGTCGGGCATCTGAAGGTTGACGTGATGATAACCGGGCTGCCCCGGCAGCCCATGGGTCATCAAGATCACACGTCCGCACGAAAGGCTTTGCAAAACATGATCGAGGTGTTTTTCGTCTATGTGTTCGACGACTTCCTGGCAATGCACCAGATCGACGACGGTCTGCACCGGTCCGCGCGTCAGGTCGTGTAGCAAAGCCGGATAGCGCGAGGCACGGACATTCTCGGCGAGCCCCTCGACGGCAAGCGTCTTGACGCCGAGCCGAGCGAAGAAGTGCGCCGCATGGCCCAAACCCGAGCCCAAGTCCATCATGGACTCGATGCAGAAGCGTGAAACGACATGTTTCCAAACATTTGGCGCGTAGCAATCCGAGTCGCCCTCTCGAATGTTGCCCCCCAGGTGTGGATTCTCGGCACTCGTTACCAACGAGTTGTTCAAGACTGCGTTGTCGGTCATAGGCACTTCTCCTCGGCGCAACCACTTGCTCTCAACGCCAGGCAAGCCAACTGCATCTCCAACAGACCCTTCACGACCTCACGAACCCTCAGCGCCAATCAACCGCGACAATCCCAAAGTGCGGCGAAGCGGCGCGAACCGAGTTGATGGCTGGTCGGGAACGACGATGTCGCCGCCGTCGTGTGCCAGCACGGCCGCAACACGCCTGCGCCGGGCACAACGCCGCCAGTTCGAGCCTCGGGCGCCTCTACTCTGTCGCCCGCTCCGTCATACCAGATTTACCGTGTCGCGAATATTGGGAGACTGCCGGCACGCGTCGACAAAGGTCGGCAGTTGGCGATCCCTTTCAGAAAGTATGACGTTCGCTGCCTCTATCGGCCAGTCGATGGCCAGGGAGGGATCATCCCAACGAATGCCCGCCTCGGAGCGGGGAGCATAAGGGGCGTCCACTTTGTAGGCTACAATGGTATTCGGCTCCAAGGTGACAAAGCCATGTGCGAAGCCACGCGGCACATACAGCTGCTCGGCGTTCTGGCCGCACAGCGTCGCCGTGCACCAGCTTCGAAATGTCGGCGACGAAGGGCGCAGGTCGACAACGACGTCGTATACCGCACCGCTCAGCACTCGCACGAGTTTTGCCTGTTCAAACGGTGGCCGTTGGAAGTGAAGACCGCGCAGCGTGCCCGATTGTCGTGAATACGATTCGTTGTCTTGAACGAAGTGCGAGGTCACCCCGAGCGCGCGAAAGACTTCCTGTGACCAAGTCTCCGTGAAATACCCGCGATGATCCTCGAACTTTCGGGATCGAATCATGGTTACGCCAGGGATCTGTAACGAAGTCAGCGAAAAATTCACTCTACGGCCCCCCCGGTAGGTGTACTCCGCCGTCTACGGTACCACAGCATGAGCCGATTTCTTCGGCCGACCCGCCCATTTAGTTGACTAACTTTGGCTTAGGCCCGCTTCAGTTCGCCACTTCGAGCGGCGCCCATCGATCGTGCAATGCCGCACGCCTGCGGCCCCTCGACTGCCGCTGCTCGAATCGGACACGGCGCCTCAGGGCGCCCGCGCTCCAAGCGTCCCAAGGAACGCCGTGAGCCGCTCGAAGTAGTCGGCCGTCGATGGCGGGCGATAGCGCGCTACGCTCCGCCGCGCGTCATTCCAGAAATAACAATCACGGCGCGACAAGGCAACAATCGATTCCATCCAGCCACGGCCATCGAGCGGATGACGGAAGATTGCGCACTCCTGGCTGGTCCACCTGAAGACGTCGCTGTCCGAGGCAACAACAGGGGTGCCAACGGCGAGAGCTTCCGCCACCGGCAAGCCATGACCCTCGGCAAAAGACGGGACCAACGCAGCACAGGCGTTGGACAGTAGCCAGCGAAGGCCACAATCAGGCAGTCCGTTCACTTCCAAGACATGCCCGAGAAGGTCGGGACATCTCTCCAGCGTGTCGACGACTTCCTCGTTCTCCCAGCCCCGTCGGCCGACAAGGATCAACCTCGGCGCGGGGTTTTGGCTCTCGATAAGTCGGCGCCATATATGCAACAGGAGCAGGTGGTTCTTGCGAGGTTCAATGGTGCCACAAGCGACAAAGTATGGCGGGATCGTCTCCTGTGTAGCCAGATCCGCACCATGGCTAAGCGAGGCGGATAGAGGCAACGGAGCGACATGAATGGGAATCTTGCCACGTCCTCGGCTCGCGACTTCGCCCTCGATGCGCTCGGCAACCGGCGGGCTGGCGGCAACCAGGCCCGCCGCTCGACGGAAAATCGCGTCGACTATACGCTTGAAGATCATCGCCCTGCTGGCCTGAAAGAACTCCGGATAGTCGATTGGAAGCAAGTCGTGAATGAAGAAAACGGGGCGAACATCCGGCCGGGCCTTCAACCACCTGAGATATCCCGGCACCCACAGACCATAAGTGGTGGCGTTGAGATAGATAGCGCCCCGCCCTACTTTCGCCTGGCTGGCGGCCAGGTCGTGCACCGGACCACGCGCGCCACGGAACCGTGGGACCCCGCCTGCCGGCGATACACGCCGCATACCTAGGGCCAAATTCTCTGCCGGCGAGCGTCGCAGCCAGGCCCAGATGGATGCCAGAACGGCATTGCCTGCCCCGCCAAGGGAGTCGTCTATGGTTCCATGGGGATTCGTTGCCAGGTCGCTAACCGCTTCCCGCGAGTACAGTTTTGTCCCTGCAAGACCGATGCGGAGCCCAAGCAGGTCGAGGTCCGGGGCGGTCGAAAGCGCGGTGGCATATGCCCTGTCAACACGGTCGATACCCGCTGGAACGACAATGTCTCGGCGAGCGTGGAGGTGGCTGATGTCAAGGACAACGGAAAGGCGCACGTCAGTCAGGGTGTCCAGTCACATACACTGAGCAGCGTCGATCAACGGTTGCAGCTATCTTCACTCGATCTTAGCTTGAACATCATGGCGATGGATACACCGATACAGACCATGGCACAGCTACCGGCTGTTATTACCAACACCAAGTCGATTGCGCCCAACCCGCCGAACAGCGGCTGGTAAACGGCAGGAAAGGCAAGCATGATCAACGTGCAGAGAAAGATGAGAAGCCTCATCTCAGTACCACCGATCTTCCCCAGGGAGATATCGTAGATACCGGTGACTGCGGCACGTAGCTGACATTGCAAAGCAATCATCAGGTAGGTGGAAAAGCCTGCCAGGGCCACATCGAGCCGGACCCATGGACTGAGGCCAAGCCCCAGCAAAGCCATTCCAATTGAGATCACATCGACGGACTGATCGGTGAAGTGCCCGTACTTCGGTCGCTCTATTTCCCGGAACCGGGCCAAACCACCGTCAAGACTGTCCCCCAGCCAGTTCATAAGAATCCCAATTTCAGCAACAACGAGATAGCCAGGAGAAAAGTTGGACAGCACATAACCGACGAAGCAAAGCAAGCCGCCCGCCAACCCAACCACCGTCATGAAGTCCGGCGAAATCCATTGCGGCGTTCTAGCAATCAGAACGCCAAGAACCCTACCTTCAACGTCCGCCAGGAAGCTATTGTTGCGCCGAACGAACAGAGCGGATTTTGCTGACATGAGATTTGAGTCCATTGGTGATCGTATATCAGAGGTTGGCATGCCGAGTTTCGTCGATGCCGGCCGCTGGGCTGAGAAGTTCATTCTGGCGACAACTGTGCCGGTTGACGCGCCGCACGGTCAGGGTCTTATTCTCCTCAAAAGTAACGAATCTGAGCTAACATCAAGCATTGGGCGTTTCCTTGCACGAAAGCAACCCTCGATATCCGAGAGTCGAGCTCTTCAATGCCGCCCTGATGCGGTCGAGGCATCTCCTGGAGCACGGCAACGCCGTTCGTCGCGAGCACGACTCTGCCCACTGCAAAGCTGATCCATAAGGGTGACCATGCCGTTCGCCGCACCGAATCGGCTCTCATTTGCCAGCTCTAGCCGGAGGCAAGGATCGTGAAGGTCAAAGGGGTCAGAGGCTGGTTCGCGAGAACCTTTAGTGCACCACGCCCCGCGACAGTGCATGCGGCGCAGCCTCTGCCCGCTGGGCAACAATCACTTTTCGACGAGTATGTTGATGCTTTGCCCTCTGCCCAGAATGCAGTGAATCTGATTCCTGGATGGAACCACGCGCTGCCGCCGGAGGCGGGTGCGGTGACAAACGCCCCCATTGTTCTGTACGCCGACCCTCGCATTGAATGGTGTGTCGAACAGTGCGGCGGCATCAAAGGCCGCAGCGTTCTGGAACTGGGACCGCTCGAGGCGTCCCATACATTCATGCTCCACAAGCATGAGCCGGCGAGCATTTGCGCGGTCGAGGCGAACAAGCTTTCATTCATGCGCTGTCTGATCGTCAAGGAACTGCTGCACCTGAGCAGGGCGCAGTTCATGCTGGGCGACTTCCACAAATGGTTGGAGCAGATGCCCCGCCGCTACGATCTGATCGTCGCTTCCGGCGTCCTCTATCACATGATCAATCCGGTTCGACTCATTGAGCTGATGGCCCACAGATCCCACACACTCTACCTCTGGACTCACTATTTCAGTGACGTAGCCATGCCATCTGGCGATGCCAGGCGCGGTGCGTTCTCGGGCGAGGTCGAGGAATTTCCCTATCATGGGCTTACCGTCCGATTGCACAAACGCAGCTATCATGGCGCCTGGCGCAACAAGGCCTTTTGCGGAGGTATGCACGATGAGCATTCATGGATGGAACGGGATCAAATCCTGGCCGTCCTTTCGGTCCTGGGATTCCACGACATTCGGACGGCTCATGAAATGACGGATCATCCCAACGGTCCAAGCCTTTCAATATTTGCCACTCGATCCGCAGATCCTTAGACCCAGCTGGCATCAGCTGGACCCATCATGCCTCCTGCAACACACATTCCGCTCTAATTGCGGCCTGCCATCGCCCGGCCGATGGCGCCGACATCGGCTTGGGACGAAGGGGTCTCGAATGTCAGCCGACCGTCGAACATCACTACGATGCGGTCCGAAAGCTGCAGGATTTCGTCCAGGTCTTCGCTGACCAGCAGAACTGCGGCGCCGCGGTTACGCGCCTGTACGATGCGGGCGCGAATCTCGGCGACCGCAGCGAAGTCGAGGCCGAAGCAGGGATTGGCGACGATCAGCAGGTCGCCCTCGCTCGACAGCTCGCGCGCCAGCACGGCGCGCTGCACGTTGCCGCCCGACAGGCCCTTGATGGCGGCATCGGGTCCTGGCGTTTTGACGCGGTAGGCCTCGATCAATCGACGCGCCCTGTCACGCATCGGCGTTCGCCTCAGTTGAATGCCGTCGGGCGACGCGGGCGGCTGATCGAACGATCGCAGCGCCATGTTCTCGGCAACCGACATGTCGGCCACGCAGGCATTGCGCAACGGCTCCTCGGGAAGGCAGGCGATGCGATGGCGGATCATCTCGGGCCGGGTGGCGCGGTAGGGCTCCCCGTGCACCAGGATGCGCCCGGCTGTGGAGCGGCGCTGGCCGGCCAAGGCCTCGACCAGCTCGCGCTGGCCATTGCCGGAGACGCCCGCCACCCCGACGATCTCGCCGGCACGGATTTCCAGCTTCAGCCCGTCCACCGCCGGCTGTCCGATATTGTCGGCTACCGACAGGTCCTCGATCTGCAACATCGCCTTGCCGGGCGTGCGTGCCTCGGATTCGACGGTGGCTCGTGTCTCACGGCGGCCGACCATCATCTCGGCCATGGTGTCGTTGTCGAGCTCGGCGGTCGGCCGCGTGCCGACAAGCTTGCCGCGCCGCAGGACGGTGACGGTATCGCAGAATGCGTTCACCTCACGGAACTTGTGCGTGATCGTGATGATGGTGAGCTTCCTGTCCTGGGTGAGCTTCTTCAGAGTCGACAAGACCTCGTCGGCTTCGTCGGGAGTAAGGACCGAAGTCGGCTCGTCGAGGATCAGCAGGTTCCGCTCGAGGTACAGCTGGCGCAGGATCTCGCCCTTCTGCTTCTGGCCGGCGGCGAGGTCAGCCACCGGCACGTCGTAGGGTACGCGAAACGGCGTCGTCGCAAAGAACGCTTCGAGCGCTCGCCGCTCGGCCGCCCAATCGATCACAGCGGGCAAGTGCTCGCGGCTCAGCACGAAGTTCTCCAGCACCGTCATGTTCGGCACCAGGGTGAAGTGCTGATAGACCATGCCGAGTCCCAGCTCGTGCGCCTGCCTGGGATGGCCGATCGTGACCTCTCGGCCGTCGAGCAGCGCCTGTCCCTGGTCGGCGGCATAGTAGCCCATGGCACATTTGACGAGCGTGCTTTTGCCCGCGCCGTTCTCGCCCAGCAGCGCGTGGAAGGAACCGGCGTCGACCTTGACCGACACGTCGTCGAGTGCCGCGAGGGCACCGAAACGCTTGGAGAAGCCGATCAGCTCGAGCGACGGTGCGCCGCTCACGCCATCGCCTCGATCACGGCCGTCGAGTTCGCCACGGCGCCGAACACGCCGCCCTGCATCTCGACCATCTTCAGGGCCGCCAGGTGATTGCCTTTGTCCGTGGCGCCCGTGCAGTCCTCCAGGATCAGGCATTCGAAGCCACGATCGTTGGCCTCGCGCATGGTGGTATGTACGCAGACGTCGGTGGTGATGCCGGTCAGCACGATGTTGTCGATACCTCGTGTCCGCAGCATCAGCTCGAGATCGGTGGCACAGAACGAGCCTTTGCCCGGTTTGTCGATGACCGGCTCGCCCGCAACAGGCACGAGCTCGGGGATGATCTCCCAGCCCGGCTCGCCGCGCACCAGGATGCGGCCGCACGGGCCCGGATCGCCGATGCCGGCGCCGATCTGCCGCGAGCGCCAGCGCTTGTTGGGCGGCAGGTCCGAGAGATCGGGACGGTGACCCTCGCGCGTGTGGATGACGTGCCACCCTGCCTTCCGCGCGGCGCCGAGCAAGGCGCGAATCGGCTCGATGGGAGCCCGCGTCAGCGACAGGTCGTAGCCCATCTTGTCGACGTAGCCGCCGACGCCGCAGAAATCCGTCTGCATGTCGATCACGATCAGCGCCGTGTTCTCGGCTCGCAGGTCACCGTTCCACGGCCAGGGATAGGGGCGCGATTTCACGTGCTTCTTCATCGCCATCTCCTTTGCTCCTATCGCACGGCGCCCAACTCTCCCGGTGCGCCGCGAAGGCTGCGTTCGGGCGAACAGGAGGCAATCATCAACGCGAGCGTCAGTACATAGGGCGCCGCACCGAACAGGTAGTAGCCCTGCGTGACGCCGACCGATTGCAGCGCCGGGCTGATCGCCCCGGCCGCACCGAACAGGAGCGATGCCCACAAGCAGCGCAACGGATCCCACCGCGCGAAGATCACCAGCGCCACGGCCATCAGGCCCTGCCCGCTCGACAGGCCCTCGTTCCAGCTTCCGGGATAATAGAGAGACAGGAAGGCGCCGCCGATGCCGGCCGAAGCGCCGCCGATCGAGGTCGCGATCAACCGGACACGTCCGACGGGCACGCCGATCGCCAGCGCCGAGTCGACGCTTTCGCCGGCCAGCCGCACGACCAGTCCCCAGCGCGTGTTCTTCAGCGCCCAGGCAAGCAGCACGGCCAGCACGATGCCGACGACGAACAAGGGATTCACCTGCAACGCCTGCTTGACCTGCGGGATGTCGCTCCACCAGCCGAGATCGAGGGCGCCGAGGTTGGGCGCCTTGGGCTGGATGAAAGGCTTGCCGAGGAAAAAAGCGAGCCCGGTGCCGAACAACATCAGGCCGATCCCCGTGGCGATGTCGTTGACACGCGGCAGCTGGCAGATGCCCGCGTGCAGCGCACCCATCAGCAGCCCGACGACGGCGGCGACCAGCACGCCGAGCCAGGGCGAGTCGCTGGCGAGCGCCACGCCGTAGGCGCTCATGGCGCCCATCACCAGCGTCCCTTCGAGGCCGAGATTGATGCGCCCGGAGCGCTCGGTGAGGCATTCGCCGATGGAAACGAAGATGAAGGGTGTGCTGACGCGGATGGCACCCGCCAGCATTGCCAGCGGCACGCCCCACAGGCCGAGACTCGTCGGGTCCATCAGCCGGCCTCCCGCCCCTTCCACAGTCGCGACCACTGGCGGCCATACAGGGTCTCGCTGGCCAGGATGGCGACGAACAGTATGCCCTGCAGCACCACGACCGCCGCATCGGGCAGGTCGAGCCGGCGCTGCAGCAGGCCGCCCGAAGCGCCGATACCGCCGAGCAGGATCGCCACGGGAATGATCGCCACCGGATTGTGGCGCGCCAGGAACGACACCAGGATGCCGGTGAAGCCATAACCGACGGCCAGCGAGGCGTTGGCCCGGCCGTGCACGGCCGCCACTTCGACCATGCCGGCGAGGCCGGCCGCCGCGCCGCCGGCGAAGCAGGCCAGCAGCACATAGCGGCCGACATCGAGGCCCATCATGCGCGCGGTCTTCGGATTGCCGCCGATCACCTGCATGGCGAATCCCCAGGTCGTGAAGCGCTGGAATGCCCAGATGAGCAGGCACGCGACAACGCCGAACGCCAGGCCCCAATGCACGTCGGTACCGGGAATCGGTCCGATCATGTTGGCGTCGCCAACCGGCCAGGTCGACGGCTTGTTGAGGCTGGAGGGATCGCGCAGCGGCCCCTCGACGAAATGGTTCATCAGTGCGATGGCGATGTAGGTGAGCAGCAGGCTGGAAATCGTCTCGTTGACGCCCCGCCACTGCCGCAGCCAGCCCGCCAGCGCGATCCAGACGCCGCCCATCACCATCGCGGCGATCGCCATGGCGAGCTGCGCGACCAGAGACGGCGTATTCGCCATCGCAATGCCGGCCGCGGCCGCGGCGACGCCACCTACGACCAGCGCTCCCTCGTTGCCAATGACCACCAGCCCGAGGCGCGCCGGCAGGGCTGTGCAGAGCGCGGTCAGGATCAGTGGCGCGGCGCGCGTCAGCGTGTTCTGCCACGAAAACCAGGTGCCGAAGGCGCCCTGGTACATCAGTTCGAAGGCCTCGAGCGGATCGACGCCGGCATAGGCCGCGAGAAGCAGGCCGAATGCGACCGCCGACGCCAGCAGGGCCAGCGCCGGAACCGCGATACGCTCGAGGACTTGCCCCATCTACGAGGTCGCGCCGATCACGCCTTCGACGAGGTAGTTCATGCTCTCGAGCTTGGGCTCGGTGGCGACATAGGAAGTGCCCGCGGGGATGACGGTGTTGCCCTTGTTGTCCTTCAGCGGGCCTTTGAAGAGCGAGAGGCTGCCGTTCAAGATCGCCGCCTTGGCCGCCTCGGCCTTCTCCTTGCCGGCCGCCGCCGCCGCGGGCCCGTAGGCCGAAGTGCGGACGAAGCCTTCCTTGAGACCACCGCGCACGAAGTTGCCGGGCGCCTGGCCCGCCTTCATGGCGTTGACCATGTCGACATACACCCGCTCCCAGTTCCATTCGGCGCCGGTCAGGTAGCCTTTGGGCGCGAGCTTTGCCTGGTTGCAGTGATAGCCCGAGCTGAAAATGCCGGCGCGCTCGGCGGTCTCGACGACGACCTTGGGGGAATCGACGTGGCAGGTCACGACGTCGACTCCCTGGGCGATCATGGAGTTGGTCGCCTCGGCTTCCTTGACGGGCAGCGCCCAGTCGCCGGTGAAGATCGCCTGTGTCGTCACCTTGGGGTTCGCCGACTGGGCCCCCAGCGTGAAGGCGTTGATATTGCGCAGGACCTGCGGGATCGGCTTGGCAGCAACGAAGCCCAGCTTGCCGCTCTTGCTGGTGGCTCCGGCGACGATGCCGGCGAGGTACTGCGCCTCGTCGATGTAGCCGAAGTAGCTGCCGGTGTTCATCGGGTGCTTGCCCTGGGTCCACAGGCCGCCGCAGTGACGGAACTGAATCTTCGGGTACTTGGCCGCCATCTTCAGCATATGCGGGTCGAAGTACCCGAACGAGGTCGGAAAGAGCAGCGTCGCTCCGTCCATGTTGATCATGCTCTCCATCGACTTCTCGACGGCGACCGTTTCCGGCACTTTCTCTTCCTCGACGACCTTGAGGCCCGACATCTTCTTCAGGACCGCGGCGGCCTCGGCATGTGCCTGGTTGTAGCCGTAGTCGTCGCGCGGCCCGACATAGATGAAGCCTAGAACCAGGGGTTTCTGCGCCCAGACAGCGCCGCCGAGACCAACGGCGGCCGTCCCTGCGGCGCCGCCGAGCAGGCCGCGACGGCCGATGGTGAACTTGTCGATCATGCTGTTGCCTCCGCGAATGTGCCGGATCCCAGTCGGCTCAGCGGCAACAGCAAGCGGTATGCCAGTCCCCTTCAAGGGCCTGCCAAGGCCCGATTTGCCGGCATTTCGTGCGATCGCCGCTTGCGAGAAAGCGCCTTCCGCCGCCATCGGAGACGGGGTCGATTGTATGCAATTTCAGCCAATTGCATTCTATTTGATCATTGAGAGTACAAGTTCTCGCTTGGCACCGATTTTGTATGCAAGACGTGTCATGAGGACCGACAATCCGACCTTGGCGGAGAAGCTCGCCAGCGCGATCGCCGACGGCATCCTCGACGGCACCCTGCCGCCCGGCGTCCGGCTCGACGAGGTGAGCCTGGCCCAGCAGCACGGCGTATCGCGCACGCCGGTGCGCGAGGCGCTCCGTCAGCTCACGACCAGCGGCCTGATCGACATGCGCCCTCGCAAAGGAGCGGTAGTCGCAAGAACCACGCCCGAGCAGGTCGAGAAGCTGTTCGTCGCCATGGCCGAGCTGGAGGCGACCTGCGCACGGCTGGCGGCCATGAGCATGACGCCGGTCGAACGGCGGCGGCTGCAGGCGCGGCACGAAAGGATGATGGCGCTTGCCAAGGCCGGCGACCCCGACGCCTACTCCGACGCCAACGTAGCGTTCCATATGTCGATCTATGCCGGCGCGCACAACGAGCCGATCGCCGAATTCGCCCGCAGCCTGAGGCGTCGTGTGGCACCCTTCCGCCGCGCCCAGTTCTGGGTGGAAGGCCGCTTGCTCCGCTCCAACCAGGAGCACGAAGCGGTCGTGCGCGCGATCCTGTCAGGCGATGCCGCTGGTGCTCACGCGGCGATGCTGCATCACGTCAGCCTGGTGGAGGACGCCTTCGAGGCGTTCTCGGCCGCCGGCGACCTTCATCAGGCAGTGCATGCCGAATCATGAGTGCGAATCCGCTCAGGCAAGGCGGTAGAAGCCGATCGCGCCTCCTGCCATGACCTGACGTCTTGTCTCCGGCGATACCCCTTCGAGGCGGTCCAGCATCATCTTCGGTGCGCCCGGGAAGAAGCCGTCGGGATGCGGGTAGTCGGTCGCCCACAGGATCTTGTGCGGCCCGATGTAGTCGGCAAGCACCCTGATGCTGTCTTCGACCGGCTCGAACGAGATCCAGCAATTGCGCTGAAACAGCTCACTCGGCCGCGTCTTCAATCCGCTGTCGTTGAAACCCCGATCGTCAAAATGCCGGTCCATCCGATCCAGCCAAGGCGCTATCCAGCCGCCGCCGGACTCGAGGAAGGCTATACGGATTCTCGGATGACGTTCACAAACGCCGCCCCAGATCACGCTCATGCAGGCCAGCATCATTTCCATGGTATGCGAGATGATGTGTCGTGCACCGCGGCCCTCGAAACGATCGACGCCGACGGTAGGCATGCCGCTGCTCGCCCCTTCGTGAAAGCCGATGGAAAAATCCAGATCCTCCGCCGCAGCCCAGAACGGCTCGTAGTCCGGATGATGAATCGCCTTCTCGTTGTACGGATTTGGCCGGATGAAGCCGCCCCGCATGCCGAGCCGCTTGCGGGCAAAGGTCATCTCCTCGATCGCCAGATCGACATCCTGCAGCGGTAGCATCGCCACGCCGAACAGCCGGTCGGGATAGGGCTTGCAGTAGTCGGCAAGCCAGCGGTTGTATGCGCGGCACGTCGCGGCGGCCAGTTTCGGATCATGTATGGCGCCTGAGAACAGGCCGAGGCTGGGATAGAGGAAGGCGGCATCGATACCGTCGGCATCCATGTCGGGGATTCGCTTGTGCGGATCGAAGCCGCCCGGTTTGCCGTCCTTGTAGGCCATCGTATCGGCCTCGACGACGCCTTGGCGGGCACCGACTGCGCCAATCCGGCCGATGCCGCGCTGACCGTCGCCGACCACCTGCTCCTCGATGACGAGACGCTCCTTGCCGTTGTCGCCTTTCACTATTCGCGGCGCCCTGTCGCGAAATGCCGGGTCGATGTAGTTCGCCCAGAGATCCAGTGGCTCCAGAATGTGGCCGTCGGCATCGATGACGTTGTAGACGCGTCCCATGGCTCTGCTCCTTTGGAGTTGGAAAGCGCAGGCTAAAGAACTGACCGAACGATCCAGAAAAGTGTCCCCTTTGTCCTCACCTTCATTGGCGAGGGGCGAGTGCCGGGATGCCTTCTTCCTTGCGGATGTCGTTGATGATCTGCAGCACCCGCTCGCGGTACGGGCGATACTGCACCCCGAATTCCGAAACGAGCCGGGTATTGTCGATCAGATAGTTGCCCGAAAGCTCCTGGCCACCCGTCTCCTTGTCGAAGCCGATCTGCGCATCGGGCAGGTAGCCGCGGACGATATCGGCGAGATCGCCCAGGCTGATCGCCTGGCCGCCGGTGTTGTAAACCGAATGTTGCGGCTTGTCGGTCATGATCACCCGGGCAAAGATCTCGGCGATTTCGTCGACGTGAACGGGACAGCGCATCGCGTCCCGGTATGGGAACTTCACCGGCTTGCCGCGCGCCGGGTTGGTGATACAGAACACATGATCGACCGAGCCGACGATCTTGTCCGGCCCCGTGACGTTGGCTGGCCGGATCGCGGTGATCTCCATGCCATGCTTCTCGCGGTAGTCCTTCGCCTGCCCTTCGTTGAAGATCTTGTGCATCGCGTACTGCACGTGGCCATGGCGAAAATCGTCCTCGGTCACCATACGGTCGCCGTAGAATTTCTGCTCGCCGCTGACCGCCAGTGAACTGGCAAAGGCAACCCGGTTGCAGCCGGCAAGGCGCGCCGCCTCGAACACGTTATCCATGCCGAGGACGTTGAGCTTGAAGGCGACCCTCGGCCGGTGCTCGCTTCCAATGTAGTAGGCAAGGTTGATAGCGCGGTGAGGCTTCGTCGCGGTCATCGCCGCCATGACGTCATCGAACTGACTTACATCGCCCCGCACCACCTTCACCTGGCTGCCAAGATGGCCAAAATCGGCGGTCTGCGGGTTGATATCCATGCAGACGATCTCCTCGCCGCGTTGCGCCAGGAGCGGAACCAGCCGCCTCCCGATGAACCCAGTGCCACCGGCGATAAAGGTCGTCATGCCCGTTCCTCCTGTATGAGATCAGAGTCGATCGAGGTCCAACCGGCCTCGCAGATTCTGTGGCCTGCTGTGCTTCCTTTCGATTGTATTTCATGTATGGCCGACTTTCGACTCCTGCCGGCCGCGCCGATATGGTCGGAGAAGGAAGGCGCGACCGTTATGCCGCGTCTGCGTGCACCAGTTCGTACGCGTTCTTGATTCCTGTAAGAACCGTCTCTGGCGCACCTGTCACAGACGCGAGGAGAGCGACTGCTCCCGCCCGGTCATGCGCCCATGTCCATTCGCGGCTCATGCTCTCCTGAGCCTTCACGTACTCGAGGCCGACGGCAACTTTGGACATGAGAACCGTGATGTCCTGACCGACAGGCGTGTTCTGAGCGCCCTGAATGATGTCGACCAGAACCGGTCCTACTGATGTGGCACTGACGAGGCTTTGCTTGACTGCACTCGCCCAATAGGCAAGACCCTCGGCATCGGGCGCTCGATTGAACAGGTTGTCATAGACGCCGTTCAAGAAACTCACGATCTGAGCGTCCGAACTGCCGGCAGGATTGGCGAGAAGCGGATAGAGCGCCTTGGCCTCGGTTCCTGCTCCAAAAGAGTTTGCAACGTTTGCGAACAGAGCGGATGGTCCCTGCGTAAGGAGGCCTTTTTCGAACTGATCGACCCAGAACTCGAAGCCGGCCTTGTCAGGAGCTCGACTGAAGAATGCTACATAGGTCGCTGCTATCTGTTCTGCAGGGGTAAGTGCCGCTAGATCCAAGGTGTTCAAGGTGCCCAGTCGTTCAGGAACAACGAAGACGGTTGCATCGGCGAGGAACTCTGCGCCGCCACTACTGACTTTGTAGGTAAAGGTGTCTATTCCCGTGAAGCCGTGTGCAGCCTCATAGGCAAATGCCCCGTCCGAATGCAACGTGACTTCGCCATGTAACGGCGCACTTGCAAGAGTCACGGGGCCACCAGGCGGAAGTCGATCGTTGGCCAGCAGTCCAGTCAGCTCGGAAGAGTTGAAGACAGGGACATCGACAAGCACAAACGCGTCGTTCGTGGCATGTGAGGAAAGGGATTCGGTATGCGGCAACTGCGCTGTCGTCAGATCAGCGAGGCCATTCATCGCGATGCCTTGTGAGGCGATGACCTTTCCGCCGCCGGCGAGCGCCAGCGTGCCGGTGCCCTGGATGTTGGCCAGCACGGTGT
>CADECW010000076.1 GCA_902825855.1 uncultured Rhodospirillales bacterium | reverse complement strand
AAGGACCCGGCCTACGGCGATGTCGAGGCGCTGCTGTTCCGCATCGACCTCTAGGGTTCACCGCCGGCGCGGACGACCGCCTCGACCATCGCCGACAGCGCCGCAAGGCCACGTGCCTTGAGCGCGCGCGACGAATCCCTCTCGCCGAGCTGGCCCTCAAGTACCAGGGTGATGAAGCCGTGCACGGAGGCCCAGGCAAAGTCCACCATGCGCTCCTTCACCTCGCCCGAGGCCTGCGGGATGACGCCCTCGACGGCCTCGCGATGCAGGTGATAGGCCGACTTGGAGGCCTCGGCGAGTTCAGGCGTTTCAAATCGGTTTGCCTCGCGGCTGAACATCAGCTGGAACACCACCGGATTGGCGGCGGCAAAGGCCATATAACCGACGCTCTGGCCCACCAGCCGCGCCGCAGGTTCATTGCCCGACCGCCGTGCTTCCGCCGACATCGCCGCGGTGAGATCGTGATAGCCGCGCGTCGCGATTTCGGCCAGCAGGTCGTCGATCGAAGCGAAGTGATGGGCCGGAGCGGCATGGGAGACCGAGGCGCGCCGGGCGCATTCGCGCAGGGTGAAGCCACGCAGGCCCTTTTCTTCCAGCAACTTGCGTCCCGCTGCGACCAACGCCTCGCGCAGTTCGCCGTGATGATAGGGTTTTGCCGTCTTTGCCCGCGCCATGGGGCATCCGCTCACGCACTTTGCTGGGTGTCAAGAAGAGCGCGAACTTGGCATCGAAAAGATTGGGGGTAGTTTTTCTTGTCGATGAATGGATCAGGCCGTCAGTCCGAGCGAAGACGCCCGAAGGGCGGCGCAGTCGGGGGACCGCCCCTTGTCGACCCATCAACAGCGGCTCCGGTCAGGATGACGGTGGCAAAAGCAGGCTGACCTGTACGAATCCCTGTGGCTTGATCCTCCGAAGTGATTGGAGGATTGCATGACGCTCGAAAGCTGGGCCGCTTTTACAGCCGCATCGGCGGTGCTGCTGATCATCCCCGGGCCGACCGTGCTACTGGTCGTCTCCTACGCGCTGGGCCAGGGATGGCGCACCGTGCTGCCCATGACCGTGGGTGTGGCGCTGGGCGATTTCACGGCGATGACGCTCTCCATGCTCGGCCTGGGCGCCCTGCTCGCCACCTCGGCGACGCTGTTCACGATCCTGAAGTGGGTCGGCGCCGCGTACCTCGTCTACTTGGGCATCAAGCTATGGCGTGCCGGCGGTACGCTCGATGCGCCGCCGCGCACCGACGCCGTCTCGGCCGCACGGATGCTGGGGCATGCATGGCTGGTGACGGCGCTCAACCCCAAGAGCATCACCTTCTTCGTCGCCTTCCTGCCGGCCTTCCTCGATCCGCAGGCTGACTTCCTCACGCAGATGATCGTGTTCGAGACGACGTTCCTGCTGCTGGCCTTCGGCAATGCCTTCGGCTATGCGCTGGTCGCGGCCCGCGCCCGCGGCTTCGTCGCCAATCCGCGCGCCATCGGCGTGGTCAACAAGGTGGGCGGCGGACTGCTGATCGGGGCCGGCGCGGCAACCGTCGCCTTTGCAGGCTCGAGGAGCTGATGGAGATCGTCGACTTTGCGGCACTCGCACCTGGTCGTCATAGCGACGCGGCCGGAATTCTGCGCGACGCCCTGGCTCATGTGCCTTCTGCCTACAATGCCCCTGGCGAGGCAGAGGCCGAGGTGGCGTTGCGTTGCGCGGAAGATGGCTGGCTGGGCCATGCCGCCCTCGAGGGCGAGCGACTGGTCGGCTGGATCGGTGCGATCCGCACTTATAGCCATGGCTGGGAAATCCATCCCCTGGTCGTGGCGCCCGACTGCCAGCGCCGCGGCATCGGCTCGGCGCTGATGGCAGCACTCGAAGCCCGCGCCCGCAGCGAAGGCGTGCTGGCGCTTTTCCTCGGCAGCGACGACGACTATGGCGGCACCACCCTGTTCGGTCGCGACCTCTGGCCCGATGTGGTCGGCCACGTCGCGACAACCGAGACGACGTCTCGCGGGCACCCCTTCACCTTCTATCGCCGACAAGGCTACCAGATCGTCGGCCTGCTGCCCGATGTGAACGGCGCCGGCCGGCCGGACATCATGCTGGCCAAGCGACTTACGCCCAGCCGATTTTCCGCCTGAGGAAGGTGTAGCCGAGGGCGGCAAAAGCGGCGCGCTCCTTGTTGTCCTTGCCGTAGCCGTGGCCGCCGGCAGCGGGTTCGTAAAAATAGACCTGGTCGTAACCCATGGCGCGCAGCTTTGCCGTCATCTTGCGGGCGTGGCCCGGGTGCACGCGATCGTCGCGGCGCGTCGTCGCGATCAGGATCGGCGGATAGGCGTGGCCCGGCACGGCGTGGTGATAGGCGCTATAGGTCTTCAGCCATTCCCACTCCTCGGGCTTGTCGGGATCGCCGTACTCGGCCATCCAGCTCGCGCCGGCCAACAGCTTGGAATAGCGGCGCATGTCGATCAGCGGGATGGTGCAGAACAGGGCGCCGAAGCGGTCGGGATAGCGCGTCAGCATGTTGGTGATCAGGATGCCGCCGTTCGATCCGCCCTCGGCGGCGATGCGGCCCGGACGGGTCACGCCCCGCCGCACCAGGTCGGCGGCGACGGCGGCGAAATCGTCGTGCGTCAGCCGCTTGCCCGCGCCACGACCGGCCTCATGCCAGGGCGTGCCGAACTCGCCGCCGCCCCGGATGTTGGCGATGACGCTGGTGCCGCCGCGCTCCAGCCACATCTTGCCGACGCTGGCGTTGTAGTAGGGCATGCTCGACAGACGAAAGCCGCCATAGCCGGTGAGATGGACGGGCGCATCGCCGGTCTCGCCCACCGGGCCGGTCTGCGTGTATGGAATGCGCTCGCCATCGATCGAGACCGCCTCGTGGCGCGTCACCACGAGGCCTTCAGCCGAGAAGCCCGGCGAGGATCGCTTGAGCAGGACGGGGCCCTTGCCTTCGGCAAGCAGCATCAGGGAATGCGGCGTCAGCGGATCCTGCACGGTCGCGACCAGGTCGCCGTTGCTCTCCGATGGTTCGACATCCAAGGGCGAAATGTTGACCACCCCGACCGCCGGCAACCCGGTCAGACCTTGTCGCTGCCATCCGGTCTCGGACGGTGTGAGGACCTCGAACACCGGCTGCAGGTTGTCGAGGATCGACAGCACCAGGCGGCCCGAGTTCCAGAAGAACCCTTCCAGCACCCGCCGGGCAGCCGGTTCGAAGAGGACGACGAAATCGCGGCCCCCGGCCATGAACGCGTCGAGCCTGATGGCGAGCAAGGTGTCGGCAGGCCAGGTCCTGCTTCCGACCGTCCAGTCCTTTCGCGGCTTGACCGCCATCCAGTCGTAGTGGGTCGAGATCTGGACGTCGGTCGGCAGGTCGAGCTTGACGCGGTTGGCGCCCTCGCCGTCCGCCATCCAGAGATTGAGGTCGAAAAAGCCTACCTGTTCGGCGTACCACACGACCTTCGAGACATGCTCGCGATCAACCCCTGCACCGGCCAGCATGCTCTGCCGCGGCACCTCGAAGAGGACCGGCGCCTGCGCGGCTTCGACGCCGCGTCGCCACAGTCGCACAGTACGCGCGTAACCCGAGGTCGTGACGTCGCCACCCCAGGCGCTGCTGAGCAGCAGCGTGTCGGGGTCGAGCCAGCTCACTCCGCCCTTGGCTTCCGGTAGCGCGAAACCGTCCTTCACGAAGGTGCTGCTGGTCAGATCGAATTCACGCAACACCACCGCATCGCTGCCGCCGCGCGACAGGCGGACGATGGCGCGATCATGCGTGCGCGGCCGCGTTGTCGCACCGCCCCATATCCAGTCCTCCCCTTCCGCCGCGGCCAGGGCATCGACGTCAAGCAGGACATCCCAGGCCGGCTGCTCGAGGCGATAACTCTCCAGCGTGGTGCGGCGCCACAAGCCGCGAGGATTCTTGCCATCGAGCCAGAAGTTGTAGACCCACGGCCCGCGCCGCGCGATCAGCGGGATCTTGTCGGGCCGATCGAGGATCGCCGCCAGGGTGTCGCGGTCGGCGACGAACTCTCCGTTGCCGAAGGTTTGCAGCGTGCGGTCGTTCTCGGACGCGACCCAGGCGAGGGCGCGCGCGCCTTCGACGTCCTCCAGCCAAAGATAGGGATCATCATCAGGCCGGTCGACAGTCGGCCTCGAATCGAATCCGGCACCGAGTGACACGCGACAAACTCCAGTGGTTAAAGGCGCCGCGCAGTCTTGCCCAACGCTTCGACGAGCTGCAAGCGCAGCCAGCGATTGGCGGGGTCGTCGTGGACACGGTCATGCCAGTAGAGGAACAGATCGAGCGTCGGCATCCGCAACGGCATGGCCAACGCCCGTACCCCTGATCCAGTCCCGAGCAATGACGCGTAACGCGCCGTCATCGTCAACACCAGATCGCTCTCGGCGACCACGCGAATGGCCGCCTGATAGTTGCGGCAACGCAGGGCGACGTGCCGGCGCTGGCCCTGCTGGCCGAGCTCGATGTCCTCCGCACCTGGCCCACGGCGGCGCGATGTCACCATGACATGCTTCTCGGCAAGGTACGTCGCCAGGGTGAACCCCGGCCGTACCCGCGGATGCCCCTTGCGGGCCGCTACCACGAAGCGGTCTGCACTGACCCGTTGGCGATGGATTCGCTCCGACAAAGGCAGGGCGACGTCGAGGGCGGCATCGAGCGTGCCGTCTGCAAGGCCGCCTTCGAGGCTACGACGGCGGACCTGCACCGTGCGCAAGTCGATCCGCGGCGCGATGTGTCTCAAGCGCCGCATCATGCGCGGCAGTATCAGCACCTCCATTGGATCGCGCATCGACACCGTGAAGACAGTCTCGCTGACGGCCGGGTCGAAGCTCTCGCCCTTCTCGATCAGCGCACCGAGAGCCTGCAGCGACTGGCGCAACGGCTCGGCGAGGCGCTTGGTGAGCGAGGTCGGCGCCAGGCTGCGACCCTCACGCACGAACAGCGGATCATCGAAAAGCTCGCGCAGCCGGCCCAGCGCATGGCTCACTGCCGGTTGGGTGAGGTTGAGCCGCGACGCCGCACGACTGACGCCCCCTTCGGCGACGATCGCCTCCAGCACGACCAGGAGGTTGAGGTCGACGCGGGACAGATTAATCATGTGCATGAGATATCATTAAATCTATTCAATTTCCTGATGAAGGATGCAGCCTTAACCATGGGCCTGCAACATCAGGAGGAGAGCCATGGAATTCGCTTATTCCGACAAGGTCGCGGCCCTGCAGGACAAGCTCGGGCATTTCATGGATCGCCACATCTATCCCAGCGAGGCGTGCCACGCCCACGAGATCGAGACGGGTGACCGCTGGCAGCCGACGGCGCTGATCGAGGACTTGAAGAAGAAGGCCCGGCTGGAGGGACTCTGGAACCTCTTCTTGCCGCATTCCCCACATGGCGCCGGCCTGAGCAACCTCGAATATGCGCCGTTGTGCGAGATCATGGGCCGCGCGCCAATGGCCCCAGAGGTATTCAATTGTTCGGCGCCCGATACCGGCAACATGGAGACACTGGAACTCTACGGCAACGAAGCGCAGAAGGAGCAATGGTTGAAACCGTTGCTGGCGGGCGAGATCCGCTCCTGCTTCGCCATGACCGAGCCCGCCGTCGCCTCCTCCGACGCCACCAATATCGAGAGCACGATCCTGCGCGACGGTAATGAGTATGTGATCAACGGCCGCAAATGGTGGACCACGGGCGCGCCCGACCCGCGCTGCAAGATCGCGATCTTCATGGGCAAGACCGATCCGTCCAATCCCGATCGTCACCGCCAGCAGTCGATGGTGCTGGTGCCGATGGATACGCCGGGCGTCATGGTGGTGCGGCCGCTGTCGGTATTCGGATACGACGACGCCCCGCACGGCCATGCCGAGGTGCTGTTCGACAATGTTCGCGTGCCGCGTTCGAACATCCTCCTGGGCGAAGGCCGCGGCTTCGAGATCGCCCAGGGCCGGCTGGGACCAGGCCGCATCCATCATTGCATGCGCGCGATCGGCGCTGCCGAACGCGCGCTGGAGGACATGTGCAAGCGCGTGAAGTCGCGCGTTGCCTTCGGCAGGCCGCTGGCAGAGCAGACGGTGACCCTGGAGCGCATCGCCGAGGCGCGCATCATGATCGAGCAGGCGCGCCTTCTTGTGCTGAAGGCTGCGTACATGATGGACACGGTCGGCAACAAGGTGGCGCGGGCCGAGATCTCCATGATCAAGGTCGCCGTGCCGAAGATGTTGTCGAGCGTCGTCGACATGGCGATCCAGGCGCATGGCGCCGCCGGTGTCTCGGGCGACTTCGGCCTCGCCAAGGCCTACGCTGCCGCGCGCACGCTCCGACTGGTCGACGGGCCTGACGAGGTCCATCGCAACCAGATCGGCCGGCTGGAACTCGCCAAGCACAACTGACAGCACTGCAGGCATCATCGAAGTCGCAGACGCCGGCGTGATTTTCGGACAGGATAGCTCCTCACTCTCATGAGGAGCGATCATGGCCGCGACGAATGCCGACAACGATCGCCGCATCGACTACGTCGAGTTCGAGGTGACCGACGTGGCGCGTGCCAAGAAGTTCTACGGCGATGTCTTCGGCTGGACATTCAAGGACTACGGTCCAGGCTACTGCGAATTTCGTGATGGCCGCTTGACCGGTGGCTTCGCCGGCGCCGACAAGGCACGCGGCGCCGGTGGTCCACTTGTGATCCTCTATGCCAAGGATTTTTCAGACATCCAGCGCCGTATAGAGGCTGCTGGCGGACGCATCGTCAAAGCGGCCTACGATTTCCCGGGCGGCCGCCGTTTCCACTTTGCCGATCCGGACGGTTACGAGCTCGCGGTGTGGACGGCGCGTTAGATCGACGTGCAGCGGCGGCCCATGCGGGCGCGCAGGACTACCGCGCCGGCTCACTGACGAAGGCTACCTTGGAGAGGCCACCCTTCGAGGCATCCGCGAGCGTCTCGGCGACGTAGCGGTAGGGTGCGTTCTGGTCGGCGCGCAGGTAGACCTCGGGCTGCGGTCGCTTGCGACCCTCTTCGGCGAACCTGGCAACCGCATCCTCACGGCTGATTCGCTCGCCCTTCCAATAGAGCGCGCCATTCGCGTCGATGGCGAACTCGATCTTCTCCGGCTTCTGGATGTCGTTGGCAGAGGTCGCCTTGGGCAGGTCGAGCTTGACCACGTTGGTCAGGAGCGGCGCCGTCACGATGAAGATCACCAGCAGCACCAGCACGACGTCGATCAGCGGCACCATGTTGATCTCGGCCATGGGCTGGGAGGAGGATTTGCGGTCGAAGCTTCCGAAAGCCATTGGATCCTCTCCTCGACTATGAGTTCACGGCGGCGAGCGGGACACTGCCGGGGCGGCCGCCGCGGCCGGCGGCCTGCAACGTGCGGCCGATCAGCAGGAAGTTCAGCAGCTCGAAGGCGAAGGCGTCGAGCTTGGTGGTGAGCACGCGGTTGGAGCGCGTCAGCCAGTTGTAGCCCATGACCGCCGGCAGCGCGACAGCGAGGCCGATACCGGTCATGATCAACGCCTCGCCGACAGGTCCGGCGACCTTGTCGAGCATGCCCGAGCCCGACATTCCGATCGCCACCAGCGCGTGATAGACGCCCCACACAGTGCCGAACAGGCCGACGAACGGCGCTGTGGCGCCGATGGTCGCAAGCATGGTGAGACCGTTCTCCAGCGCCGTCGTCTCCTCGTCGAGCACCTTCTTGATGGTGCGCGTCAGGAACTCCTGTTCGGAGCCCGCTTCCTCGAGCTTGGCGGCGCCGAACTTGGCGTGATGCTGCTGGGCATGCATCGCGTGCGCCGTCAGATGCCCGAACGGCTCGTGCACGCCGTGCACGCTGAGCTCGTTCTGCACCGCCTCGAGCGAAGTGGCGCTCCAGAAGAAGGTCAGGAACCTGGCGCTGCGCTTCTGGCGCACGACCTGGCTGACGCCCTTGGCGAAAATCAGATACCAGGAGATCGCCGACATGATCGCCAGCACCGCCAGCAGCACCCTGGCCACGATGTCGGACTGCGCGATGAAATGGCCGAAGCCCAATCCGGTTGCCGCATCCATGGGCTACTCCTACTGCAAAACAAAATTGATCGGCACGCGCACCCAGACCGTCCTTGCGATCCCGCCTTCGGTATAGGGTCGGAACTGCGCCGCGCGCACGGCGCTCAGCGCCGCCTCGTCGAGCGCAGAATGACCGGAAGAGGTCTCCAGCGTGACCTGGGCCGGCCGGCCGGCGACATCGACGAACACCCGCACCATGACGCTCCCCTGCTCACCCGCCTTGCGCGACCGCGAGGGATAGATCGTGCTGGGCGGCACCAGAAAGCCGATCTGCGACGCCGACACGACGCGCGGCGCGGCAGCAGCTGCCGGCACGGCCTGCTGTGGCTGGCTGTCGACCGGCGCCGCCGGCGCCGGCGGTTTGCGCTGCACAGGCTTGGGCTGCTCGGGCTTGGGGTCGGGCTTCTTCTGCAGCGGCGGCACGACCGGCGGCGGCGGCTCCTCCGGCGGTGGGATGTCGAGCTTGGCGATCGGAAATTCCGGCGGCGGCAGATCGGGCGCTGGCGGCTCGACGATCGCCGCGAGGTCAGGCTGCTTGATCTCGACCGGCGGCGGCGGTTCGGCGTTCTCGATCTCCGGCTCGGCCGGCTGCTCGGCCGCCACCATGCGCACTTCCATAGGCGCGATATCGCCGACGACGAGCTTCGTGGTTTCGACCTGGGTCAGCGCCCAGCCGCCGCCGACATGAAAGAAGATGACCAACGCCAGCAGCGCGCGCTTGACCGTGGGTGTCAGCGGCTCCTTGGAGGCCCCGACGATCGCCTCGAGGCGAGGCATGAGGGGAAGTTCCGGTCTCACAGTGCCTTATCACCACTGCAGCGGCGACATCGCAAGGGTCACCGTCACGATCACAGAAATGCCAAAGATTACTATCCCTGCAAGTCGCCGCCGATGGGTCTCCCACCACAGGATGACGCCGCTGATCGACAAGAAGATCATGGCGCCCGCCAGCGTGTCGATGAGCAGAATCCAGGGCGCCGGCATGGTTGTGCCCTTGTGCAGGTTGGTCAGCGTAGCGATGAAGCCGTTCTGCGTCGTTCGCACGCTGGCTGACCGATTGCCGACCCAGTACTCGACCTGCATCAGCTTGTTGGGACCGCCAAAGGCGAAGGTCCAGCGCTCGGGCTGCATGGCCGGCCTGCCCTCTCCACTCCTCTCAGGTCCTCCACGCTCCGCCCATGGAACAGGGCGCGAACGCTCGACCCGGATGTTGTTCGCCGGGCGGTCGGCCTTGAGGACGCCCTGCAGCCAGGAGGCCATGGCGTTGGCCGTCTCGGGTCGCGGATCAGGCAACGCGATCTGCGCGTTGGTCTGCTGCTGGTCGGGCAATTCCAGCTTCATGGTGCTGCGATGGTTCAGCCAGATGCCGCTGGTGCCCGCCATGAGTCCGAGCAGCGCGCCCCACAGGCCGAACCAGCCGTGGGTGCGTCGCACCCAGCGCACGAATGCGAGCCTGCGGTTCACGCGGCTGCCTGGCAGGGCCGGCGCAGCGGCTTCAGACATCAGGTCTCGCTCCAGATCCGGACGAGGTTGTGGTAGCAGCCGATCAACGATCGTCGCGCGATCTCGTCGGCATTGGTCTGGTTGAGACGCTGGATGGCGTCGTCCATCTGGTAGAGTACGCCGCGCTGGGTCTCGTCACGGATCAGGCTCTGGACCCAGAAGAAGCACGAGGTGCGCACGCCGCGCGTGATCGGCGTCACCTGATGCAGGCTGGTCGCGGGATACACGACCATGCTGCCGGCCGGCAGCTTTACGCTATGGCGCCCGTAGGTGTCCTCGATCTCGAGCTCGCCGCCGTCATACTCGTCGGGATTGGTGAGGAACAGTGTCGCCGAGACATCCGTGCGCAGCTTGATGCCGTTGTGAGGATGGATGCGCACGCTGCCGTCGACATGGGCGCCGAACTTCATGCCATGGCCGTAGCGGTTGAACATTGGCGGATAGATGACGTTGGGCAGAACCGTGCTTATGAACAGCGGGTTGGTCTCCAGCGCGCCGACGACGATGCGCTGGCAGGCCAGCGCCACTTCCGACGCCTCGTCGATCTGCTGATTGAACTTGACCGGCGCGCCCTGGTAGCCCGCCGTCACGCGACCATCGACCCAAGCCTCGTTGGCACCGTCCAGCCGCGCCCGCAGGCTGACGAGCTGTCCGGCTTCGAGGACATTGGGAATGCAAACCAGCATGATCGGCCGTTCGCCTGCCCTACATGCGGTAGGTGAAGGTGAGCAGGCCCGTCAGACCGCTTCCCGGCACCGCGCGGCCGCCGTCGGATGCCATCAACGAATCGTAGTACATCGTGTTGAACAGGTTGAAGACGTTGGCCCGCAGTTCCCAAGTCGGCGCCTTGTAGGCCGCCGTCGCGTCGAAGCGGAAATACTCTGGGACCTGCACGGTGTTCTGGTTGTTGGCGTAGCGCTGACCGACATAGAACATGCCGCCGCCGAGCTCGTAGGTGTCGCCGATCGTGTAGGTCGTCCAGATATTGCCCGAGTCCTTGGGCACGTTGAGCGGCACGTTGCCGGTGGTGTTGCCGATGCCGTTCTGGAAGTTGAGTCCCTGGATGATGCGGGCGTTGAGGTAGGCGTAGCCGGCGAAGACCTGCCATTCAGGCGTGATTCGGCCGGCGACGCCGACGCGCGCACCCTGGACGCGCACCGTGCCGGTCGGCGAGAACGTGCCGTCGGCGTTCTGGGTGCGCGCGTTGTTCTTGGTAATCTGGAATATCGCGCCGTTGGCCGACAGGTTGCCGTTCAGGAACTCGTACTTGACGCCGGCTTCGTAGCCTTGGTTGTTTTCCGGCGGCAGAACCTGCGCACCGGTCGTCGACGTGAGCTGCTCGAGCGACGGGTTGAACGAGGTGCTGTAGGAGACGTAGTACGACTGCTGCCGCGTCGGCTCGAAGATCGCGCCGGCGCGCACGCTGGTAAAGAAGTCGGTCTGGAACTGGTAGGGCACCGCAGTATTGCCGACCGTGTTTCTCGAATTGATCGAGTTTCCGATCTGAGCCGAATAGACGTCCCAGCGCACGCCGCCGACCAGCTTCAGCCAGGGCGTCACCTCGATCGTATCGTTGAAATAGGCACCCAGCCCCCACGCCTGCGAGGAGGCATAGTTGCCGGGGATTTGAGGCGAGTTGCCCGGCGTGCCGCCGCCGACCGTGAAGCCCGCGGGCGTGCAGCCAACCGAGCCCGCCACAAGAGCGATGCCGTTGCAGAAGCCGTTACGGGTGAAGGTCTTGTTCGTATAGGACTCGTAGTTGAGGTCCAGGCCCATCAGCAGCAGATGGCCGATGTCGCCTGTCTTGAATTTGACCTCGAGCTCGGCCTGGTTCTCGAACGTGATGTCGTTGATGTTGCGATCGCGGCTGATCTGGCGGATCGAAAGCTGGTTCAGCGGCGAGGCGTTGTAGGGCGTGTTGCCCGGTCCGTTGGTCGCCTGGATGAAGCCCAGCGTCGGGTTCGGACCGAGAATGCCGACGAAGGCACCGGACGTCTGGCGAACCGACGTGTTGACCCACAGGAACTCCGTCTGGTTGCGCGCCCGCAGGCCGGGATTGAACTTGTGTTCGACGGTGGCGTTCAGCTGGATGACGTCCTGCTCCGTATAGTCGTCGGCCAGGCCGTAGTTGACGTTGCGCGGCACGTTGATCGGAAAGCCGTTGAGCGGCGGGACGCCGTAGTTAATGTTGTCCTTGCGGTGCTGCAGGATCGCGCCCAGCGTGATCTCGGTCGGCGTGCCGATGCCGAGCTTGACCGACGGTGCCAGTCCGAAATCCATGACGTTGGTGTTGTCGATCGTCGTCGCCTTGCCCCATTGGAACATGCCGTTGACGCGCGCGGCGTTGGTTTCCTGGAATGGCACATTGACGTCGGCTGTGGTCCGGATGAGCCCGTTGGTCGTCACCTGTCCGCTGAGTTCGGTTGCCTGCTTGAGTCCGGGCTTCTTGGTCACCTGATTGATGACGCCGCCGGTCGATCCGCGGCCGAACAGCATCGACGACGGTCCCATCAGGACCTCGATCGCCTCGAGAGCAAACGTGTCGCGATAATATTGGCCGCGATCGCGCATGCCATCGAGGTAGATGTCGGTGCGCGCCGAGAAGCCGTTGAGGTTGATGTTGTTGCCGATGTTGCCGCCCTCGGCCGAGCCGATGGTGACGCCGGGCACGTTGCGCACCGCCTGGTCCAGGGTTGTCGCGGCCTGCGAGTTCATCAGCGCTCGATTGATGACGATCACCTGCTGCGGCACGTCCATCAGGTTCTCGGCGCCCATGCGGAAGATCGACCCGCGGGTCGTCTGGAAGTCCTCGCTGGGGCGTGACCCGGTCACGGTGACAGGCTGCATCGTGGCGGGGGCCGTGGTCGGCCCGGCGGGATTCTGGTCGGGTGGCGGGGGCGTCGGTGCCGGACCCTGCGCGTTCTGGTCGGTCGGCTGTTGGGCGATGGCGCCAGTGGCGAAGAGCAATCCGACCATTGCTGTCGTCGCAGGAACCGTACGCGTCACTTTCTTACTCCCCCGTAACAAACCGCTGTATTCAATCGCGGCGAATGCGAGTCATTATCATGATAATAGAGAAGAGTGATAATTATTTGCAAGTCAGCGAAAATGCACAGCCTCTGCAATCCGCTAGCTCTCCTGCCAACGCTTCTGCCGAAGCATGGCTCGGCTTGGTGCCCTGCCGCTTGCTGGATGTTGGTTGGATGTCTCTGGCTCGGTGAGCGGTCCAGCAAGACCATGGGCCCGGGCGCGCGGACGCTGGCTGAGGCGGCCCCGTCCGCCTCCCCAGCGACGGGCGGGGCCTGGCCGTTCGCTCCCCGGACTTGAAACCCCGGGCCGATCCGACCGAGGGGCAGGCTATGACGACGAATTGTCCGCAAGATGTGCGAAAGGCCACACAGGCAAGGTTGACCACCCGGATCGACCAAAGGCCTTTGCGGGACAGCCCAAATAACTGAAAAGATTGGCGCGCCCGGCTGGATTCGAACCAGCGACCTACCGCTTAGAAGGCGGTTGCTCTAATCCCCTGAGCTACGGGCGCGTACCAGGGACCATACCATCCCAGCCTCGACCTCGCCCATTGCCCGGATGGCCAGCGCTATGCCCAACCAAGATCGAAAGCGTGCCGGCTTCGCTCAGTGCGTCCAGCGGCCGACGCGGTTGTAGGCGAAGTTGTCGGCGTAGGCCTTGGGCCGGACGTGCCGCGCATGCGGCAACTCGACGGTGTAGCGCCAGGCATTCTTCTCGGCGTACGCCTTCGCCTCTTCCAGTGTGGCGAAGTAAAGCTTCACCTGCTGCATGGTGTCGCGCGAGCTGGTCCAGCCCATCAGCGGGTCGATCTCCTTGGGCGCGGGCTCGCTTTCGAGCAGCCATTCCCTAGTGTTGCGCTGGCCCGACTGCATTGCCGTCTTTGCCGGCTTGTAGATGCGAACCTGCATGAACCTTGACACTCCCTGCGTCGGCGGCGTGGTCGGGGCGGCCGGATTCGAACCGACGACCTTCTGCGCCCAAGGCAGACGCGCTACCAGACTGCGCTACGCCCCGCCGCAACAATCCCTAGGCGCGGGCTTTCTACCAGCGCACGGGACGGCTCGAAAGCGCAATTTCCGGGTGGTATCCTCATATCATGTTCGATCAGACACCCGAGCAGGGAAGATCCGGCCGCGCACCCTCGATCAACGTCCTGGGCGGCGCCCTGCAGCCGTGCTCGCTCGATCCCGTCACCGGGTTCTATCGCGACGGCTGCTGCAACACCGGCAGCGAGGATCTCGGTCTGCACACGGTCTGTGTGATCATGACGGCGGAGTTCCTCGCCTTCTCCAGGGCCCATGGCAACGACCTCTCGACGCCGATGCCACAGTACGGCTTCGCGGGCCTCAAGCCGGGCGACCGCTGGTGCCTGTGCGCCAGCCGCTGGAAGGAAGCGCTGGATGCCGGCGCCCCGCCGCAGGTCGTACTTGAGGCGACGCACGCCGTGACCCTGCACGTCGTCTCGCTCGACGTTCTCAAGAAGCACGCCGTCCGGCTCCAGTAGAAGCCATGAAAAGCTGGCCGAGGATCGACGGCGCGCTCGCCGACTACGTCGACGGCAACTGGCTGCGCGACAGCCCGATCAAACGCCGGCTGCGCGAGGAGACCGCCAGGATGCCGGGTGCCGGCATGCAGATCTCGGCCCATCAGGGCCAGCAGATCGGCCTGCTGGTCCGCGCCATCGGCGCTCGACGCGCCGTCGAGGTCGGCACCTTTACCGGCTACTCCGCGCTCTGCATCGCCGAGTCGCTGCCGGACGACGGCAAGCTCTGGTGCTGCGACGTGAGCGATGAATGGACCCGGATCGGCAAGCGCTATTGGAAGGAGGCCGGACTGGAGAGCCGCATCGAGCTCACCGTCGCTCCCGCGCTGAAGACACTGGACTGGCTGCTGGCCCAGGGTCTCGCCGGTCAGCTCGATCTCGCCTTCATCGACGCCGACAAGACCAACTACGCCGCCTACTACGAACGCTGCCTGAAGCTGGTGCGCCGCGGCGGACTGGTGCTGATCGACAACGTCATCTGGGGCGGCTCCGTCGCCGACCTCGTCGACAAGAGTGCCGACACCCAGGCGATTCGCGCGCTCAACGCCAGGCTCAGCAAAGACGAACGCGTCGACCTCACCCTGTTCGCGGTGGGCGACGGAATGACCTGCGCGTTGAAGCGCTGAGGAAGCGCGCCAGACCCGCGCGCGGTCCCTCAGGCATTGCCGAAGATCGAGTGCTTGACCCTGTCTCCGGGCTTGATGCCGAGCAGCCGTGCGCTGCCGCCGTTGATCTCGAGCACCGCACGCACCGGGAATTGGCTCGGGATCGAGTCGGTCGACAGCGGCGTGGCGTTGGCGTGGACGTGCTTGATCGTGCCGTCGCCGGCGATGAAGACCATGTCGAGCGGGATCAACGTGTTCTTCATCCAGAAGCTGACCGGCGCATCCTGGTAGAAATCGAACAGCATGCCGTCGTACGGCCCGAGCTTCTCGCGGTACATCAGTCCGCGCGCACGCTCGGCCTCGTTCAGCGCCAGCTCGACGTCGAACTTGATCTCCCGCGCTGCCGTCACGATCACCAGCGAAGACTTCTTGAACGTGATCTCGGCGCTCTGCGCCAGCGCGCCGCGCGCCATCAACAGGGCGGGCGCCGCAAGCAGCAGACGCCGGCCGAGCCGCGTTCCGGAACGGAGGGATGCCATGGCCATGCAATAACGGGTGCCCGGCGATTTCGTCAAACTCAAGACGCTTGCGTGACAGTTCGCACCTTCCCATAGTGCCCGGGTTCACCGGGGGGAGCCCATTCTGGGCTGAGAGGTTCGCAAGGACGACCCCGGCAACCTGATCCGGTTAGTACCGGCGTAGGGACTGGTGACGGACTTGTCGGCTGCTCCTCCCCTTCTCGTCCATCGTGCGCGGCTCGCCTTCGGCGACCGCCTGGTCGCCGACGACCTGACGCTCGAGTTTCCGGCCGGGCGCACCACCTGCCTGCTCGGCCGCTCGGGTGTTGGCAAGACTTCGCTGCTGCGCTGGCTGGCCGGCCTCCTGCCGGAAGCCCCGCGCAGCCAGCCCGTCGCCTATATGGCGCAGTCGGACCTGCTGCTGCCGTGGCTGTCCGTCATCGACAATGTCCTGCTGGGCTACCGCCTGCGCGGCGACCGCGCGGCGCTCGCCGCCGCCGAGGGACAGGCCCGGGCCCTGCTCGCGGAGGTCGGCCTGGGCGACCGGCTCGACGACTCCCCGGCGCAGCTGTCCGGCGGCATGCGCCAACGCGCGGCGCTCGCCAGGACGCTGTGCGAGGACCGGCCGGTGGTGCTGATGGACGAACCCTTCGCCCATCTCGACGCCGTCACGCGGCTGGAGCTGCAGGACCTCGCCGCGCGTCTGCTCGCCGGCCGAACAGCCGTGCTGGTGACGCATGATCCGCTGGAAGCTTTGCGCGTCGGCCATCACATCCGCGTCCTGTCGGGCTCGCCGTTCACAGCCGGTCCGCCGATCGAGCCCGCCGGCGCCGTGCCCCGCGATCCCGCCGATTCCGCCCTGCTGGGCCTGCATGCGCGACTACTCGGCGAACTGCGCGGACTTGCGCCATGAGACCGCTGATCACCGCCATCGGCCTGCTGCTGGGTTGGGAGGCGCTGGCTTGGGCGACCGGCGTGCCGCCCTACATCCTGCCACCGCCATCGCGCGTGCTCGCGGTGCTGGTGGAGCGATCCGATCTTCTGGTCGCCGAGGCCGCCTGGACCGCGACGGAGATGATCGTCGGCCTGCTGCTCGGCCTGGTGCTGGGCGCCGCCCTTGCCATCGTGTTCGCCGCCTCGGCCAGCTGGCGGCGCTGGGCGCTGCCGCTGGTGATCGTCTCGCAGGCGATCCCGGTGATCGCCATCGCGCCGCTGCTGGTGCTCTGGCTTGGCTACGGCATGGCGTCCAAGGTGGCGATGGCAGCCCTGGTGATCTTCTTTCCCGTAGTCAGTGCCCTCTACGACGGATTGCGGCGCACCAACGAAGGCTGGCTCGATCTCGCCCGCACCATGGGTGCGAGCCAGCGCGCCGTGCTGCTGCAGATCCGCCTGCCGGCCGCCCTGCCCGCTTTCGCCTCGGGCGCGCGCATCGCCGCCGCGGTGGCGCCGATCGGCGCGGTGATCGGCGAATGGGTCGGCGCCAGCGCCGGGCTCGGTTACCTGATCACGCTGTCCCTGGCGCGCGGCCAGACCCCGCTCGCCTTCGCTGCCCTTGTCGTGCTCTGCCTGCTCGGCCTCGCGCTCTACTACGCGACCGACTGGGCTGCGCGCGTGTTGGTGCCCTGGCAATCGCAAGGAGAATGACGATGAAGATCTTGATTCGGCTGATTGCGGCATTGGCTCTTGCGGGACTGGCGCTGCCCGCCGCGGCACAGGACAAGGTCCGCCTGCTGCTCGACTGGTTCGTCAATCCTGATCACGCCGCCCTGGTGATTGCCAAGCAGCGCGGCATCTTCGCCAAGCATGGCCTCGATGTGGAGCTGATCGCGCCGGCTGATCCCAACGCGCCGCCCAAGCTGGTGGCGGCGGGACAGGCCGAATATGCGGTGTCCTACCAGCCGACCTTGCAGATGCTTGCGGCCGAAGGCCTGCCGCTCGCGCGCGTCGGTGTGCTGGTCGCCCAGCCGCTCAATTCGCTGGTGGCGCTCGAGGACGGGCCGGTGAAGTCGATCGCCGACTTCAAGGGTCGCAAGATCGGCTACTCGATCGCAGGCTTCGAGGAGGCGCTGCTGGGCGCGATCCTCGAGAAGGCCGGGCTGACCTTGAAGGACGTGACCCTGATCAACGTCAACTTCGCCCTGACCACGGCGTTGATGAGCAAGCAGGTCGACGGCGTGATCGGCGCCTTTCGGAATTTCGAGCTGAACGATCTTGCCCTGCACAAGGCGAAAGGCCGCCTGTGGGAGGTGGAGAAGAACGGCGTGCCGACATATGACGAGCTGATCCTGGTTGCGAAGCGCGAGACGGTCGACGTGGCGCGCACGAAAAAGCTGCTGGCCGCCATCGCCGAGGCGACGACCTGGCTGAAAGCCAATCCGGATGAAGCCTGGGGCATCTTCTCGAAGTCGGGCAAGGAACTCGACAGTGAGCTGAACAAGCTTGCCTGGAAGGACACTCTGCCCCTGCTGGCGGCAGATGCGAGCGCGCTCGATCGCGCGCGCTACACGGCGTTCGCCGACTTCCTGGTAAAGCGTGGCCTGATCAAGCAGGCACCGCCGCTCGACAGCTATTTGCGCGAGATCAGGTAGTTCTAAGCCGCCCTGATCTCGACGACCTGCAGGCCCTTCTGCCCCTCGGCGATACGGATCATCACCTTCTGGCCGGGCGCCAGCGATTCCATGCCGTGGCGGCGCAGCACCGCGGCATGCACGAAGATGTCGCCTTCGGTCGCCTCGCGCGTGACGAAGCCGTAGCCGCGCTCGTTGTTGTACCATTTGACCAAGGCGGCGATGTAGTCGCCCATGGCGATGCCGTCGGGTATCGGCGGCGGCTTGGGCGGGGTCGCTACCGCTGTCGACGAATCGACGTCGAGCACCTTCATGACCTGCCAGCCTTTGGGGCCGCGCACGCCGGCGCAAGTCACTGTCGCACCGGGCTTGAGATCCTCATGCCCGGCTTGGCGCAGTGTCGTTACATGCAGGAACGCGTCGCTATTATCGGCGTCGAGGGCCAAAAACCCATAACCCTTGACCGCGTTGAACCACTTGACCTTACCACGCAGCTCAACCGTACCGACGTCCCCGCTCGTCTCTCCCTGTTGGGTCGTCATTTTCAACGATCCCATGTTGTTATTCAGAAATCCTAGCACCCAAACCCGGGCGTGCAACAGTCCTAGAAAGGAACTTTCGGTCGGGTTAGATGACACTGACACTGCAATCTGGGGTGCCTTTGATGTTCCGGACCGATCTGTTCAAGGGAAAGCGTTTTCTCGTTACCGGCGGTGGCACCGGCCTCGGCCGGATCATGGTGGAGAAGTTCGTCGAACTGGGTGCCGATTGTGTCATCTGCGGCCGGCGCGGCGCCGTCCTCGAAGAGACCGCGAAGGAGGTGATGGCCAGGCATCCCGGCCGGCGAGTCGAAACCCATACGGTAGATATCAGGGTCGCTACGGCGGTCGAGGAGATGGTCGACCGCATCTGGACGAGCGGCCCGCTCGATGGCTTGGTCAACAATGCTGCAGGAAACTTCATCTCCCAGACCAAGGACCTCAGCCCGCGGGCTTTCGACGCCATCGCCAACATCGTCCTGCACGGCACGTTCTATACGACCAACGCCTGCGGCAAGCGCTGGATCGCCTCGAAACGCAAGGCGAGCGTGCTCAGCATCCTGACGACCTGGGTGTGGACCGGCAGCCCGTTCGTCGTGCCCTCAGCTATGTCCAAGGCGGGTGTCGCGGTGATGACCCAGAGCCTGGCCGTCGAGTGGGGCCGCCATGGCATCCGGTTGAACGCCATCGCTCCCGGCCCCTTCCCGACCGAGGGCGCGTGGGCGCGGCTCAATCCAATGAAGGAGGCCGACGACGACCGCTACAAGGCGCGCAACCCCCTGGGCCGCGTCGGCCGGCCGAGCGAACTCGCCAACATGGCGGCGTTCCTGATGAGCGACGAGGTCGAGTATATCAACGGCGAGATCATCGCTATCGACGGCGCCATGGGCATCATGGGCAACGGCACTTTCTCGAGCATGATGGCATACAGCGAAGACGACTGGCGCCGCATCCGCGAACAGATCCAGTCGACCAACGCTGCAGATCGCGCGAAGCGGAGTTAGATGGGCGTACTGGGAAGGAAGGTTCAAGCCAACGCCGCCGTCAGCGTCTTGTGGAAGTGGACGATGGCACTTTCGTAGTGGCCGAACGTGAAGGCGTCGTTGGCGCGACTGCCCAGCCCCCGCTGGATCGCCTGCACCACGGCGCGGTCTTCCTGCGCGCCGGTATTGCCGACGAAGTCGGCGTCGCGCCTGGCCTCGGCCAAGGCGGCGGGATCATCTCCGCCGCCGTTGGTCAGCGTGTAGGTGATCTGCCGGGTGCGATCGACAGCGAGCGGCTCCAGGATCAACACGTTCGTGTGCCGCGACAGTACCGTGATCAGAACGTTGGGAAACAGATGGTAGACGTAGGTCAGCAGACCGTCGACCCGACGCTCGGCCGGCGGCACCCTGGCGAGTTTCTTGATGCGCTGGAACGGGTAAGTGACACGGCTGTGCCGGCCGAAAAAGTCAACGACGTTCAGGTTGTCGAAGCCGTAGGGCAAAAAGCTCTCGGGGTGAGTAGACTTGATGTGATAGCCCTCGATGAAGCCTTCCAGCAGGATCTTCCAGTTGACCTCGAACTCGCGCTCGGCGGTCGCGAAAAGACGCTGCTCGGGTGAGATCAGCCTGTCCAGGCCGCCCAGCGCATCGTCGCCCAGCGCCGGTGTGTCCTGTGTCACGAACACCAGGCCGAAGCGCTCGCTCGCGGGCATCGACACCAGCGGATGCGCCTCCTTGTCGAAGCCGGGAAAGCCTTCCTCGTGCGGGATGTGGCGCAGACTGCCTTCGAGATTGTAAGTCCACCCGTGATAGCGGCAGACGAAGGCGCGTGCGCAGCCCGAATCGCTCGCCACCTGCATCCCGCGATGACGGCAGGCATTGCGAAAGGCGCGTACCTTGCCGTCGTGGCCGCGCACTACGACCGTCGGCGTGCCGGCCGCCTCGCGCGCGATGAAGGAGCCAACCTCGGGCAGTGCCGCCGCCGGACAGAACGGCGTCGGTGACCGACGCAGCACTCGCTCGATCTCCGCCGTCAGCCGCTCGTTCGATTGATAATTTGCGACCGGCTCACGCCAGACCTCCTCGCCGACGTCGGTCGTGCCGTTGGCGATATGGTCGAGCACACGCTGCGCCACCGACTGGTCATCCATTGCCGTTTTCATCCCAAACCACCCATCGCCGTGTTGTCGTCAGCATACGCCCGCGGCTCGTCGCAGCGAAAGAAACCGCGGCCAGCCGGCAAGAACCGCGCTCAACCGGGCCGGTCAGCTCGCCTGGAATCTCGTCGGGCCAACCCGCGCTTGAGGCTGCCACGGCGGGTTTTGCATCCGGGCGGAGAGCCGGCCGCCACCCGTGGCATGGCTCATGCGGAAACGTCGCTGACCGGACTGGAACAGCGAGCGTGTTGCACGAAAGTCACACGCAGCAATGATTGATACGACAACACTACGAACCATAGCTGGCCCAGCCTCAATTGAGCCAAAGTGTAGTGGTCATTTCGGACACTCATTGAGTCCAGCCCGAGTCCCGAGATCTGTTGTGCGATTAGACGCGAGAACAGTTCCCTCCTCCGTTCATCATCTGCCGCGTCGGCGGCTTCTGTCGTATGGCGCGATTGGCGCAGGCGCCTTGCTGATGCCAGCCGCCAAAGTCCTGGCGCAAGCTATCGAGGGACGTCATTGGGCCGGCGCAACGGCAATCTCCCGGCAGCCTGAGCAAGTCGTCGCCGGTACCATCGCGGAATGGCGCAGCCTGTGGGGTCGGGTCGGCAGTCCCGCGCCCGACTTGTTCGAGCCCGGCCGCATGAATGCCGTCGGCATATTCCTGGGCCGCCGCTCCAGCGAGGGCTACTCGGTCAACATCCTGTCGACCAGCCGCCGCCGTGACCGCATCGTCGTGGTCTTCGAAGAGCGTATGCCGGCAGAAATCATGATGGCGCAGCGCACGCCTGCCCCCTCCTCGCCACCGCGGCCAGTCGCCAGCGCGCCGCCGAGCGGCTTCGCCGCCGGTGCCGGTGCGGGCTTCGCGCCATCCGGCACAAGCTCCAATCTCCCGCCTTCCCCACCGCCCACGACTCGTCCGGTCGGGCAGCCGACCTCGCCTTGGGCGATCATCCTGATTCCCCGCTCCGACTTGCCGATCTCCGTCGAGCAGCGGCTGTTTCGTTGACTGCGAGCGCTCCGCCGAGCCCTTGATCATGAGGCGGGCGGGCCAGACGCCCAAGCGGGCGCGGCATTCGGACAGTTGCGCTAGTAGCTCGTCACAGAGGTTTTGACGGGTTGGCGTTTAGCCAGTCGCTGATGGGCAGTTGGTCTGTCGGGAGCAGGATGTCGATGCTGCGAGCGATGCCTGGCTGGCGTCGAATGAAGCCATCGCGCTCGAGGCCGATGACCATCTGGTGGACGGAGGGTGAGCTGGCGCGGAAGTGGCGTTGCATGTCGGCTTCGGCCGGCGCCTTCCCGAACATGCGCTTGTAGACGCAGATGAAAGCCAGATAGTGGCCCTGCTTGTGTGTGAAGCGACGGGGGCCGCCAGATCGCGCGGTGCCTGATTTCTGACTCATCGCTCGGTTCGTCTGGCCTCCCTCGCAAGGCGGCAGGAGCCGCTAATGCGAGTGTCGGGGCACGCCCTTGGTCTCGACGATCCTCTGATAGTTGACCGCGAAGTCCAGGCAGGCGCCGCTGGCGAGCTGGCCGACGAACTTGCGCTGCAGCTCCTGCCACGGCGTCTGGCTTTCCTTGACGTGCGGCTTCCACGCCGCCTTGCGCTCGGCCAGTTCCTTGTCCGGGATCAGGATGTTGGCGCGGCGCTTGCCGATATCGACGCGCACCTTGTCGCCGGTCTTGAGCAGCGCCAGCCCGCCGCCGACTGCGGCCTCCGGCGAGGCATTGAGGATCGACGGGCTTGCCGAGGTACCGCTCTGGCGGCCGTCGCCGACGCACGGCAACAGCAGCACACCGCCTTTCACCAGCCGGTCAGGCGGCAGCATGTTCACCACCTCGGCCGCACCGGGATACCCCACCGGGCCGACGTTGCGGATGAACAGGATGCTGTTCTCGTCGATCGGCAGGGCAGGATCGTTGATCCGGTGATGATAGTCCTCGGGCCCCTCGAACACGATCGCCGTGCCCTCGAAGGCATCGGGATCGCCCGCGCGCTCAAGATACTTCTTGCGAAATTCTTCGGAGATCACCGAGGTCTTCATGATCGCCGAATCGAACAGGTTGCCCTGGAGCACGGCGAAGCCTGCCTGGCCCAACATCGGCTTGTCGTAACTCTTGATGACGTCGCCGTCGGCCGGCTTCGCCGTGGCGAGATTCTCCGCCATGGTCTTGCCGGTCACGGTGAGCGCATCGCCGTGGCCCTTCTTCTTCCTGAGAAGCTCGGCCATCACAGTCGGTACGCCACCAGCGCGATGGAATGCTTCGCCGAGATACTCGCCGGCCGGCATGCAGTTGACCAGCAAGGGGATGTCGTATCCGATCCTGTCCCAGTCGGCGTTGTCGAGCTTGACGCCGATGTGGCGCGCGATGGCGTTGACATGCGGAGGGCAGTTGGTCGAGGCGCCGAGCGCGCTTGCCGCCACGATGGCGTTCTCGAATGCCTTGCGGGTCAGGATGTCGGACGGCTTCAGGTCCTCCCACACCATGTCGACGATGCGCCTGCCGGTCTCGTAGGCCATCTGGCCGCGCTCGCGGTAGGGCCCGGGAATCGCGGCACAGCCGGTCAACGACAGGCCAAGCGCTTCGGCCATACTGTTCATCGACAACGCCGTGCCCATAGTGTTGCAGTGGCCGACGCTGGGCGCGCTGGAAGCCACCATCTCGAGGAACTGCTTCAGGTCGATGCGTCCCGCCGCCAGCTCCTGGCGGGCGTACCAGACGACGGTGCCCGACCCGGCCAGGCCCCCGGCATAGTGGCCGTCGAGCATCGGGCCGCCGGACAACACGATGGCTGGAATGTTGACCGTGCAGGCGCCCATGATCATGGCTGGCGTGGTCTTGTCGCAGCCCGTGGTCAGCACGACGCCGTCGAAGAAGTAGCCGTACAGGCTTTCGACCAGGCTGAGATAGGCAAGGTTGCGATCGAGCGCGGCCGTCGGACGCTTGCCGGTCTCCTGGATGGGATGGACCGGGAACTCGATGGGGATGCCGCCGGCGTCACGAATGCCGTCGCGCACCCGCTCGGCAAGCTGCAGATGATGGCGGTTGCAGGGGGAGAGATCACTGCCGGTCTGAGCGATGCCGATGATCGGCCGGTTGCTGTGCAGTTCGGCCAGCGTCAGCCCGAAGTTCAGATAGCGCTCGAGATACAGCGCGGCCATGGTCGGATCGCCCGGGGCATCGAACCAGTCCCGGCTGCGCAGCCGGCGCTGTTTTCCGTTGTCGCCCTTCTTGTCGACCATCCTCGTTCCTCCGGTTTGTTGCCAGAGCCTACAGCCCGAGCGCGCCTGTTTCACCTCCCCATATCACGCCAAGGCGATCCCATCGCTCTGCACTCCCGCTGATCAGGCCACCTGCCTCTCCATCGCAACTTCTTCCTGCAGGCTCGCGACGTCGCGGTAGATCGAGGCTGCGGCGAGGGTGCGGCCATCCTGCTTGTAGCGCACAAGGCAGTCCCTACCGGCGATGTCGCCGTCGACCACAAGCTCGTCCCACTTCTCGGCGTGGCCGACATAGTTGATCGGCACGTCGTAGTGCTGACTCCAGAAGAACGGCACGGCGTCGAACTTCTGGCGCAGGCCGAGCATGTTCAGGGCAGCGACTTGCCCCTGGCGCTCGGCGACGACCCAGTGTTCGACCCGGATCGACTGCCGGCTATGCGGATCAGGCCAGCGCGCGATGTCGCCGGCGGCGTAGATTTCCGGGGCGCTGGTCGCCAGGAAGGCGTCGACGGCCAGGCCGCGGTCGATCTTGAGTCCCGCCTTCTCGGCCAGCTCGAGACGGGGCCGCACGCCGACACCCATGACCACGAGGTCCACCTCCAGCGAGCCGCCGCTCTTCAGCGTCGCCTTGTTGCCGGCGATGCCGGCAACCGTGTCCTCGAGATGGAAGACGACGCCGTGTTCCTCGTGCAGGGCGCGCACGAAGTCGCCCATTCCCGGCCCCAGGATGCGCTCCATCGGACGCTTCTCCGGTGCCACGACGTGGACTTCGATCCCGCGATGGCGCAGCGAAGCCGCTACCTCGAGGCCAATGAAGCTCGCGCCGATCACCAGGGCCCGCTTGGCGGACTTCGCGCGCTCGATAATCGCCCGGCTGTCGGCCAGGCTGCGCAGCACGTGGATCTGCGAGGGTCCGGCTCCTGGAATGGACAGTCGCACCGGTTCCGCTCCGGTCGCCAACAGCAGCCGGTCGTAGGCGACCTTGCCGCCGTCCGACAACACGAGCTCGCGCGCGCGAGCGTCGATACTCGCGACAGTCGACTTTAGCCGCAGGTCGATGCCGTTCTCCGCATAGAAGTCGTCGCCACGCAGCGGGACCCATTCCTCGGGTGCGTTACCCGCCAGGTAGTCCTTGGACAGGTTCGGGCGATCGACCGGAGCGGCATCGTCGTTGCTCAGCATGACGATGCTGCCTTTGTACTGCTCGCGCCGCAGCATCTCGGCGGCCGCGAAGCCTGCTGCACCGCCGCCCACGATCACCACCTTGTCCGGCGCCTTGCCGCCCAGCCTGGGTGCAGGCTTGGCGGCAGCCGGCCGCTTCTCTCTCACGAAGACCTTGCCGTCCCGTTGCTCGACCGACCAGCAGTCGATCGCGCTGAAGGCCGGCGCCGCCAGCGCCTCGCCGGTGCGCAGACTGAAACAGGCGTGATGCCAGGGGCAGCGCACCGTGTCGCCGACCAGCAAACCCTCGGCGAGCGGGCCGTGATAGTGGCTGCAGTGCGCTCCGACGGCGAACAGCTCGGCGCCTCGGCGGGCCACCAGCACCTCCTCGTCGCCGACATGGCCCAGCAGCATGGTGCCGTCGGCAAGATCGGCGAAGGCAATTCCCTCGCTCAGATCGGGTCCGCTGGCCTTGGCGTCCTGCTCAGCCATTGCATCCTCCCTCAGCCGGAGATGGTGTTCGGAGTTGAGTGCGAGATCGCACCATGGGAAACCTGAAGCGTCATGTCCACCTCTCCCGCTCTCGTTTCCATCGGCGAACCGCTGATCGAATTCAATCGGCCCAAGGAAGGCGACGGCCGCACCTGGCTGCAAGGCTTCGGTGGCGATTCGCAGAACGTCGCCATCGCCGCCACCCGCCAGGGAGCCTCGGCCGGCTATATCACCAATCTCGGCCAGGACTGGATGGGCGACGCCTTCGTCGAGCTCTGGCAATCCGAAGGCCTCGATGCATCGTGCGTGAGCCGTCATCCCACCGCGCCGACCGGCGTCAGTTTCGTGACGCACGGCCCGGCCGGCCACAAGTTCGACTACCTGCGCAAGAACTCGGCGGCCTCGCTGATGACACCCGAGACCTTGCCAACGGCGTACATCGCCGGCGCCCGCATGTTCCACCTGTCGGCGATAGGCCAGGCGATCAGCGAGAGCGCGCGCAAGACCTGCGATGCAGCGATCTCGGCGGCGCGCGCCGCCGGCGTGAAGATCTCCTACGACACCAACCTGCGCCTGAGGCTATGGGACATCGACAAGGCCCGGGCGACCATCGACCTTACGGCGGCGCGCTGCGATATCCTGCTGCCAAGCCTCGACGATTCCCAGCAACTCACCGGCCACGACGAGCCCGATGCCATCGTCGACCACTACCTCGAACTCGGCGCACCCCTCGTTGCGCTGAAGATGTCGGCCGATGGCTGTCTGGTCGCGACGCCAAAGGCGCGGTTCCGTGTACCCGGCCATCGCGTCGAAGCCGTCGACGCGACCGGCGCGGGGGACACATTCGACGGATCGTTCCTGGCACGCCTGCTGGCGGGCGACGATCTCGAGGTCGCGGCGCGCTATGCCAACGTCGCGGCGGCCCTGTCGACCAAGGGCTACGGGGCGGTGACGCCTATTCCGCGGGCGGCCGAAGTCCGGGCTGAAATGGCGCGCGCAGGAAGCGCGGGGTAATCGCCCGCAGGAACCGAGCGAGCACCATCACCTGTTGGGCAAGCCAGCCGCGGCCGTTGTCGGCGTCGATCGACGGATCGTCGACGCCCGTCGGCCGCTGCTTTCCGTCGTAGATCGCGGTGCCGAACAGAATGTCCCAGATCGGAAACACCGGCGCGAAGTTGTGATCGTGGATATGGCGCTCCTCGGGATTGGCAAGGGCGTGATGCAGGCGGTGGAAACGCGGACCTACGAGCAGCCGCTCTCCGATCCTGCCGAAGCTCATGTCGACATTGGCGTGGCTCCAGCTCTCGACCAGCCGGCCAACCACCAGAATGGTGACATACTCGCCGGGCTGCACGCCGACCAGCTGCGAGAACAGCACCAGAGCCAGCGTCGTCACAAGATCGTCGAGCACATGATTGCGGTCGTCCGACCACACCGTCATGCGGCGCTGGCTGTGATGCAGGCTGTGCAGGGCCCACCAGCACGGAACGGCATGCTGGGCGCGGTGCAGCCAATAGGCCGCGAAATCGTAGAGCACGAAATAGACCAGGAACGAGGCGAGCACGTTGTCGCCCAGCCACGGCAGCAGTCGCTCGAGCCGCGGCGGCGCCATGCCCCAACTCCGCATCAGCAGTTCGATCTCCTGGGAGATGGGGTAGGTGATGACGAAGATCGCGAACGGAACGATGCCTAGCTTGTTCAGGACAGTGTAGACGCGATCGACGCCGATCAGCCGGTCCTCACCCTGCTTCTCCAGCGGCCAGCGCTTCTCGAGGAAACGCATGCCCAGCGCGATCACCGCGATCTGCAGGACCCCAAGCATGACGAATTCGACGGCGTTGTAGGCCGGCTCATACCAGGCCATCTGGCCAAGCCAGAAGATTACCGGCCCGACAAAGGTCTCGAACAGCCAGCTCTGAACGCCAACCCAGAGATCGGTAAGCTCGCCCATTGGCGCAGCCGGCTATCGCGTCGCGCCGGAGCCCGTCGACACCGCGCGCACTGGTCCGCTGGCCGGACTCACTGGCGATCCCGGTGCGGCCGGTCCCGGGTTCAACATGAACACGCCGTGCGGCGACTTTCCGACGGGAACGCTGGCGACCACTTTCATCTGCTCGAGATCGACCACGGCGACGCGGCGCAGGAAGCGCTGGGTCACCCAAAGCTCCTTGCCGTCGGCCGTGATGTCCATGCAGTCGGGGCCGCCCGGCACCTTCACGACGCCAACGACCTTCATGTCCTGCGTGTCGATGAGGGAGACGCTTCCCTCGACCCGGTTGCTTACGAACCAGTGACGGCCATCGCCTTTGCCCCAGAAATTGTGTGCGCCCTTGCCGGTTTGCAGGCGGCCCGTGACCTTGCCGTCCTTAGGATCGACGATGGCGATGCCATCCTCGCCCGTCAGCGCCACCAGCACACGTTTATTGTCGGGCAGCATGAGGACACCGGCCGGTGTGCTGCCGACGTGGACGTTCCACTTCAGGGTCTGTGTCGCGAGGTCGAAGGCGGCAAGCCGGCCGCTCTGCTGCAGCGACACGAACACGGTCTTGGATTCGGCGTCGAACGCCATGTGGCTCGGCAGCCCGTCGATGAAGATGCGGCCGGCGAGCTTGAAACCGTCGGCGTGGAAGATGTCGACATGGTCCAGACGGTAGGCGACCGTGACGAACCACTTGCCGTCGCCGCTGAAGCCAAGCTGGTAGGGATCGATGATGTTGCTGACGACGCGCCGCCGCTCTCCGGTCTTGGCATCCAGCGCCAGCAGTTCATTGGTCGCGGTCGAGCCGATCAGCAGTTCCTTGCCGTCGGGCGTCACTATCAGGTGATGCGGCTCGCGTCCCACCGGATGGCGCGACAGTTCGGTGCGCGTGGCGCGGCTCAGGATGCTGTAGGAGGCTTCCTCGGAATTGAGGACGAGGACCGCATCGGCCTTTGCAGTACCAACAACGGCCAACAACAGGGTCGCCGCAATCGTCAAACTCTTCATGAAGACAGCCCGTCCTTGCATTGCCTTTGAAGCATCTTTTCGCACTTTACGCTAGGACCGTTTGTACTTCGAGGCTGCGGCGGCCAGCCGCTCGATCTGTGACCAATCTTTGGCATCTACCGCTGCGGCAGGCGCGATCCACGATCCGCCGATGCAGGCGACGTTGGGCAAAGCCAGGTAACTCTGGGCTGTATCGGCGCCTATTCCGCCGGTCGGGCAGAAGCGCAAGCCGGCCAACGGACCGCCGACCGCCTTCAGCCAAGCAAGCCCGCCCGCAGGCTCTGCCGGGAAGAACTTCAGGACCTGGTATCCCTGCTCGGCGAGGGCCATCGCCTCCGATACGGTCTGCACGCCGGGCAGGTACGGCAGGCCGGCGGACCTGGTCGCTGCAACAAGGCCTGGCGTACAGCCCGGGCTGACAGCGAACTTGGCTCCCAGCCTCTGAATCTGCTCGACCTGGGCAGCTTCCAGGACCGTGCCAGCCCCGACCACGGCGTCGGGGACCTCATTGGCGATGGCACCCAGGGCCGCCATGGCAGTTTGGGTGCGAAGCGTTATCTCGAGGACCGGCAGGCCGCCTTTCACCAGTGCCCGGGCGAGCGGCACGGCATCTGAGAGGCGCTCGATCGTCAGCACCGGGATTACCGGGGCCCGGGCCGTGACGGCGGACATGTCCACGCTCAGACGCTCCACCCGCCGTCGATCACGTTGACCGTACCGGTCGTGAAGGCTGCTTCGTCGCTGGCCAGGTAAACTGCGAGAGCGGCGATCTCCTCGGCCGAGCCGAAGCGTCCGGTCGGTTGGCGCTGCATGAAGAACTTCCGGGCATCCTGTCCGCCGCCCAGGGAGGCAATGCGCTCGTCGAGCGACGGTGTCTGGACAGTGCCCGGACAGATCGCGTTGCAGCGCACACCCCTGGCGACATAGTCGACCGCCACCGACTTGGTAAGGCCGATGACTGCCGCCTTGGTGGTGCCGTAGATGCAGCGCAGCGCCGCGCCCTTCACCGACGAGGCGGCCGACGACATGTTGACGATCGAGCCGCCCCCCTTCTCCAGCATGCCGGGCAGGAAGGCCTGGATCGTCCAGAACATGCTGCGGACGTTGAGATTGAGGGCGAAGTCCCACTGATGGTCCGAGGCCTCCAGCACCGCACCGTGATGGACGAAGCCCGCGCAGTTGAAGAGCACGTCCACGGCACCGATTTCCCCGGCCAGGGCGACGATCGCGGCCTTGTCGAGAACATCGAGCTTGTGCAGGCGAACGCCCTCGACACCCTTCAGCGCCGCGAGCTTGCCCTCGTCTACATCGGTCGCCCAGACCGTCGAGCCCTCGCGCGCAAACGCCCGCGCCGTCGCCGCACCAATCCCCTGCCCCGCCGCCGTGACGACGCAGACCTTACCCTTCAACCGCATGACGTTCTCCGATAGCGCTGCTGCCGATCGGGCCTACTTGATGAGGCCCTTCTCCTTGTAGAACTTCTCGGCCCCGGCATGCAGCGGGATGCCCAGGCCCTGTGTCGCCGTCTCGAACTGGATCACCCTGCCCTTGGAGTGACCGGAATCGAGCAGCTTGCGCGTGCTGGGATTCCAGAGCGCGGCGGTGATGGCGTAGATGAGCGGCTCGGGCTGCTTGCTCGAGGTCGCCCAGATCGCGTTGACGCTCACCGTCTTCACGCCGGCGACCCCCTTGTAGGCACCTTCGGGAATCTCGTCGAGGGCGAAGAAGCTGTACGCCTTGACCAGGTTCTCCGCCTCCGGTCCGTCGATCGGCACCAGATCGATGCCGGTAGTCGCTGCCAGCTCGGCGATGGCGCCCAGCGGCCAGCCCGAGACGCTGAAGAAGGCGTCGAGGGCATTGTCCTTAAGCTTGTCGGCCGCCTGCTGCGACTTGAGATACTCGGCCTTCAAGTCCCTTTCGGTCAGGGAATAGGCCGCCAGGATCAGGCGGGCATCGACCAGCGTCCCCGAACCCGGCTCATCGAGCGAGACGCGCTTGCCCGCGAGGTCCTTGATCGTCTTGATTCCCGCGCCCTTGCGCGCGACCAGATGGAAGGTTTCTGGATAGAGGTTGGCGACGGCGCGCAGCACATCGACCTTGGGCCGACCTTCGTAGATGCCACTGGCGTTGAACGCCCAGTAGGCAATGTCCGACTGGGTAAAGCCCGACTGCGCGGAGCCGCTGGCGATGGCGCTGACGTTGGCGACCGAGCCGTTTGAGGCCACCGCCGTTGCGACCAGACCCGGCACCCCACACGAGCCGCCGTCGGCACAGGTGCGGGAGCCCGGCGGGTTCGAGATGGCGTTGGCGATCAGGCCGCCGATCGGGAAATAGGTGCCGGCCGTGCCGCCGGTGGCGATGCGAAAGAACGTGACGTCCTGCGCGTGCGTCTGTGAGGCTGCCAGTGCCGTGCCCAGACCGCCGAGCAACATGCGCCTGCGATTGATCCTCATCCTCGTCTCCTCGACAGCAGATGATTAAACCGCGTCCGATCACGTGCTGCAACGAAGACTGTTAGTTCACGCCAACCGCCTTGCTCATAGTCGGGCCAATTTCTCCATGGATCACCAGATCGGCATCGTCGTCCTGGTCGGTGGCGTCGCGATTGAGGATAACCAGCTTGGCCCCCTTGCGCTTGGCGATGCGCGGGAAACCCGCTGCCGGATAGACCACCAGGGAACTCCCGAGCACGATGAACAGGTCGCAGTTCATCGTCTCGTCCTGGGCCCGCGCCATCTGGATCTCGGGCATGGCCTGACCAAACGAGATCGTTGCCGTCTTCACGATGCCGTCGCACTTATCGCACAGGGGCAGCTCGCCCGAGCCGAGGAAGGCCTTCCGGATCGGCTCGAGCTCGTGGCGATGACCGCAATCGAGGCAGCTGGCGTAGGTGGTATTGCCATGCAGCTCGATCACCCTGGAATCGGGCACGCCCGAGCGCTGGTGCAGGCCATCGACGTTCTGGGTGATGATGGCGCTCATGCGCCCCTGGTCGATGAGCTTGGCGAGCGCGCGATGGCCGGCATTTGGCTCGGCCTTGAGCATGGTCTCATCGGTGGCGAACTTGCGGCGCCAGGATTCGCGCCGCATCTCCTCCGACGCCATGAAGTCGTCGAAGTAGATCGGCTTGTACTTGGTCCAGATGCCGCCCGGCGAGCGGAAGTCCGGGATGCCGGATTCAGTCGAGATGCCGGCGCCGGTGAAGGCGACGATGCGCCGGGCCGAACCGATCGCTTCCTTGAGGCGTTCGATGTCATCCATATCCCCTCCTCCTACTCTACAGGCGCTCGTTCAGGGTGCTGGCATGCCGGGATTGTGCGCGGCACAGCCGACCAGGGTCCGGCCCTCGTTCCTTATCTGGACGAAGTAGGCGAACAGCGAGCCCGATTGTGAATCGACGCAGCGCTGTTCGTTGATCAGGATTGCAGGCTCGGGCCCGTCGGCAGACGTGTACATGACCGCGCCGTCATGCCGCTCGGGGCCGGCGTGGCTCACGCGCAATGTCGGCGAGCCGCCCAGAACGCCGATGACCATGTCTCGCGATGTTACTTCGAGTCGCCAGGACGGATCGTTACCCAAGCCGATCCATTCGCGATGGTCGAACCGCTCCCGGCAGCCGGCCGTCTCGACCGCCGCCCGGCGCAGCTCCAGGGCGGCGATGCCGGCTCCCAGCCCGACCTCGCGGCTGCCGTAGAGCTCGACGAACATCGGCCGGCCTTCCTTGCCCGTCGTCAGCTCTCGCAGGGCACGCGTGAGTTCCTGCTGCGGCGTGCGGTCCTCCAGGGTGAGCGGCGCGCCGTCACACGGCATGAGCTGGAGGCGGCCGCCCAAGTCTCGCACCAGCCCACGCAGCCGGACGGCGCTTGCCGGCAAGGGCGGGCGGGTCGGCTCGGTCGCGGCGGGCGCCTGGCCGAGCGGCAAGGTCGGCGTATCGTTGGTCGGCAGCGGAGGCGCAGGAGTTCCGCCGCGGGTCACGGGTGTCGGGGCCCCGCGCGTTGCCAGGGCCGGCAGGGCGTAGAAGAACAGCGGCCGGCGCTGGGCATCCAGCAGGCAGACGAAGTGCGTCTCGAACGGAGGGCCGTTGCGGAACGTGAGCTTGCCGCGCATCGTCACTGCCGCGCTGACGGTCTGCGAACCCGCCTGGGCCTCGACCCGCTCCAACGCCGGCGGCGGAAATTCGAGCGCTGTGATGCGATCGATCGACGGGCTGAGCTTGCGGTACTGGGCTTCGCCGAACACTGCGCACTGCTGAGCGAGCGGCGTCTGCCCCGCCGCCGGCAGGGCAACCACGAGAGGAAGCAGGAACGCCAAGGCCGAGCGCATCCCGCAGCGTAGCTCATATTCTTCCGGACCGCGCGCGGTCTCGCGGCCACGCGCCCTCGCCAGCGTGCGGTACAGCAGGCTTAGGAAAGCCAGCGTTTGCGCCGCTTGTAGTGCTTGGTATCGCGATAGGACTTGCGCGCCCCGCCTTCGTTCAGGCCCAGGTAAAATTCCTTGATGTCCGAATTGTCGCGCAGCTTGGCGGCCGGCCCCTCGAGGACGATGCGGCCGTTCTCCATGACATAGCCGTGGTCGGCGATACCGAGCGCCATGGTGGCGTTCTGCTCGACCAGCAGCACCGACAGCTTCTCCTGCTGCACCAGGCGGCCGACGATGCCGAAGATCTCCTCGACCAGCATCGGAGCGAGCCCGAGCGACGGCTCGTCGAGCAGCACGACCTTGGGCTGGCTCATCAGCGCACGGCCGATCGCCAGCATCTGCTGCTCGCCGCCCGACAGGTAGCCCGAGACCTGCGCGCGCCGCTCCTTGAGCCGCGGGAAGTACGAATAGACCAGCTCGATGCCCTGCTTCACCGCGCCCGCGTTCTGCACATGGCCGCCGGCGACCAGGTTCTCCTCGGTGGTGAGGTTCTCGAACACGCGCCGGCCCTCGAACACCTGGACGAGGCCGAGCCGCGTCACGTCATGGGCGCGCATGCCGTCGATGCGCTTCTCGCCGAGCTGCACGGTGCCCTTGGTGACCTCGCCGCGCTCCGAGCGAAGCACGCCGGAGATCGCCTTGAGCGTCGTCGTCTTGCCGGCGCCGTTGGCGCCCAGCAGGGTCGTGATCCTGCCTTCGCCGACATCGATCGACACCCCTTTCAGGACGAGGATGACCCGGTCGTAGACGACTTCGATGTTGTTGATCGCCAGCATGGCAGGCCCCGTCGAGGGAAGCGGGCGGCGAATCGCCGCCCGCACCTTTTACGTCTTCAGGACTTCGAGGCTTCGGCCGCGAGGTGCTTCTGGATCACGTCGCGATAGCCCTGGAACCACGCCTTGGTCCGCTCGAGCTTGCCGCCCTTTACCGTCCATATCTCGACCCAGCCGCCGCCCTCGTGGTCGGCCGGCGTGATCTCCATCGGCGGGACGAGGCCGCCCAGCGTAAAGCCCTTGATCGACTCCATGCCCTTCTTGACCTCTTCCGAGTTCGGCGTGGCGCCGCCCTTGGCCTTGATGGCGTTGCGCAGGGCCTCGACATGCAGCGCCGCGACGAGGACGCCGCGGTTGTATAGCACCGTCGAATCCATCTCCTTCGGCGGCTGCTTGCCCTGGGCCTTGTACATGGCCTCGATGTCCTTGATCGCCGCGAAGTCCTTGCCGACGCCGGCGAACTGGATGGTGTTGTAGCCCTCGGCCACGCCCATGCCACCAGCCGCGATGATGTCCGCCTCGGAACTGCCCCACACCAGCGCCACCACCTTGCTGAGCGGGAAGCCCTTGCCCTTCAGCTCCTTGATGGAGACCGACGGGGCGCGCCCGAACAGATGGGTGATGATAAAGTCCGGCTTGAAGCGGCCGGTGATATCGAGAATCTGCGCACCCATCTCCAGACCCGGCGCCGGGACGGCGAAAGTGCGCATCTCGAAGCCTTCCGTCTTCTGCATGTCCTCGAGGACAGCGAGCGGCTCCTTGCCTGCCGGATTGTCGTAGTAGACGTAGGCGATCTTCTTGCCCTTCAGGTTTCCACCCAGCCGCTCCTTGGCGAACTGCACCGCCGCCCCGGCCTGCGACCAGTAGCTGGCCGCGATCGGGAAAGTGTACGGGTAGCGCTTGCCGTCGGCCGCCGAGGCGGTGCCGAAGCCGGGCGACGTGCCGAGGATCTTGTCCTCTTCCAGCTTCTTGTTCAGCGCGGCGGTCTGCGGCGTGCCGTAGAGGCCTTCCACCAGCGCGCCCTCCTTCTTGAAGCGCTCATGGGCCTCGATGGCCGGCGGCACCTTGTACTCGTTGTCGATCTCGATGACCTTGATCTTGTGGCCCTCGACACCGCCCTTGCTGTTGATCAGGGCGATGTAGTCTTGATAGCCGGGGCACAACACGGTGCCCACGTTCGCCGTCGGCCCGGTGCGGTCGCACTGGAGGCCGAAGATGACTTCCTTTTGGGCGAAGGCCTGACCCCCGCCGATGGCAAGAGCCGCGGTCGTTGCCGCCGCTCCCAGCAGACTCTTAACGAACCTCATCATGGGTTCCTCCCTTTCAACGACAACCCCGCTCCTAGTAGGAGAAAGGCCAAACCCGGAAATAGCTCCGGATATTCCTCCACAGACGATTGAGCCCTTCGGGCTCGACGATGAGAAAGAAGATGATCAGCGCGCCGAATACGCCCAGGCGCAGCCCCGAGATCACATTGGCCATTTCCGCCGCGGTGAAGAACAGGGACCCGACATTCTCCATGAAAATGCGGATGGCGATGGGCAGCAGTGTGACGAAAATCGCACCGAAGATCGATCCCAGCACCGAGCCCAAGCCGCCGATGATGATCATGGCGAGGTAATCGATCGACACGATCAGCTGGAATTGCTCGTAGTTGGCGATGCCGAAATAGTAGGTGTAGAGCACGCCGCAGACGCCGGCGTAGAAGGACGAGATGGCGAAGGCCAGCAGCTTGTAGCGGTAGATGTTGATGCCGATGATCTCGGCGGCAATGTCCTGGTCGCGCACCGCCACGAAGGCCCTGCCGATGCGGCTGCGCACCAGGTTCAGGGTCGCGATGATGGCGATCACCGCGAAGAACAGCAGGAAGAAGTAAAGACGGCCCTGAGTGTTGAAGGCGAACCCGAACAGGCTGGGGCGATCGACCTCGATCGAGGCCTGAGCGCCGCCGGAGATGGCGGGCACGCGGTTGATCGTCCATTCGATGATGAGCTGGCCGGCCAACGTGGCGATCGCGAGGTAGAGCCCCTTGATGCGCAGGCTCGGCATTCCGACGATGACGCCGATCAGCGCCGCCATCAGGCCGCCGGCCGGCAAGGTCAGCCAGAACGGCAGGTCGAGCTTCACCGCGAGGTTGGCCGCGGTGTAGGCGCCGACCGACATGAAGGCGCCGTGACCGATCGAGATCTGGCCCGTGTAGCCGACCAGGATATTAAGCCCGAGGGCGCCGACGATGGCGATGAAGATCA
>CADECW010000075.1:15762-36598 GCA_902825855.1 uncultured Rhodospirillales bacterium | reverse complement strand
GCACCGCTCATCGACCTGCGGATAGTGGGGCGCACGGTCGCCGAGTGCGGTCGGCGGTCGAAGTGTTGCGCAACCAGACCGGCATGAGGAGCGCGCCGACACCCCGTCAGAGTGCGCTGTGCAGGCGCTGAAGTCTAAGGAGGTGGCCGACTTCAACGTTCCTGGTGGTCACATCATCCCGGCCCTCGCGCCCCAGCAACGAGATCCGTGATCCCACTGATCGTCCCGCGACCCATAGCGACGCAAAGGTCAGCTCCTGCTTGGCTGACCCCGGCATTCTAGTACTTCTTGCGGCTTCGAGCCTGCGCCTTGGCGAGGCGTGCAAGATTGCTTTCGACCAGTTTCAATGCCGCTTTGATCTCTTGTCTCTGCTTCCGCAACTGCTTGTTCAGGGTCCTTCGCTGCGCGGGGGTCAGATCATCGACGGCAACGAATTTCAGAAAAGAATGTGCAGCCATTTCTTATTGCTCCCCAAGCCGATACAAACGGCTTTGATGAAAGTCTATTGTAGATGGCGATCCAAGTCACTACCGATTGAGGGGGGATTCTGAGGTGACGGAGCTTGCCTGCCGGGGGTTACGACGAAGAATGCTGGTGCATGAAAGTACGGCCTACGCAGCGTATTTCTCGAGAGAGGCATTGTCATAGAAGGTGTTGTGAGCTGCGCGCCCGTTAGCCATCTGCGACCATCAAGTACCGATCAACTCACGAAGCGGAGCCTCTGGGTTTGCCGCTGCATTGGTCAAGATACGCTTATAGTCATCCATCCACCTTTTGACAGCATTGGGTTTGAACAAGTCCCGTTTGTAGTTGCAAAAGCCCGCGATGCCCGACGCGGTCTCTCTCAATGTCAATTTGATCCACGTGAGATCGAGAGGGAGTAAAGGCTGATCGCGGTGGAAGTTTCCGATAGGCCGAACCGTCAAATTGTGCAGGTTCGGCGGCCGCTGAAAGCCACTCTGAAGATCAAAAGCCACTTGATGCAACGCGGCGAGGTTTTCGGCGTTCGCCCGTGAAAGCGCGGAACTCAAAGCATCGAATGGGACCTCCTGCCTGTCCATGGCCCCGACAACCGCGCTCTTAACGAGCTCGAGCGCCTGAGCGAAGCAAAGATCGCCGCTGAGGCGGGTTCTAACAAGCAATGTGTTAACCAGTGGACCGATCATCTTGGCTGTACCGTTGCGCACCCGATTGGCACCGGCAACAGCGATGCATACATCTTCGCGGTCGCATCGAGCTAGAACCAGCGCCTGAAAGCCTGCTAGCAAGCTTACGAACAGAGTGACTCCACGTTCTCTGCTAAGACGTGTCAGGCCGGTGCTCAGGTCCTTCGAAAGTTCGATGGCTTCCTCTGCGCGCAAGGAAGCGAGCATTGTGTGCTTGCCGCGGGGAGGTGCCGGGAAGACCGGCATGGCCCCTTGCAGCCTGTCATTCCAATACGCTATCTGGCTCTTTGCCGGCGCGGTTGTCAGCCATTGGCGCTGCCAGCGTGCAAAATCCGCAAACTGCAGGTTGAGCTTGTTGACGGACCCATCCCCTCCGACGCAAAGCGCGGTGTAGGATTCGCTCAGCTCTGCGATCAGAACTTCGACGGACCACCCATCGACAATGACGTGGTGAACAACAAGCAGAAGCAGATGGTCTGTTTTGCTGATGCGGAAGACGTGCACGTAAAGCAATGGCGGTCGCGCAACGTCGAAAGTGGTCATGGCCTGCTGCTCCGCCAGCAACTCCGCTTTCCTGCGTAGCAATGTCATCGCGCGAGCGTTGCCGTTGACCTCTTGGGTGGTGACCTCGTGAACAACGAGAGGGACGCAGACGGCGGAGTTCGGTTTGGCTACGCTGACAAACGTCCCATCCTTCGAGGCGAACCGAGTGCGCAGTAAATCGTGTCGCTGGACGAGCTGGCCTAGGCTGTGTTTCAGCAAGGCGAGATTCAACGGACCTTTGAGCCAGTAGGCGAAGCGCAGGTTGAATTCAGGCATTCCCGGAAGTTTCTGCTCGATCCTTAGAGCTTGCTCCTGCGCCAGCGATACGGGTTCGGGGCCTTTCGGTTCAACGTGCGCAATGTCGCTTCCAGTATCGGCCGCCCAGCGGGTTCGGTTCAGATCGATCTCCGCGGCGAGCGCGGCGATTGTGGTGGCTGCAAAAAGGGTCTTGATGGGCACACTGACATGAAGAGTGCTCTCGATGCGCGCCTTTGTTTGGCCGGCCAGTAAGGAATGGCCGCCGAGGTCGAAGAAGTTGTCGAACACCCCGATGTTGTGAACCTGAAGCAGCGCCTGCCAGATTTCGACGAGGGCCTTCTCGGTTTCGGTCCTGGGTGCAATGCTTCCTTCTGCTCTCAGCGGATGAGCGTCCGCTGCGAGTTTGGCGCGATCGACTTTACCTCGGTTCGTCAAAGGCAATTGATCCAGCAAGGCGAATCCCGCCGGGATCATGTAAGTCGGAAGCCGTTTCTTGAGGAAGTCGCGCAATTCCATAGTCTGCGGCGAACCTGCTGTGCCAGGGACGATATGCGCCACCAGCCGTGTGTCACCGCTATAGTCCTTCGCCAGAACGATCGCCGATTGGACGCGCGGATGTTCAAGGAGAACGTGCTCGATTTCGCTCAATTCAATCCTGTGTCCGCGTACCTTTACCTGGTGGTCGAGGCGGCCCAGAAACTCCAGAATTCCGTCGGAGCGCCAGCGGGCGCGGTCGCCGGTTTTGTACAGGCGGGTGGAAAGACTGTTCGAGAACGGATTGTGCATGAATCGTATTTTTGTCTGTTCGGGATCGTTAAGATAACCGCGACCTACGCCGATACCGCCTACATACAGTTCCCCTGGCACTCCTACCGGTACTGGTTCTCGATGTGCGTCGAGTACATAGAGAGAGGTGTTGCCAATGGGACGGCCGATCGGGACATTCACTAGGGACGTCGATGCTCGCACGATCCGCTGTGAAGCCACGTCGTCGGAGCATTCCGTTGAACCGTAGGCATGGATCATCGGGACATGGGGAAAACGCCGCAGCCATTCGCGCAGAAGCTCAGGCGAAAGAGCTTCGCCGCAGCACGCGATAATGCGAAGCCGGCTTAGTGCATGGAAAACACGGTCGTCGAACGCCGCTTCCAGAATTGCACGAAGGAGGGACGGGACAACCTGCAACACCGTTATTCCGGCGCGATCGATCATTTGCGCCAGCCTGACCGGATCTTGCACCGCTTCGCTCGGAACGATGTGAACGCGAGCCCCGACGATCAATGGCGTCAGGAACTGCCATACCGAAAGTACGAAACTCAGCGGCGCTGTCTGTGCGACCACGTCGGATGACGACAGCTCGAAATCTCGAGCCTGCGACAGCAGATGGTTGGTCATCCCCGACTGTTCGACCATTGCGCCCTTGGGTATTCCGGTAGAGCCAGACGTGTAGATCACGTAGGCCAGCCGAGCCGGTGAATACTGCTTTGGAGAGGCGACGGATCGAACTCTCGCCCGAAACAAGCTCTCCAAGGTGAGCACCTTCGGCCGCTTTGCCGATGGAACCCCTGACAGAGCCAAACCGAGCTTGCGCTTGGCGCCCGGCCCGACCAGCACGAAAGGCGCCCCGCTGTGCTGGACGATTTGGCGCAGCCGCGCTTCCGGAATATCCTTGTCGAGGGGGAGAAACGCTCCTCCGGACATCTGCACGGCGACCAACGCCAGCGCGTAGTCGATACTGCGACCGATAAGCAAAATGACTACCGCGTCTGGACCGATGCCCTCTTGGGAAAGGCAGTCGGCCATGGCCGCGCTGCGCCGCTCCAGTTCCCTGTAACTTACGTGTGTAGCACCTTGTGAAACGGCAATGGCGTTAGGCGTGCGTCTTGCCCGATTGGCAAAGCGTTTGTAAAAGCTTCGCGGGGTTCCGAAATCTTTGCGAGTTCGATTCCAATCGAGCACGACGCGCCGGCGCTCCTGCTCGCTCATCAGTCGTATGCGGGAAATTTCGACGTCGGCGCCGAGGACTATTGCCCTCAACAGGTTCAGCAAGTGGGTCGCCATTCGCGCGATCGTCGATGCATCGAACAAGTCGGTGCTGTATTCCAGCCAACCCTCGTACCGTCCGTTGTTTTCGAAGAGCTCAAGCAGCAAGTCGGCTCGAGCAGTTGCCGGGTCGATGGCGACAGCGCTCGAGGACAGTCCGGCCAAAACAGGAGCCTGCGGTTGGCCGTTCTGAAAAAGGAACATGACCCTGAACAATGCCTGGCGATCGGCGCTCCTTGCTTGAAGGCCCGAGAATGCTTCCTCGATGGGCAGATCCTGATGGCGGTAAGCGTCCAGCGTGGTTTGCCTCGTGCGCTCCAGGACTTCGGCGAACGTCGGATCCCCCGACAGGTCAGTTCGCAAGATGATGGTGTTCGCGAACATTCCCATCACACGCTCTGCATCGATGCCATTTCGGTTTGCGATCAAAGACCCGACAGCGATGTCGTCGCTTCCGGCATGGCGATGAAGAAGGCTCTTAAAGGCTGCGAGCAGGGTCATGAAAGGCGTGGCCCGGTGGTGAAGACTGAATCGCTTCACTCGTGCGGTCAGGTCCGTGGACAGCTTCAGGCCAAGGCGCGCGCCACGACCGGTCGGCTGTTCGGGCCGAGGTCGATCCGTGTAGAGCAGTAGCTCGGACAATCCATCGAGTTTTCTGCGCCAGTAGTCGCGTTGCGCCTTGGCGGCCTGGGTCTCCAGCCAAGCCCGCTGCCGGGATCCGAACTCGCGATATTGCAAAGAGATTTTCGGCAGGTCGGCCGACGTTCGGTCAAGTCCTGCCGCATAAAGCGCCTCGAGCTCCCGCCAGAAAATTCGCTGCGACCAACCGTCGGTAATGATGTGGTGGAACTTGACGAGGAGCGCATGGTCGTTGCCGCCGAACCTCAAAAGGCGAGCCTGAAAAGGCGGCTGCGTTTCGAGGTCGAACGCCTCAGCCAGCATATTCCGCGCCTGCCTGCGGATGATGGCAGTCGTGGCGCTACCGCTTCGGGGGATCGGCCTGACATCCCGTCGTTCCAACAGGGGACCGTTGGCGACCACGGTTTGCAATGGCTGGCCGGGGCGTTCAGAAAACGTCGTCCTCAACACCTCCTGCCGCCGACAAAGTTTTGCAAGGCTTTGCCCAAGGACCTCATCATCGAGCGGACCCCTGAGGCGGACGGCTTCCAGGACATGATAAGTATAACCAACCGGATCGAGGCGACTTAGCAGTTGAACCCTTTGTTGTTGGAAAGTCAGTTGGCCGGTTTGGGACACGGCAGAGGTGTCGCGCACGCCCGGCGGGCTCGCATCGGAATCCTTTTCTGAGTTCCGGATGCGAATCGCGAGCGACGCGACCGTGGGTGCGTCGAGCAAGTCCTTGAAGGAAAGCGTGACACCGAAGCTGTCATGCAGCCGCGAAAGCATTTGCATTGCGGTAAGTGAATCGGCCCCAGAGGCGAAGACGTCTTGGTCGGTGTCGATTGGCACTTCCAAAAGATCGGACCAAAGCCGGATCAACTCGCGCTCCACGTCGGAGAAGGAGCCAGAGGCGACACTTGCGGCGATTGCTGTCGGCTTCGGCTGAGCAAGGCCGAGCCTAGCGGCAAGTTCACTCCGATTGATCTTGCCGCCCGTTCCCTTCGGAATCTCAGGGACTATTCGCAGTACATTCGGGACCTTGAAGTGCGCAAGGCGGACGCGGCCAAAGTCACGGAGTTCTCGCGCATCGACCTTTGATCCCGGGCGCAGTACGATGGCGGCAGCAACCACTTCGCCCAGTTTCGTGTGAGGGAGCGCGAAAGCAGCAATTTCGGCGACGTCTGGGTGGGCCAGGAAACTTTCTTCGACCTCCGCGGGGGACACCTTTTGACCGCCGCGATTTATGATGTCCTTCAGCCTGCCGCGAATGAACAGATACCCATCGTCGTCGAAGAGTCCAAGATCACCAGTTCGAAACCATCCGTCTTGAAACGCACTCGCCGTCGCGGAAGCGTCATTGTCGTAGCCGCGCGTTACAGTAGGTCCTCGCAAAACGATTTCGCCTGGAGTGCCAGCGTCTGCAATGGGTTGCCCCTGCAAGTCGATGATCGCGATATCCACTCCGGTAGACCTACCGACTGAGTTGGGCTTGCGCATTGCGAGGGAGTTGGCGGCGATCTGGGATGCGGCCTCCGTCATGCCATAGGTTTCGATGACCGGGACATCGAACAGGCTCTCCAGGCCGCGCAGGACGTCGCTCGGCAGCGGCGAGGAAGCGGAGCGGATCACTCGAAGGGAGCAGGGCCTAAGGTTTGGCTTTGCTCGCTTGGCCGCCATCAGAATTGCGCTGTGGATTGGCGGTACGGCCGTATACCAGGTCGGGCGAAACGACTCGATCCAATCGAATACGGCGTCGGGGTCGAAGCTGGATGTACAGACCACGCTCGAGCCTGCGGTCAAAGCGGCCAAAAGTCCGGAGAACAGGCCATGCGCGTGGAACAGAGGCAGGAGGCCAAGCAATCGATCATTCGCAGTGAGTTCCAGCGTCCGACTGGCAGCGAAGGCCGAGCGGCAGATGCCCGCTTGTGTGAGTGGCACGATCTTGGGCCGCGACGTGGTGCCAGAGGTGAGGAGGACGAAGGCGTCGTCTGCGCCCGCCGCCGCAGTCTCCATGGCAACGGGCCGGGCGGATGAACCGATTTGTCGCAACGATGCCGATTCGTCGCCGGGCCGGAACAGAAACTCGAGAACCGGCAGGCCGAGTTCATGCGCGACACCTCGGCTCGCCGAATGCGTGTCGGCAGTGGTCAGGAGCGCAGTCACCTGTGCTTCAACGAAATAGCGATACAACTCCGTGGCGGTGAAATTTGGGTTGAGCGGCACGCAAACAGCGCCTGCGGCGAGCGCAATCGTCGCGATGGCGCACTCCGGTCCGTTCCCCATGACGAGTGCCACCCGGTCCCCTCGACTTACGCCCAGGCTGCGCAGTCCGCCGATGATTTCCCGTACCCGGGCTTGCAAGCCACGGTAGGTTAAGTTTCGGCTACCCGGCGCAAGGATGGCGGTGGTGTGAGGTGCCTCCCGCGCAAAGTGCAAAAGGAGCTCGTCGAGGGAAGAAAAGGGGGATCGGATTGCTTTGTCGGCTGGCAATCGGTCCGGAGACTGCTCGCTCATTGTCACTCGCCCTGTAGCGCTCCGCGAGACCGCGGTCCTCGTTGATACGTCCCGAGGCCGTCACAGCCTCAGTGTGTCCTAGACTGGAGCGAGTATCCAACTCGCCTGCTGGCGGAAGCAACTGGGCTGCCGTAAACTGGTTCATATTGGGCGTCTCGGTCAGGCCGGATACCCTGTAGCGCCGACCCCAGGAGCACCTTTGGCGTGAAGAGCTGGCTCGAAGAAATGGGTCTTGGCCGCCACGCCAAGCTTTTTGAGCAGAATAGAATCGATTTCGACGTTCTGCCCAATCTGACGGAGGCAGACCTCGTGGAGCTCGGGCTGCCCTTGGGCGATCGCAAGCGAATTATGCGCGGGATCGCAGCCTACTCGAGGACCACGTATCGACCCGATGCCTCGCTCCATACCAATGCCGTTGATCGGCCAAGTGCGGGCGTGGCGGCACGGCGACAACTCACGGTCATGTTCTGCGATATGGTGGGCTCAACGGAGCTGACCCGGGAATTCGACCCAGAAGTCATGCGGAACATCATCTCCGCCTATCGCGAAATCTGTGTGCGGGCGATTGGAAATTACGAAGGCTACGTCGCCCAATACCGCGGCGACGGCGTGCTCGCCTATTTCGGTTACCCGCATGCACACGAGGACGATGCAGAACGAGCCGTCCGCGCAGGGCTTGAGATTGCTGGGGCGATGTCGTCGCAATCGAATGCATTTCCCGGGCCGGCCGGCAAGGACCCAGCGGTTCGCATTGCGATTGCGACCGGACTCGTGGTCGTCGGCGATGTAATTGGTGACAGCACTGAAGAGCGTCATGCGGTTGTGGGTGAGGCGCCCAACATCGCGGCCCGTCTTCAGGAGTTGGCACCTCGCAATGGTGTCGTCATTTCCGCGTCGACACGGGCCTTGCTGAAGGAGGCTTTCGAATTCGAGGATCTAGGGCGGCATGCGCTCAAGGGTATGCCGGCGCCGGTTCCGGTTTGGCAGGTCGTGCGTCCGCGAGCCATTGACAGTCGATTTGCGGGAACCGCGGGCGCGAAACTTACCCCTCTTGTCGGGAGGGATGAGGAGATCGCACTACTCGCCAAGCGTTGGCAACTTGCCAAGGAAGGCAACGGACAGGTTGTTGTCCTCTCGGGCGAGCCAGGCATTGGAAAGTCGCGGATAGTTCAGGAATTCAGAAGGATCGCCACAAGGGACCTGGGAGAGGTATTGTCGTTTCAATGCTCCCCTTATCACTCGGGAACGGCCTTCTATCCCCTGTCGGAGCAGCTCAAATCGACGATCGGCGTCGGGAACACGAGCTCGACGGAAGTCCTGTTGGACAATCTGGAAGCGACGATTGGGCAGCGCTCCGGCACAACTATTTTTGCAGTAGAGGCGATCGCGTCCCTGCTCGCTCTCCCCGCATCCAATAGGCATCGCCCGTTGGATATGTCTCCTCAGCGCCAGAAGGCAGAAACGGTCAAGGCTTTCGTCAGCTACGTGATCAGGCTGACAGAGGAGCGTCCGGCGGTGCTGATCTTCGAGGACTGTCACTGGTTGGATCCAAGCTCCCATGAGGTCCTGGACTTGCTGGTGGATCTGACACAGGACCACCGGGCCCTGTTGGTCATTACCGGCCGGCCGGAATTTCAGCCGAGCTGGAACGCTCAGTCCCATATCTCGACAATGACCCTCAACCGGTTCAGCCGAAAAGCCGGGCGAGCAATGATCAAAGGCGCGGTCGGCGCCAAGCGGCTGCCAGAGGAGGTAGTCGAAGCGATCATAGCCAAGACGGATGGCAATCCGCTATTTATCGAGGAGGTGACCGCATCGGTTCTCGAATCGGGTCTCGTTGCCGAACAGGATGGCGTTTACGTCTTGTCCGTGCCGCTGCGTCCATTGGCTATTCCTGCGACGCTTGCCGACTCGTTTATGGCTCGCCTCGATCGCCTGTCGTCCTTCAAGGAGATAGCTCAGGTCGGTGCAACAATCGGCCGGGAGTTTTCGTATGGCGTGCTGCACGCCGTCGCTCAAGCGCCGGCGGAACAGATCGATTTGGCGCTGAGCCATCTTGAGCGCACCGGTTTGATCACTCGTCGCGGCCAATTTCCGAAGGCGACGTATGTCTTCAAGCACGCTCTGCTGCAGGATGCTGCTCAGTCGAGCCTGCTACACAGCGAGAAGAGAAAGCTGCATGCTCGGATCGCCGAGGTGCTGTCGAGTAAGTATCCTGAGATGGCCGAACGTGAGCCGGAGCTCGTGGCTCGGCATCTTACGGATGCCGGAGAGTACGAACGTGCGATCGACTATTGGCTGAATGCCGGTTGGCGTGCCGTCAAGAGCTATGCGAATCTGGAAGCGATTGCCCATCTGCGCCGCGGTATCGAACTCCTGCAAGACAATCCTGGAATTCGCAACCGTGCAAAGTTGGAGCTCGAGCTGCGCGTCGCCTTGGGAAGGCCCCTTATTGCCGCCAAAGGCTATGCGGTTCCAGAGGTCGAAGACAACTATCTTCGCGCGCTGGCGCTTGTCAGAGCCCTGGATGACAAACCCAAGGTGTTCGACGCGATACAAGGGTTGTGGGTCTGCTACTTTATTCGTGGAGACTTGACCAAGGCGCACGATCTGGGCGCGCAATTGCTCGACATGGCGGAGCAGGCCCAGCACGAGCACGCTGTTGCCCGCGAACAGCGCGAGGCCGGGATCCTCATCGAAGCGCACAGGATGCTGGGTCAGACCTTGTTCTACCATGGTAAATTTGCGGCGGCCCGGGACCATCTCGCGCGAGGAATGGCTTTATACGACCCTCAGTTGCATCATTCGCTGGTCGAGACGCACGGCATCGATCCCGGGATCGTTTGCTCGTCGTATTTCGGTTATGTCCATTGGTTCCTCGGATTGTCCGATCTGGCGCGAGACTACAGCAGACGGGCGCTCGCCGAGGCGAAGCGGATGAACCATCCCTTTACTCTCGCTTTCGCCCTCGCCTTCAGGGCCTATCTTTGCCAGCACCTGGGAGACGTGGAAGGCACCCTGGACCATGCCGAGAGCGCGCTGACAATAGCCTCCGAGCATGGGTTCACACACTGGCAGCATCAGGCCACGATATTGAAGGGCTGGGCATTGGCGGAGCGCGGAGACGTCGACGCCGGGTTGGGACAGATCCGCTTGGCCCTCGAAGCCTATGAAGCGACCGAGTCGAGGCTTGCTTCCCCTTGGTTCAGGAGTCTCTTGGCGATTGCGTATGTGAAGGCTCGGCGGCCGGATGCGGCTCTCCGGGAACTCGACGAGGCGCTGGTGATCGCAGCGCGAAGCGAGGAAGAATTCTTCATCCCCGAGATCTACCGTCTGCAAGGGGAAATTGCGCTCTCTTCTGGAGCCGATACGAAAGCCGAATCCCTGTTCAAGCAAGCGCTCGACTTTAGCCGCCAGCGCGAAGCGCTTTCGTGGGAAGTTCGCAGCGCCGTCAGTCTGGCGCGCTTGTGGAAGGATCGGGGCGAAGGCAGCGAAGCAGCAACCTTGCTTGCGTCGGTTGTCGGCAAGATCCGCGAGGGGTTTGATACTCCGGATGCAAAGCAGGCAGTTGACCTTTCGCTTGAACTGAGATCGGGCTGAATTACTTGGCCGGATCGAAAGGCTTGGGTGCCGTTCGCCAGCGGTTCGCGAAAGCAATCGTCCGCAAGGAAAGGATTTCATCGAGACGGCTTTTGCAGGCCCTCGGCAGCGTCCGGCGCGAGCGCTTCGTTGGTGAAGGGCCGTGGCGCCTGAGGAGCGTCGTCCGTTCCTATTGGAGTACGTTGGATTCGGATCCGGTCCACTTGTACGAGGATGTAATGGTGGCGCTCGATGAGCGGCGCGGCATCGACAATGGACTGCCGAGCCTGTGGGCCAGGATATTCAGCCTGCTCGACATTGAAGAAAGATCATGTGTCGTTCAAATCGGCTGCGGCACCGGCTACTATTCCGCGATCCTGTCCTATCTGGTTGGACCGAAAGGCAGGGTGATTGCCATCGACAGTGAGAGGTTGTTTGTCGAAGAAGCTCGGAAGAATCTTCGAGGGCAGCGTAACGTCAAGGTCGTCTATCATGACGGACGTGAAGACCTCGGGCTATCTGCCGATGTCGTGGTGGTGCACGCCGGGTTCAGCCATGCACATCGGGTGTGGTTGGATGCCCTGCGTCCTGACGGAAGACTGCTCGTCCCTATTACCAATCGGCTAGGGCAAGGGACGCTGTTCAAAATTACTCGGCTAGGCGCACAGTATTGCGCAGAGGCCATTGGACCTATCCAGATCATGCCGAGTCGACGTGATGGTTTTGTGATCGACAAGCGCTTGCTGCGGTGGTGGGAGGCCAATTCGCAGGTCCGGTCAGTTCGCCTCGATGCACATAAGAAGGACGGGACCTGCTGGCTGCATTGGCAGGGGGCGTGCCTTTCGAAACGCCGCATTGCAAAGAGTTAGCACAATCAATTCGAATCTCGCGAGCGGTCCGGCTTGAGCCGGACTGCCGCGATTGCCGAAGCGTTGGCCGTCGAGCACGGCATCGTCGCCGGCCGCACGGTCGCCAAGGCCGTCGGTCCGCATGGCCGCCTGGCGTCCAATGACAGCGTATCGCCGGGCACGTGAGGGAGAGGGCTTAAGCCGTCGCGTGCAGGTTGATGCCGGCTTGGCGCATCTCGGTCAGCATGCGCTTCTTGCTGCCGTCCAAGTCGATGGCCGCCGTCGCTTCCTGGACCACGGCGACATCGAAGCCAGCCTGCCGCGCATCGATCGCCGACCAGGCGACGCAGTAGTCGAGCGCCAGGCCGCAGAAGATCAGCCGCGTAAAGCCGCGCGCCTTCAGGTAGCCGTCGAGACCGGTGCGTGTCATGCGGTCGTTCTCGCGGAACGCCGAGTAGGAATCGATGCCGGTATGAAAGCCCTTGCGCACGATCATCTGTGCCTTGGTGATCTCGAGGTCGGCATGGAAATCGGCGCCTGGCGTACCCTGCACGCAGTGGTCTGGCCACAGCGTCTGCTGACCGTAGGCAAACTGCGCCGTGGTGAAAGGCTGGGCATCGCGCCAGGCGCTGGCGAACGAAGCGTGGCCGGGCGGATGCCAGTCCTGCGTCAGCACGACATGGTCGTGGCGGCCGATCAGGCGGTTGACCAGCGGCACGATTGCACCCGCGCCCGGCACGGCGAGAGCCCCGCCTTCGCAGAAATCGTTCTGTACGTCGATCACGATCAGCGCCTCGTTCGGCATCCGCACGCTCCGTCACAATGGCGGTATGTCTCCGCGGCCCTGTTCCTCCTCGAAGGCGGCGGCCCAACTGCCCAGCGAGCCGCATTCGATGGCGCCCCTGAGGCCGCGCATGATGTCCTGGTAGTACTGCAGATTGTGCCACGTCAGAAGCATCGCCGCGAGGATCTCCTCGGCGCGGATCAGGTGATGCAGATAAGCGCGGCTGTGGTGTCGGCAGGCGGGACAGCCGCACTGCTCGTCGATCGGCCTCTTGTCATCACGGTGGCGGGCGTTGCGCAGGTTGAGCTCGCCGCGCCGCGTGAAGGCCTGCGCCGTTCGACCGCCGCGAGTCGGCAGCACGCAGTCGAACATGTCGATGCCGCGTTTCACGGCGCCCACGATATCAGCCGGCCGTCCTACGCCCATCAGGTAGCGTGGCCGGTCGGAGGGCAGCATCGGCGTTGTGACATCGAGGACGCCGAACATGGCCTGCTGACCCTCGCCGACGGCAAGCCCGCCGATGGCATAGCCGTCGAAGCCGATATCGATCAGGGCCTTGACGCTTTCGGCCCTCAGATTGGGAAAGACGCTGCCCTGCACGATGCCGAACAAGCCGTAGCCCGGCCGGTCGACGAAGGCTTGCCGGCCGCGCTCGGCCCATTTCATCGAGAGCCGCATGGAGAAGGCAGCGGCATCCTCGGTGACCGGCCAGCTCGTGCACTCGTCGAACGACATGGTGATGTTGGTATCGAGCAGATGCTGGATCTCGATCGAGCGCTCGGGCGTCAGCCGATGCTCCGAGCCGTCGAACGGCGAGCGGAAGGTGACCCCGTCAGGATCGAGCTTGCGCAGCTCCTTCAGCGACATCACCTGGAAGCCGCCCGAGTCGGTCAGGATGGGCCGCGGCCAGTTCATGAACTTGTGCAGGCCGCCTTGCGCCGCCACGCGCTCCGCTCCAGGGCGCAGCATCAGGTGGAAGGTATTGCCCAGCACGATCTCCGCACCCGTCTCGGCGACCGACTGCGGCAGCATTGCCTTGACGGTGCCGCCGGTGCCTAGCGGCATGAACGCCGGCGTTTCGACGCTACCGTGCGCCGTGCCGATTCGGCCGCGCCGCGCCGCGCCGTCACTGCCCAGCAGTTCGAAGGAAAGACTCATCGCCGCAACAAACAACAATCGCCGTAGGAATAGAAGCGGTATCGCTCGCGCACGGCATGCGCATAGGCCGCCTTCATGCACTCCAGGCCGGCGAAGGCCGAGACCAGCATGAAAAGCGTCGAACGGGGCAAATGGAAGTTGGTCAGCAGCAGGTCGACGGCACGGAAGCGAAAGCCCGGCACGATGAAGATGTCGGTCTCGCCGGTCCAAGGGGCGACGGTGCCGCCATGGTCCCGCGCCACCGTTTCCAGGAGCCGCAGCGCCGTCGTTCCCACCGAGACGACGCGGCCACCGCGGGAGCGTGCCTCGGCCATAGCCTGGGCGGTGGCGGGCGGCACTTCGCCCCACTCGGCATGCATGGTGTGGGCATTGGTGTCGTCCACGCGTACCGGCTGAAAGGTGCCGGCGCCGACATGCAGGGTGACGCTCGCCGTCGCAATGCCGGCGTCGGCGAGCGAGCCCATGAGCGTGGGCGTGAAGTGCAGGCCCGCTGTCGGCGCCGCGACCGAGCCGTCGAAGCGGGCGAACATGGTCTGGTAGTCGGCGCGATCCTGCGCGTCGGCCACGCCGCCGCGTATGTAGGGCGGCAGCGGCACCGCACCGCTGTGCTCGAGGGCCGCGAGAAACCGCGGGCCTGTCGTATCGAAGATGAGGACGAGCGAGCCATCGTCGTTCTTGGTCTCCACCGAGGCGCTGAAATCCGTGAAGGCGATGCTGTCACCCACCCGCAGCCGTTTGGTTGGCCGGGCAAAGGAGAGCCAACGGCCTGCGCCCAGATCGCGGATCAGCAAGGCCTCGACCGCGACGTCCTGCCGGCCGCCGGTGCCGCCGCGCACGCCGCCCAGCCGTGCCGGAATCACCTTGGTATCGTTGAAGACCAGCAGGTCGCCTCGGCGCAGCAGTGAGGGCAGGTCGCGCACCGTGTGGTCGTGCAGCCCGTCCGGCACGACGTCGAGCAGGCGCGCGGCGTCGCGCGGCTGGATCGGCCGCTGGGCGATGAGCTCGTCCGGGAGATCGAAGTCGAAGAGATCGACACGCATTCTGAGCCGCGTTCAATATGACGCGATGACGAATTTCTCAACCCGCCCGGCGAGGTCCGCGAACGCTGCAAACCCGTCAAGGACTCTGTGCGAAGCTGCTAGGCGGTACCCACGTCCATCACGTCGGCGTCCGAATCGTCGGCCGGAGGCTGCGCGTGAGGATCGACCAGGGCGACGAAGCGGTACACGCCGTCGACGGTGGCGCGCTTAACGCGGGCGCGCGTCTCGAGGCAGTGCAGGTGCGCCAGGGTCTCGCCGAAGGCGAAGACGATCTGATTGTTGTCGAGATGGCGCGGGAAGAGCACAGGCACCATGTCCCAGCCGGTGGCGCCCTCGGCACCACGATGGGCGATGGCTGCGGTCATGTCGTTCAGCCGCGCATCGTGATGAGCCACCAGCTGGTCGAGCCTGGTATGCAGGCCGATGAACGGAAAGCCGTGGCTCGGCAGCACCAGCGCATCGGCCGGCAGCCGGCGAAAGCGCGAGAAGCCGTCGAGGAACCAGGTGAGCGAATCGGCCTCGGGCTCGTTCGGCCAGACACCGACATTGGTGCTGATCTTGGGCAGCACCTGGTCGCCCGCGATCAGCACGTTGAGCTCGGGGCACCACAGCGAGGCATGCTCGGGCGCATGCCCGCGGCCGACGATGACGTCCCAGCGATGACCGCCCAGCGTGATGGGATGGGCATGGATCAGGCGCTGGAAGGTGGGCGGCAGCGGGCCGACGCCCTTGGCGTAGCCGCCCTTGTGGCGATGGAACAGGGTGATGCGGTCCGCCGGCACACCGTTGCGCGCCAGATGGGCGGCGCGCAGGTCTTCGTTCTCGATGAAGTCGTTGCGCGCGGCGATGGCGCTCATGTACTCGCCCAGCGTCATCCACAATTGCGCATCCCAGCGTCCGCACAGCCAGCCAGCCAGGCCGACATGATCGGGATGCAGGTGGGTTGCGATCACCCGCTTCACCGGTTTGCCGGCGAGCCGGTCGGCGAAGATCTTCTCCCACAAGTCGCGCGTCTCGTCCGTGTTGATGCCTGTGTCGACGATGGTCCAGCCGTCGCCGTCTTCGACCAGCCACAGATTGATATGGTTGAGCTGGAAGGGCAGCGGCATGCGCAACCAGTAGATGCCGGGCGCCACGTTCTTGATGGTGCCTGGCGCCGGAACATCGCCGCAGGGGAAGCGAAGCTGCGCCAGCAGGCGCTGCGAGAGATCTGGTGAATCGGGCATGGTTCGAAACTAGACCGTGACTGAGCGGCCTGTCACGGCCGCGAACCGACGACCCGCCATGCGATATCCCGTCGGCAGAAGCCCTCCGGCCAGTCGATCAGGTCGACGGCGCGATAGGCGCGGTTGCGGGCTTCCGCGACGGTCGGAGCCATCGCCGTGATGTTGAGCACGCGGCCGCCGTTGGCCAGCACCCGCTTGCCGTCGGGCTTGGTGCCGGCATGGAAAATCTGCACGCCCTCTACCTTTGCCGCCGCGTCGAGGCCGCGGATCTCGGTGCCCTTCTGGTAGGCATCGGGGTAACCCTTGGCCGCCATGACCACGGTGAGTGCCGATTCGGGCGACCAGCGCAGGTCGAAATGCTTCAACCCGCCGTCGGCGCAGGCGATCAGCGCCGGCAGGATGTCGGACTTCAGCCGCATCATCAGCACCTGGGTTTCGGGATCGCCGAAGCGGCAGTTGTACTCGAAGATCTTCGGCCCCTGCGCCGTGATCATGAGCCCGGCGTAAAGGACGCCCGTGAACGGCATGCCGTCGGCGGCCATGGCGCGCGCGGTCGGGAGGATGATCGCCTCCATGGTGCGCTTCTGCATCGCCGCGTCGAAGATAGGTGCCGGCGAATAGGCGCCCATGCCGCCGGTGTTTGGGCCCTTGTCGTTGTCGAACGCGCGCTTGTGGTCCTGGGCACCGATCAGTGGCAGGACATGCTCGCCGTCGCACAGGGCAAAGAAGCTCATTTCCTCGCCCACAAGAAATTCCTCGATCACCACCGACGCGCCGGCAGCACCGAAGCGGTTGTCCGACAGCATGGCGCGCGCGGCCTCGGTCGCCTGCTCGACCGTCTCGGCCACGACGACACCCTTGCCGGCGGCAAGCCCGTCCGCCTTGACCACGATCGGCGCACCCTGTGCCTCGATGTAGGCCACGGCTCGGGCGACGTCGGTGAAGCGCTCGTAGGCGGCGGTCGGGATGTCGTGGCGCTTGCACAGCTCCTTGGTGAAGCCCTTGGAACTCTCGAGTTGGGCCGCCTTCTGCGACGGCCCGAACACTTTCACGCCGGCCTCCGCCAGCCGGTCGGCCAGGCCCATCGCCAGCGGCACCTCGGGCCCGACCACGACGAAATCGATCTTTTCCCGCTTCGCCAGGGCGACCTGACCCGCGATATCCTCCGCGGCGACATCGATGCATTCAGCTACCTGCGCGATGCCGGCATTTCCGGGAGCGCAGTATAATTTTGTGCACAGGGGAGAGGCCGAAATGGCCCAGCAAAGGGAGTGTTCGCGGCCGCCGCCGCCCACGACCAGGATTCGCATGGCGAGGCTTTGACCATGGTTTGCGGCCCCCGCACAAGCGGCTAGGGTGCCGCCAGCAATGGAAAACTTGGACGATCCTCGAGACGCCGGCACGACGACCAGCAACGTTCCGGAATTCACCGTTTCCGAACTCTCCTTTGCCCTGAAGCGTGAGATCGAATCGGCGTTTCCGCGCGTACGCGTGCGCGGCGAGATCAGCCAGCCGTCGTTCCCGCGCTCAGGCCATTGCTATTTCCGGCTGAAGGACGAAAACGCCGTGATCGACGGCGTGTGCTGGAAGGGCACGATCCCGCGGCTCGGCATTCGCATCGAGGAGGGTCTGGAGGTTATCGCCACCGGCCGGCTCACGACCTATGCCGGCTCGTCGCGCTACCAGATCATCGTCGATCGCCTGGAACTCGCCGGCGAAGGCGCGCTGCTGAAGCTTCTGGAGGACCGACGCAAGAAGCTGGCGGCCGAAGGGCTGTTCGACACCGATCGCAAGCGGGCGTTGCCGTTCCTGCCCGAAGTCGTGGGCGTCGTGACCTCGCCGTCCGGCGCCGTGATCCGCGACATCCTGCATCGGATATCCGATCGCTTCCCGCGCCGCGTGCTGGTCTGGCCGGTGGCGGTGCAGGGCGACAAGGCTGCAGGCGAGGTCGCAAGGGCCATCGCGGGCTTCAACCGCCTGCCTGAGGACGGGCCGGTGCCGCGGCCCGACGTCCTGATCGTGGCGCGCGGCGGCGGCAGCCTGGAAGACCTCTGGGCCTTCAACGAGGAAATCGTCGTGCGCGCCGCAGCCGCCTCGACCATCCCGCTGATCTCGGCGGTAGGGCATGAGACCGACACGACGCTGATCGACTTCGCATCCGACCGTCGCGCGCCGACGCCGACCGCGGCGGCGGAGATGGCCGTGCCGGTGCGGGCCGATCTCGTGGCCGAGACGCTCGACTTCGGCAAGCGCACCATCGCCTGCATGAACCGAGTGCTGCGCGAGGCGGCGCTGGCCGTGACCGGGCTGGCGCGCGGCCTGGGCGATCCCCTGCGCCTGATCGAGGAGCGCCAGCAGCGGCTCGATGTCAGCGGCGAACGCCTGGCTTTGGCGACCCGCCGCCTGGTCGAGCGCCGGGCGCACGCCCTGGCGGCGGCGCGGCTGGTGAGCCCGGTAGCGGTACTGGTCGCCAAGCAGCAGGCGCTGAGCGCCGAGGCGCGCGTGCTGGAGGGCGCGATGAGGCGCTATGTCGGCGATACGCGCCAGAAGATGGAACGTGGCGCGGATCGCATCGAACAGTACGCGGGCCGGCTGCGACGCTGCGCGACGGAAGTGCTGGAACGCCGCCATCGCCAGGTCGAACAACTCGGCAAGCTGCTGGAGAGCTATTCCTTCCATTCGGTGCTGCAGCGCGGCTTTGCGCTGGTGCGTGACCAGGACGGGCATCCCGTGCTGACGGCTGCCGATACGCATGCGGGCGACACGCTCAGCATCGAGTTCGCCGACGGCAAGATCGGCGCCCGCGTGACCGACGGCGCGGGATCGACGCCACGTCCGCCGGCTCCGGCGCGCCGCCGCGACGGCGGCAGCGGCAATCAAGGTTCGTTGTTGTAGGAGAGAGAACGCATGACCACCGAGCCGCTGTCGGCCGAGACCATCAAGAACTTCATGTATGCCAGCACGGCCACCGTCTCGATGCAGATGCTGAAACGGGGGTTTCGCAACACCTCGATCAGCGGCGTGCATCCGGTCAACCCCAAGGCGGCCCGGCTGGTCGGGCCGGCCTACACGCTGCGCTACATTCCCGGCCGCGAGGATCTCGACAAGCCGCCGACGCCGCAGGATCCGCCGTCGGCTCAGCGCAAGGCGATCGAGGAAACGCCGGCCGGCTGCGTGCTGGTGATCGGCACCGAAGGCAATACGCGCTCGGGCACGATCGGCGACATCCTGGCGCTCCGATTGAAGGTGCGCGGCGTGGCCGGCGTATTGAGCGACGGCGCCATGCGCGACACGCCGGTGATCTCGAAGATCGACGATTTTCCGGTGTACTGCGCGGCAGCCGCCGCGCCGCCCAGCATGAATCACCTCCATCCTGTCGAGGTGCAGGCGCCGGTCGGCATCCGCGGCGTTGCGGTCTATCCCGGCGACGTGATCGTGGCCGACGAAGACGGCGCCATCTGCGTGCCGCGTCACCTCGCCGACGAGGTGGCACGCGATTCCTTCGAGCAGGAACGGCTGGAGAAGTTCGTCGCCATCCGCGTCGCCCAGGGGATTCCGATCACCGGCACCTATCCGCCCAACGACGAGACCAAGAAGCTCTACCAGGCCTGGATCAAGGCGGGCGAGCCGCCGAACGGCTGAGGAGAGAACGATGCGCCCAATGGTCGTCATGGGCCTGCTGCTGATGGCCGCTTGCAGCGGTACGCCGCCGGTAACCTATGCGCCTCAGGGTGAGGACTCGGCCGGCAAGGCGTTCAATCCGCCGCCGGCCAGCATGGCGGCAGTGTAATTCTACAATCCGACGAACAACGGGCCGGCCATCAATGTGACCGTCGGTTCGATGGTGATCGGCCGCCTGGCGCCGCTGAGCTGGATGCGCGTCGAGCTCGGCGCCGGCTGGCACGCGATCAGCTGCACCACGGCAAACTCGGCCACTCCGTCGTCGCTCACGGTCGCGACGGGTCAGATCCGCTTCATCGATATCGAGATGACGCCTGGTTCGTCGGTCTGTTCGATCCGCGAGGCAAGCCCCGAGGCCGGCCGCGCCGGCGTGCTGGCTGGGCAGAGGACGATGCAGTGAACTTCGCGGACGCGAAGATCAGGACAGGCTGCCGTACGGCTTGGTGATCAACTCCAGCAGATGGCCGTTGGGATCGTCGAAGTAGACGCCGCGGCCGCCCCACAGATGGTTGATCTCGCCGCGTCCATTCTTGTGCGGATCGGCATAGAAGGTGATGCCGGCCTTCTGCAGGCGCGCGAAGGAGGCGTCGAACTCCTCGTCACTCACCAGGAAGGCGTAGTGCTGGGTGCGCACGTCCTTGGAATCGACGAAGTCGAGGGTCACGCCGTTGCTGGTCTGCACTGGCCGGAAGGGGCCCCATTGCGCCTCGGGCTTGACGCCCAGGATTCCGGCGAGGAACTCAGCCGACGCATCCTTGTTCTTGGCCGGGATGATGATGTGGTTGAGGGCTGCCATGATGCGCTCCTTGCTGGCGTGAGACATTGGTTCGCCGGCAGCGAAGTTCAACGGCAGTCAAGAGGCGGCGGCGTCGGGCACGGGGCGGCGTTTCAGGGGCTGCCAGACGCCGAAGGGGATCGGCCGCAGGGCAGCCAGGAATTGTGCGGCGCAACGTTCCCAGGTGAAGCTCTCGGCGTGGCGTCGGCAATCGGCCGGATCACGATCGATCGCCGCCAGGCAAGCAGTGCGCAGATCCTCGTCCAGCGCACCGACTTTGGCATCGGTAACCACATCGAGCGGACCCGGCACGGGATAGCCCGCAACCGGCACGCCCGACGCCAGCGCCTCGACCATGACAAGGCCGAACGTGTCGGTGCGGCTGGGGAAGACGAAGCAGTCCGACTCGGCATAGCGCAGCGACAGCTCGTCGGTATCGACCGAACCGAAGAAGCGCGCATCCTTGTACCGTCGCTTGAGCTCCTGAAGCTGCGGACCGCCGCCTACCACCCACTTGGTGCCCGGCAGGTCGAGATCGAGGTAGGCCTTGATGTTCTTCTCGATGGCGACCCGGCCGGCGTAGAGCCAGATCGGCCGGGC
>CADECW010000075.1:0-15662 GCA_902825855.1 uncultured Rhodospirillales bacterium | reverse complement strand
CGGGCACGGCAAGGTGCGGAAGCGGTCGGGGCCGTACACTTCGACGTCGTGGCCGCCGCCGCGCAACAGCTGGGACACGGTCTCGATGGTGCGCACCACACCGTTGATCTGCGGCCGCCAGGCGTCGGAGACGATGGCGATGCGCAATCTGGCTACTCCGCTGCCAGACGCACGGGCGCCAGCCGTGGCAACATGGCGTCGCGGCGCGCGACCTCCTCGGCCCAGCGCACGATGCGCAGCCGGCCGTCGAAGTCCTCGACCAGGGCGGTGCAGCTTTCGACCCAGTCGCCGTCGTTGCAGTAGAGGATGCCGTCGATGGTGCGGATCTCGGCATGGTGGATGTGGCCGCATACCACGCCTTCGACACCGCGGCGCCGGGCTTCGCCGGCTACCGCGTGCTCGTAGTTGTCGATGAACTGGACCGCGTTCTTGACCTTGTGCTTTAGAAAAGCCGACAGCGACCAGTAGGGCAGGCCGAGCTTGCGTCGCGCCCAGTTGAACGTGGTGTTGATGCGCAGCGCGACGCTGTAGGCCCAGTCGCCCAGGATGGCGAGCCAGCGCGCGTAGCGCACGATGCCGTCGAACTGATCGCCGTGGATCACCAGGAGCTTGCGGCCGTCCGGCTGCGTATGGATCGCCTCTTCCTCGACCCGCACGTCGCCGAAGGTGAGCTGGCAATATTGCCGCGCCGCCTCGTCGTGATTGCCGGGGATGTAGATCACGTTGGTGCCCTTGCGCGCCTTGCGCATGATCTTCTGCACCACGTCGTTGTGCGCCTGCGGCCAGTACCACCAGCGCTTTAGCCGCCAGCCGTCGACGATATCGCCGACCAGGTACAACGTCTCGCTCTCGTTCCGCTTCAGGAAGTCGAGCAGCAGCTCGGCCTGGCAGCCACGCGTCCCGAGATGGATATCCGACAGGAAGATCGCGCGATGGCGGGCAGGTTGGTTACGCTCGATCACGGTCATGTGGATAAGACTCGACCGGCACAAAATCTGTTGAGCACGATTGCGCGTGACGCAGCGGATTGTGTATGTCGGCGATTGCGTGGCTGTTAATCGAGTGTGACAGTTCGATGAACGTCGTGGCTGCCAGGTCCGTATTGTTGATCGTCAATCCGACGGCTGGCCGACGACGTCGCGGGCTGGTCGACGCCGTCGCCGCCCGCGTGCGTTCCGAGGGATGGAGCGTCGACGTTGTCGAGACGCAGGCGGCCGGCGATGCGCGGCGACTGGCCGAGACATGCGATGCCCGCCGCTACGGCGTGATCGCCGTTGCCGGCGGCGACGGCACGATCAACGAAGTCGTCAACGGACTGGCCGGCCGCGGCGACGAGACGCCGGCGGTCGGCATCGTACCGCTGGGCACGGCCAACGTTCTCGCGCATGAGTTGGGACTCGGCTTCTCCGCGGCGGCCGTCGCGCGGACGATGGTCGCGGGGCGGCCGTTGCTGATGCAGCCGGGTGAGGCGATCAACGGCGCGCGCGCACGCTGCTTTTCCCTGATGGCCGGCGCGGGCTTCGATGCCAAGGTGGTGGCGGGCGTCAGCGCTCCGCTCAAGCGTCGCCTCGGCCGCGCCGCCTATCTCTGGCGTTCGCTGGTCGAGGCCCGCCGCTATCGGCCGGTGCGCTACCAGGTCGACATCGACGGTGTCGGTCACGAAGCATCGTCGGTGATCGTGACGCGCAGCCGTCACTATGCCGGCCCCTACGTTGTGGCGCCCAAGGCCGCGCTCGGCGAGCCGCTGTTGCATGTCTGTCTGTTCGAACGCTGGGGCCGCTCGCATACCATTCGATATGGCCTGGCGCTGTTGCTTGGTCGCCTGCCGCGCACGGCGGGTTATCGCGTTGTGACCGGCCGATCGATACGTCTCTCTGTGTCGAGCGATGCCGGCGAGAGCCGCGCGCAACCGGTCCAGATCGACGGCGACAATGCATTGACCTTGCCGGTGTCGATCGGTCTCAGCCCCGGCGCCGTGCGGTTGCTGCAGCCGGGTTGACTGCGCTCGCGGCCGATCAACGCGCCTGTTGCAGGCGGCGCACGAACTGGGGCGTCGGATGGCCGTCGGCGGGCATGCCGATCTGCTTCTGATACAACCGCACCGCGGAGCGCGTCTTGGGGCCCAGAAGGCCGTCGATCTCGTCGGTGTAGAGCGTGAGGCGGGCGAGGCGGTTCTGCATGTCGATGACGGTGTCGCGCGACAGCGGCTCGTCGTCGGATGGTGCCGCCTGCATGACTGGCGGGCCGCCCACGATCTGCTGGGCCAGGATGGCGACCGACAGCGCATAGAGTGTCGAGCGGTTCCAGTTCATCACCGCCTTGAAGTTGGGGTAGAGGATGAAGGCGGGGCCGCGATAGCCCGCCGGCAGGATGATCGACGCCGGCTCGTCGGAATTGGGCAGCGCCGCGTTGCCTGCCCTGCGCACGCCCATCTGTGCCCAGCTGCGCACCGGCTTCTCGATCGTCGTGTCGGCCTGGTCGAGCGGGAAGTTTTGCGGCAGGAACACCTCCTCGGCCGCCGGCAACGGCGGTTTCCAGCCGATCCCGCGCAGGAAATTCGCCGCCGAGGCAAAGGCGTCGGGCAGGCTGCTCCAGAGGTCGATGCGGCCGTCGCCGGTGCGGTCGACCCCCCATTTCATGAAGGTCGAGGGCATGAACTGCATGTTGCCCATGGCGCCGGCCCATGAACCGCGCATCTGCTCGCGCGTCATGTGGTTCATGGCGAGGATGCGCAGCGCCTGCACCGTTTCGTTGCTGAAGAAGTCGCGGCGCTTGGTCATGCAGGCCAAGGTCGCGACCGAGCGGACGACCTGGAAATCGCCCATGAAGCCGCCGTAGTTGGTCTCGATTCCCCAGAAGGCCATGATGTATTGCGGCGGCACGCCGTATTCGGCCTGCAGCTGGTCGAGCAAGGCTCGGTTCTGGGCCATGCGCTGCTGACCCTTGACGATGCGATCGTTGGAGACGGTGCTGCCGACATACTTGGAATAGGTCAGCGAAAACTCCGGCTGCCTGGAATCGAGATCGACCACTTTCTGGTCGGGAGTGAGGTTGCGGAAGGCGCCGTCGGCAATCGCCGCCGACACGCCCTGGCGCAAGGCTTCGGACTTGATGTTCTGCAGGCAGGACTGGAAGTCGCTTTGCGCCAGTGCCGGTCCGGCAAGGAGCGCCGTCGTTGCGGCGAGGATCGTTGTCTTGAGGAGGGGTTTCATGCCCCTACAGTATCACGCTCCGGCGACCGTCATGCCCTCGATTCGCACCGTCGGTGCATTAGTCGAGCTCTTGAACTGCAGGTCGTTGGCCGGCGTCATGTTCAGGAACATGTCCTTCAGGTTCCCGGCTACGGTGATGCCGCTCACCGGCCAGGCGAGCTTGCCATCCTCGATCCAGAAGCCGGAGGCGCCGCGGCTGTAGTCGCCGGTCACGCCGTTGACGCCGAAGCCGATCAGGTCGGTGATGTAGAGCCCGCTTTTGATGTCGCCGAGAAGCGTGTCGTACGAAAGCTTGCCCTTCTCGAGGTAGAAGTTCGAGGTGGTGGGTGAGGGAGGCCCCGACGTGCCACGCGAAGCATGCCCCGTCGGCTTGAGGTTGAGCTGTCGGGCGGCGGCAAGATCGAGCAGCCAGGTCGTCAGCCGGCCGTCGTCGATCACGGCATAGCGCTTGGTCGGCAGGCCCTCGGCGTCGAAGGGCCGGCTGCCCAGCCCGCGCTTGCGATGCGGGTTGTCGAGGATGCGGATGCCGTCGGCGAAGATCTTCTCGCCCATCTTGTCTTTCAGGAACGAGGTACCGCGCGCCACGGCGCGGCCATTGATGGCCCCCGCGAGATGGCCGATCAGCCCGCCCGAAATGCGCCGGTCGTAGACCACCGGCACGCGCGCGCTCTTGGCCTTGCGCGGATTGAGCCGGCGCACGACGAACTTGCCGGCGTTGCGGCCGACCGTGCCGGGCGCCATGAGATCTTCGAGGTGCACGGCGCTCGACCATTCGTAGTCGCGCTCCATGCCAGTGCCCTCGCCGCCCAGCACCGCGCAGGACAGCGAATAGCCGCTGCGGCGATAGCCGCCGGAGAAGCCGTTGCTGGCCGCCAGCATCACCGCGGTGCGGCCCCAGCTTGCCTCGGCACCTTCCGAGTTGGTCACGCCCTTGACGGAGCGCGCGGCGTCCTCGGCCTCCGCCGCCATCTCCAGCAGCGCCTTGGCCGACGGCCGTTTCCTGTCGTTGAGGTCGAGATCGGGCCAGCTCCCGGCCAGCAGTTCTTCCGGCGCGATGCCGCAGACCGGATCCTCAGGGACGGCCCGCGCCATGTCGACGGCGCGCCCGGCCAGCGCGCGCAACGCGGCCGGGGCGAAGTCGGTGGACGAGACGAAGGCCTGGCGCTGTCCCACGAACACGCGCAGGCCGAGATCGCGGCCCTCGCTGCTTTCAAGCTTCTCGCGCTCGCCCATGCGCTGGGCGACAGAAATGGACTCGCCGTTGACGTAGAGCGCGTCGGCCGAGTCGGCGCCGGCAGCCTTCGCCCATTTCAGCAGGTCGCCGAGGAGGTTGGCGTCCGGCGCGCTCGCGGTACGCCTGCTCGCCGGGCGCTTCTTGCGGGTGGCGGTCTTCTTCGCTTTGGCCATGACCGTCCTTCTACGCGGTAAACAACCACCTCGTCGAGATCAACCGGCCTCACCTGCCGTCGCCGATGCCTGGCTTGCTTGAGCCCGCGAAACTCCGGACGAGCGGGCAGGAAGTTCCCGCCCGTTCCAATGGTTGAGCACGCCTTTGTGTGGCGATATCGCTATTTGACGGCGACGGACCGATTTGCAGCCGACGTCACCGCCTTCAACGAAGCAGTAACGATGTTGGAATCCATGCCGACGCCCCAGAGCACGCGGCCGTCGCTCGTTTCGGCTTCGATGAAGCTGACAGCCTGCGCGTCGGAGCCCGCTCCTGTGGCGTGCTGGTGATAGTCGCGCACCCGGATGCCGACGCCGCAGTTCTTGGCCAAAGCATCGACATAGCCCGCGATCGGGCCGTTGCCGCGGCCGCTGATCTTCTGCTCCTGGCCGTTGAACATCACCTGGGCATCGAGAAGACGCACGTCGGGATGGCCGGGCTGGGGCACGGTGGTGTGGCTGACGAAATCGACCGGCGTCCGGTTCTCGAGATACTCCTTGCGGAAGGTGTCCCAGATCAGCGCCGGCTGGATCTCCTTGCCGGTTTCGTCGGCGATCTGCTGGATCACCTTGGAGAATTCGACCTGGAGAAGACGCGGCATGTCGATGCCGTAGTCGGTCTTCAGGATGTAGGCGATGCCGCCTTTGCCCGACTGGCTGTTGATGCGGATGATCGCCTCGTAGCTGCGGCCGAGATCGGCCGGATCGATCGGCAGGTACGGCACCTCCCAGACTTTGCTGTTCGAGGCCTCGAGCGCCTTCAAGCCCTTGTTGATGGCGTCCTGGTGCGAGCCCGAGAAGGCGGTGAAGACCAGGTCGCCGCCATAGGGGTGACGCGGATGCACCGGCAGCTGGTTGCAGTACTCGACCGTCTGGCGAATCTCGTTGATGTTGGAGAAGTCGACCTCGGGATCGACGCCTTGAGTGAACATGTTGAGGCCCAAGGTCACCAGATCGACGTTGCCGGTGCGCTCGCCGTTGCCGAACAGGCAGCCTTCGATGCGGTCGGCGCCAGCCATGTAGCCGAGTTCGGCCGCCGCCACGCCGGTGCCGCGGTCATTGTGCGGATGGAGGCTCAGGATCATGGCATCGCGGTACTTGAAGTTGCGATGGCACCATTCGATCTGGTCGGCGTAGATGTTGGCCGAAGCCATCTCGACCGTCGCCGGCAGGTTGATGATGACCTTCTTCTCAGGCGTCGGCTGGTAGACGTCGCAGACGGCGGCGCAGATGTCGCGCGCGAACTCGAGCTCGGTGCCGGTGAAGCTCTCGGGCGAGTACTGGTAGACCCACTCGGTGGCGGGGTCGGCGTCGGCTAGCTGCTTTACCAGCCTGGCACCCGACACGGCGATGTCGATGATGCCGGAGTAGTCCATGCCGAACACGACGCGGCGCTGCAAGGTCGAGGTCGAGTTGTAGAGATGGATGATGGCGCGCTTGGCGCCGCGGCACGCTTCGAAGGTGCGCTCGATCAGCTCGGGCCGGCTTTGCGTCAGCACCTGGATGGTGACGTCGTCCGGGATCATGTTGTGCTCGATCAACTCGCGCACGAAGTCGAAATCGGTTTCCGAGGCCGCCGGGAAGCCGACCTCGATCTCCTTGAAGCCCATCTGGCAGAGCAGCTTGAACATGCGCGTCTTGCGATCGGAATCCATCGGCTCGATCAGCGCCTGGTTGCCGTCCCTGAGGTCCACCGCGCACCAGATCGGCGCCTTGGTGATGACCTTGGACGGCCATTGTCGGTTCGGCAGGTCGATGGGCTTGAAGGGGACGTACTTCTCGCCCGAAGTCGGCATCATGGGTTTCTGGGGTGACATCGATAGACTCCTCGCGCCGCGCACGGCCAAACGGCTCTTAGGCGAACACTGCGATAGATACGGAGAGGGTGGCGGCGACTGGTGGATTGGTTGGCGAACGACAAGCGATCCGCAGGGCCCCGGAGGGTCCGGGGCGGCGGATCAGCCAATAAGTCGAAGCGCCGTCAGTCGCAGCATGGGCGCCACAATAGGGCGCAAACGGCTGGAGTCAACTCCCCCGAAACCCCTTCGCCAGAGTTGCGAAGGGGAAGGCGGGGCTTGTGCGCGCGTGGAGCCTAGCGCGGGAAGCTGAAATTGAAGTTCACGTTGGGATCCTGTTGGTACCCGCCGCCGCCATAGCCGTAGCCGTACGGCGGCGCCATCGGCGCGACGTACATCGGGCGCGCGGGGGCCACGACGACCGGGCGCTCGACAATGACCGGACGCTCGACGATGCGCGTTGGCCGGTCGTAGCCACGGGAATGCTTCCAGTGGTGCTTGCGGTCCCAGCGATCCCAGCGATCCCAGCGATCCCCACGATCCCACCGGTCGTAGTCGCGCGCGCTGGCCTGAACCGTGGTGACCAGCAAGCTGGAACCCGCAATCATCGCGGCCAGGATGGTCTTCGTCGCTACTCCACGCATTACAGCCTCCTGTTTGGTCGGGGGTGACGTTGCGCGTCTCCCGATGCAATGGGTACGTGGAGGCTCGTGACAGCATCCATTCTGCAGCCGGTGACCGATCTGTGGCCGGCCGGGGGGTGGTGTGCTAGTCGAAGGGAAACACTGGAAGAGGAAGCGTACATGGCGGGTCCATTGGCCGGCGTTCGGATTCTCGATTGCACGACGGTCGTGCTGGGACCGTGGGCGGCGCAGCAATTGGGCGACCTCGGCGCGGATGTGGTGAAAATCGAGCCGCCCGAGGGCGACACCACGCGCCAGCTCGGGCCGGCGCGCAATCCCGGGATGGCGGCCTTCTATCTCGGCTGCAATCGCTCCAAGCGCTCGATCGTGCTCGACCTCAAGCAGGAGGCCGGCCGCAACGCGCTGTTCAAGCTCGCCGAGACCGCCGACGTGCTGATGCACAACTATCGACCCGAGCCGGCCAAGCGGCTCGGCGTGGAATACGAAGCCTTCGAGAAGATCAATCCGCGTCTGGTCTACCTCGCGACCTACGGCTATCGCTCGGCCGGCCCGATGGGGCCGAAGGCTGCGTATGACGACATCATCCAGGCGGGCTCGGGACTCGCGGCCCTGCAGACGGTCGTGGCAGGCCAGCCGCGCTTCCTGCCGACCATCGTTGCCGACAAGACCAGCTCCAACGGCGTGGTCTCGGCGCTGCTGGCCGCGCTGTTCGCACGCGAGCGCACGGGCAAGGGACAGTCGGTCGAAGTGCCGATGTACGAAACCCTCGTCTCGTTCGTCATGGTCGAGCATCTCTACGGCGAGAGCTTCAGGCCGGCGCTGGAGACCGCGGGCTACAAGCGCGTGCTGAACAAGGAGCGACGGCCCTATCCCTCGAAGGACGGATACTTCGCCCTGCTGCCCTACACCGACGGGCACTGGAAGGAGTTCTGCGGTCTGATCGGCCGACCCGAACTCGGCGCCGATCCGCGCTTCACCTCGCTCGCCAACCGCCTGAAGAACGTCGAGCACTACTACGCGACACTGGCGGAGATCTGCGCGACGCGCACCAACGCCGAATGGGTCGAGCTGCTCAAGACGTCGAACGTGCCGCATGGGCCGGTCAACACGCTCGACGACCTGTTCGTCGATCCGCAGCTGCAGGCGACGGGCTTCTGGAAGGAGGTCGATCATCCGACCGAAGGCAAGCTTCGCATGCCCGACATCCCGCCGCGCTTCAGCAAGACCAAGCCCGAGGTGACGCGCCTGCAGCCGCGGCTGGGCGAGCACAGTGTCGAGATCCTTCGCGAGGCCGGGTTCACCGCCGTCGAGATCGACGCCATGTTGAAATCAGGTGCGACCAAGTCGGCATAGACGCCCGGGAGGAGCCGAGATGATTGCCCGCCCTACACGCCGTGAGCTGTTGCGCTACGGTTCGACAGCGGCACTGGCGGCATTGCCGGCGCCAGCCATTGCCCAGGCCTGGCCCAACAAACCGATCAAGATCATCGTCACCTATCCGGCCGGTGGACTGACCGACGTCTTCGGCCGCGCCTACGGCGAATATGTCAGCCAGAAGGTCGGCCAGCCCGTGGTGGTCGAGAACAAGACCGGTGCCGCCGGTGCGATCGGCGCCGAGATGGTGAAGTCGTCGCCGGCGGACGGCTACACGCTCATGTTCACCAATTCCACGACGATGGTTCAGAACAAGGTCCTGTTCAAGAAACTGCCGTACGATCCCGACAAGGACTTCGCGCTCGTCGCCTGGTTCAACACCGGCCACCTGCCGACCATCGTCAACAAGGACGTGCCGGCCAAGACCATTCCCGAATTCGCCGCCTGGGCGCGCGACCGCAAGGTGTCGCTCGCCACCTACGGCGCCGGCTCCTACGCCCATGTCGTGGCCGAGCAGCTGAACCGCCACTACGGGCTCAGGATGGAAGCGGTCCACTACCGCGGCGAGGCGCTGATGTGGCAGGACGTGGCGTCCGGCGCGGTCCAGGGCGCAAGCGGCAGCTACGCCTCGGCGAACGCCGTGCTGCAGTCGGGCGCCGGGCGACCGATCGCCGTGCCTACCATGGAGCGCATGAAGAAGCTGCCGGACGTGCCGACCTTCTACGAGCAGGGTTTGACCGAGAAGGCCTTCCAGGTGCGGGGCTGGGTCGGCTGCTGCGCCCCCGCGGGCACGCCCGAGGAGATCGTGCAGAAGCTGTCCGATCTCATGGTCGAAGGCGGCAAGACCGAGCGCGTCCAGAAGATCATCGACACGTTCGGCATCGACGAGGCAGCCCGCGACCGAGCCTATTTCAAGAAGATCCTCGACGAGGAGGGGCCCGTCGTGATCGAGGTGGTCAAGAGCCTGAATATCGAGCCGCAATAATCGGTGAGCGGAACGGTCGCCTTTGGACCGCCACGAACCTGCCTTTACGCCCCCCGAATTCGCAGTCATGCTGAACACTAGGCGCGATCAAGACGGCCAAGACCGTCACCACCAGCAAGACGCGCCGCAGGGAGGATATTCATGATCGAGCGTGCGTCGCGTCGCGAGTTGCTGCGCTATGGTACCGCTGCTGCCGCAGTGGCCGCTCTTCCGACCCCGGCTATTGCCCAGGCTTGGCCATCCAGGCCCATCAAGATCATCTGCGGCTATCCGGCCGGCGGTCTCACCGACACCTTCGCGCGTGCCTACGGCGAGGCGATCTCGCAGAAGACCGGCCAGCCGGTGCATGTCGAGAACAAGGCTGGGGCGAGCGGCGCCATCGCGGCCGAGCAGGTCAAGAGCGCAGCGCCCGACGGCTACACGCTGATGTGGACGATCTCGACCACGATGATCATGAACAAGGTGCTGTTCAAGAAACTGCCCTACGATCCCGACAAGGACTTCGTGCCGATCTCGTGGATGGACGCCGGCCATCTGCCGACAATCGTCAACAAGAACGTGCCGGCCAACAACATCAAGGAGTTCGCCGCGTACGCCCGCGACAACAAGGTCAGTCTCGGCACCTATGGCGCGGGTTCCTACAGCCATTGCGCCGTCGAGGCGCTGAACCGCTCGCTCGGGCTCAAGATGGAAGCCGTCCACTATCGCGGCGAGGCGCCGATGTGGATCGACGTCGCTTCCGGCGCGGTACAGGGCGGCAGCGGCAGTTACGCTGCGGCGGCAGCGGTGCTGCAAAGCGGCAATGGCCGGGCGATCGCCGTCCCGACCAACACGCGCATGCGCAAGCTGCCCGACGTCGCGACCTTCATCGAGCAGGGCATCAACGACAAGGCTTTCCAGGTGCAGGGCTTCATCTGCCTGGTCGGGCCGGCGGCGATGCCCAAGGACATCGTGCTCAAGCTCTCCGACATGATGGTCGAGGCGGGCAAGAGCGAACGCATCCAGAAAATTCTCGACACTTTCGGCATCGACACGCCGGCCCAGGGCCATGTCTTCTTCGAGAAGATCCTGGCGGAGCAGGGTCCGGTCTGGATCGAACTGGTCAAGAGCCTCAATATCGAGCCGCAATAGGATTGAGCCTTTCGTCCTAGCGAGGAGCGAGGGTGCCACGCAGTTTCAGAAGCTCCTTCGATACCCTGTTCGCGACAAGTTCCGTCCCGCGTTCTGTCCAGTGGCCATCCGTCAGCCGATAGGTGCCGGGCACGCCATTTAGATCCTCGCGCAGGTCGATGAAGGGGATGCCCGTCTGGCGCAGTGCTACCGCCAGGCGCCGGTGGCGGGCATCGGCACTCAGCGAGTAGCTCGAGTACTTCGGCCACGAACGCCAGAACTCGACGTAGGCCGGATCTACCGAGCCCACAGGAATCAGGCAAACAACGAGCTTCGTGCCGTGCTGCTTCGCCAGTCGCTCGGCAGCAACCAACCAGCTCAGCGTCTCGTCGACCATCGACGTTCCGTTGAGGCGGTCGGCCTCCTCCACGTCGCGAGGCATCTGCCAGGTGCCCGTCTCCCAATCGATCACATTGTGCAGCAGCCATCCCATGACGAACTCGCGTCCTTCTTCGCGCTTGGCGAAAGCAGTCCAGAAGCGGTCGCCGTCGCGTGCCAAGATCTCACGGATGACGTTGGTGGGCAGTCGGGGGAAGTAGTGCTTGTGCAGATGGCCGACATAACGATCAAGTCTTTCGGCTGCGGGCAGGTCGAGCCACTGGTTCAGCAGCTCGTACTCGTTCTCGATGTTCCTGTTGCCGCGGCCGAATTCCGACAAGTCCAGCCGATTGACGGCAAGCCAAGTGGTACGCGGCGCTACGGCACCAAGCAGCGAGGGCAGCGGCAGTTCCGCGATCGACGGGATCAGCCAGTTCCCGAATGGCGTCGAGACAAAATCGTTCCCTGCATACACCGTGATCACGACGACATCCGGCTTGAGCGCCAGCGCCACGTCCTTGAGACGGTAGTAGTATTGTGATGGCCCGGTTGCCGAGACGCCAAAGTTGATCGTCTCCATGTCGGCATGGCCAGCTTCAGTCAGGTCATGCTCGACAAACGCCGACAATGGCGCACGGATAAAGAGGCCTTCCAGGAAGCTGTCTCCCACCAGCACCGACCGAAAGCGCACACCGGGCGGCCATTCAAACGTTCTCGGCCGATCCCGCAACGCCCAATCGTTGTAGACAACGGCCGGCGTCGAGCTCACAGCGACAGGACGGATGTCGCGGGCCGGCCAGGAAGGCACGAAGAACGAGCTGACGGCTTCGCTCCCCATCCATGTCACGGCAAGCAGCAAGCCAATGTAGACTGGCCAAAACAGGCGACGGACGCTCACATTGCCTCATTATGACGATCAGCGATGCTGCCGTCTTTTTACCAGAGGGCCGGGCTACGAGAAATCCTTGCTGAATCTATCTCGTGCACCCCTCGAGTTCCCGCTCATGCATTGCGGGCTGGTGCCCTGCCAAGACTTGAATGCGACACGGCATTCGCAACCTCACGACAGAGAAGGTGAAGCTGCTCTGCCATGGCGCCAAGTTCTCCTGACAGGCGCCACGCCTCCTGCGCGGGATCTTTGCCGGCGATGTTCTTCCGAACATCCGGATAGAGTTCCGTTGTGCCGTCATCGTCCGGGAAGAACCATATCGCGTGGACCAGATCGTTTCGCTTCGCAGTGAGTTGGCCAAAACCCTCAATGGCTGTTGCGGCCTTGTCGCGCAGGGCCGGGTGTGAACGCAGCGCGGCCTCCAGGGCCGCGACGGTGACATCTCGCTGTGCCTGCTCGCTTGGAAGCGCGAAGAAAACCGCTCTGGCCTCACTGAGGTCACAGCGAAGTGCATTGTGAAGCAACTGGAGGACCAGGGATTGGCAATGATTCCAACTGATTGTCAGGTGACCGATCGCTGCGGCCCAAGGCTCGATAGTGTAGGTGGATTTCGCCATTCCCGAATCATCCCCCAAGATGACCGTTGTCGAGTTTGAGCTTGGCGCACGGGAGCGCCTTGAGTCTCCGGCAATTGGCGCAGCCAAGATGGGGGATCGGCCGGAAAAAAGGGGCTCACTCTCCGTCGCGGCGCGATGCGGCAGAGCGCCCCCAGGCGTTCACCGTGACGCTCCATCGTGCGGAGCGGTCGGCGGGCTCAGACTGAAGTTGGACTATTGATCATGAAAAACCCCTCCCGTCGGGGGCGACGGGAGGGGCGTAGAGCGGCTGCTCAGGTGGCGGGAGTCGGCGCCGGCGGTTCGGCGGCGGGAGGCCGGTTGCGGCGCTCGTTCATGAACTGGTCGAACTCGGAGCGATCCTTGGCGGCGCGCAGCCGGTCGAGGAAGTCGCGGAACTCGCGCTGCTCCTCGTCGAGCTTGCGCAGCGTCTCCTCGCGGTATTCGTCGAAGGCGACGTTGCCGCTGCTCGGGCCACCCCAGCGATGGCGACGCTTCCAGGCGCGCCATTCCTCGCGTGCTTCGCGACGGGCTTCCCGGCCATCTGCTCCGGACCAGTGGCCATAACGGCGAGAGCAAAACATGCGTCCACTCCATTTCAGGTAGATGAGAAGGGCGAGGCCGATCGGCCAGAAGAGGATGAAGCTCACGACCAGAAGGGCGATCCAGGCGGGCTTCGGGATGTCGTCCAGTCTTTCCATCAAGCTGCCCGTCATGGCGGGGCTCCCTCGTTTGGGCGTTAACGGATGTAAATGTTAACGACATTTACATTGGGCATCCGGGCCGTCGGAGTCAAGGCCCGGTCAGATTTTTTGGGGAAAACCCAGTCCCTGCAGGTAAATGAGCATTTGCGATTCGAGCAGTTCCTCGGCCGTCATCGGCAGGCTGCGGCGGCCGGCATCGCCGCGGCCAAACAGCGAAGCGATGCCATGCGCCATCGCCCAGACGTGTAGGCTCATCATCAGCGCGGGCGGCCGCTTGGCGGTCGGCAGGAGACCGACCAGAGAATCGGCGGCGGTTCGCAGGACGGCGAACGCGCGGTCACCGGCCGCTCGCAATTCGGCATTGAGGTCGGGCGGCAGGCCGGCCTCGAACATCGCCGCGTAATAGGCGGGCTCGGCGCGGGCGAAGGCGAGATAGGCCTTCCCGATGTTGTTGAACGCGGTCAGCGCGTCGGGCTTGCCGCCGGCCCAGCCCGTCGACAGCATCGCCTCGAAGCGCTGGAACCCTTCGCGCGCGACGTCGGCCAGCAGGGCATCGCGATCGCGGAAATGGCGATAGGGGGCGGCCGCACTTACGCCGGCCGAGCGCGCGGCGTCGGCGAAGGTGAAGCCGGCCGGGCCTTTCTCGGCAATCAGCTCGCGCGCGGCCTGGATCAGCGCCTCGCGCAGATTGCCGTGGTGGTAGCCGCGCTCCTCGCGATCGCGCTTTTTCCAGCTCATGTTAAGGCAGTTTACATCGTTGCCGGTCCGTCCGACAACGGAGGCGCCAGGCTCGCAGAGGAGGAACATCGTGCAATTGTGGACGACCACCGTCGCCTCGGCGCGTCGCGCCGCGCGCACCGCGCAGGAAATCGAGGCCGCCGGCTGGGACGGCATGCTGGTCGTCGATTCGCAGAACTTGTCCGGCGATCCCTATGTCGCCCTGGCGCTTGCCGCTGCGGCCACGACCAGGCTGGGGCTCGGCACCGGCGTCACCAACTCGGTGACGCGCCATGCCGCGGCGACGGCGACCGCCATCACCAGCGTCAATCGTGTTGCGAGCGGCCGTGCCGTGCTGGGCATCGGCCGTGGTGATTCGGCCCTGGCCCATCTCGGCCGCGCGCCTGCGCGATTGTCCCAGTTCGAGCGCTACCTGCGGCACCTCCAGACCTACCTCAGGGGCGAGGCGGTCGCCTTCGACGACATCGACATTCCGACCGAGGTGGCGCCGCCGATGTCGGGACTGCACCTGCACGACGCGCCGCCGTCGAGCCGCATCGCCTGGATTGCAGGGGGTACCAAGGTGCCGGTCGAGGTCGCGGCCAGCGGCCCCAAGGTGATCGCCATCGCCGCGCTCCACGCCGATCGTGTGATGTTCGCGCTGGGTGCCGACGTCGAGCGGCTGAAGTGGGCGATCTCCCTCGCCAGGAAAACCCGCCGGGAGGCCGGCCTCGATCCCGACGGCATCACCTTCGGCGCCTACCTCAATCTCGGCTGTCATACCGACATGGAAACGGCCCGCAGCCTGGTGCGCGGCGGCCTCACGACTTTCGCGCGCTTCGCGGTGATGCACGGCAAGACCGAGGTGCCGACTTCTGCCGGTGACCGGCAGGTGCTCCAGGCCTTGCACAGCAACTACGACATGAAGGCGCATACGCGGGGCGACTCCCGGCAGGCCGGCATGTTGACTGCCGACTTCGTCGATCGCATGGCCATCGTCGGTCCGCCCGAGCGCTGCATCGAGCGGCTGCACGAGCTGAAGGCGCTCGGTCTCGACAAGGTCGCCATCAGTGGAGCCACTCGGGGTGCTTCGGAAGAGGACGCCGCGGTCGGCCGGCACCTCGTCGCGACGCAGGTGCTGCCTCGGTTCCGGTTGCGATGACGGTGTTGCGGAGCGTCATTCCGGCGAAGCCGCCGGAAGGGTGGCGCAGTCGAGGGACGACGAGGTTTTATGAGCTCTTCCAGATCTTGCTGCCGCTTCCGGGCAGGCCGAGCTCGCTCCACATCGCGTCGACCTTGTCGATGACGGCCTGATCCATGCGGATCTGGCGGCCCCATTCGCGGTTGGTCTCGCCGGCGAACTTGTCGGTGGCGTCGAGGCCGATCTTCGAGCCCAGCCCGGAGACCGGGCTCGCAAAGTCGAGATAGTCGATCGGCGTATTCTCGATCACGGTGATGTCGCGCGCCGGGTCCATGCGCGTGCTCACCGCCCACATCACGTCCTTCCAATTGCGCGCGTCGATGTCGGCGTCCACCACAATCACCCACTTGGTGTACATGAACTGGCGCAGATAGCTCCACACGCCCATCATCACGCGCTTGGCGTGGCCGGCGTAGGCCTTCTTCATCGAGACCACGGCGATGCGGTAGGAGCAGCCTTCCGGCGGCAGCCAGAAGTCGACGATCTCGGGGAACTGCTGCTGGAAGAGGGGAATGAACACCTCGTTCAGCGCCTCGCCCAGCACACTCGGCTCGTCCGGCGGCCGGCCGGTGAAGGTCGAGAGATAGATCGG
>CADECW010000074.1:21167-37086 GCA_902825855.1 uncultured Rhodospirillales bacterium | reverse complement strand
ATCTCGAACTCTCCCCCGCTGCCTGATCGGCTGTCGCCCGTTTAGGGGACGCTTGCGGGACGAGAAGTCTCAAAAGGGACAGGCATGCAACAAACGGAAAAAAGACGGCGCAATACCTTGCCGAAGTAAGCTTGGGGCATCAACGAGACGCGCACGGCCCATCAAGCTCGTGAGCTACCGAGATCAAGTGATTGGGAGCAGCCGTCGGCGGTTAGTACTAAGGCGAGTTGCGTCGAGCCATGCGACCACGGCCGCAGCCGAGCCGGAGCAGTCATATCGCGTGGTGCCGCAACGGCTCGATCAGTTCCCCCATGGTCTGCCATTCCTCGCAGCGGTCCACAGCCGCTTCGATCGCATCTATCCCAGCAGATGTCAGATGCGACGCCGCCAGTTCGCGAAACTTCGCGCGAACCTGCGCTTCGGGGTCCGCCTTCACCGTATCACGCACGGAACTCTCCCGTGCTGCCGTCGCGCTGCGCCCATCCTTCAGGGTCAGCGTGACGCTGGCGGGCCTGATCGTCGGCGTACTGCGTGCGGTCATCGCCGGATCTGCCGCGATCTGCACCAGCGGCCGCAGCGAGGCGATCACCGGATCCTCTAGTGCGCTGTCATCGATATCGGCAAAGCCCAGCCCCCCGCGCGTGATCAGCACCGCCGCTGCATGCGGCAGCGAATATTTCGACGCGAAGTAGTTGGGCGGTTCCGGATTGCGCATGACCGAGGCGAAGTCGAACGTCTTCACCTCGATATGCGCGACCTCCTCCGGTTTCGGCTTCAGCACCGCCAGGGTCTCGGCAAGGCTGTCCAGGGCCGAGTGGATCGGATTGCAGCAGGCGTAGAAGCGGAAATAGTTTTCCAGTATCTCCCACCGCCGCCCCATGTCGTCGGTCAGCTTCGCCGAGGCGAAGGCTGCGCCCACCATGACGCCGAGCGCCTCCTCGATCGCATCATGCTGGGCCACGAAGCCGCTCGCTGCCATCTCAGGCGCCAGCGTCGCCGCCACGGCAGCCAGCCCCGCCGGCAGGTTGAGCGTAGTGCCGCCGGCAACCGTGTTGTTGTAGCTCGGCGTCATCAGCATCGTGGTGGCGACACGCATGGCCAGGCTGACGCCCGCCCCGTCCAGCCCATGGAGCCGTGCGCCCGCTGCCGCCGCACCGAGCAAAGAGATCTGTCCATTGGGATGCGAGAAGGCGCGCGGCGTGTAGCCCCGGCTCAGCCGCCCGGCCACCTCGTACCCCAGGACGAAGGCGCCCAGCATGGCGCGTCCACCCAGACCACGTTGCTCGGCGATCGCCAAGACCCCCGGCAGGATATGCGGCGACGGCTGAAGGCCGCGTACGCCCTCGCACAGTTCCACCGCCCGCGCGGCGATGCCGTTCAGCAGTGCCGCGGTGCGCGTTTCGGCTTGCGGCAATCCCGCCGCGAGGACCGTGGCACCGCGTCCCGCGTCCGCCAGCAGCCGCTCGCGGAGCCCGATCACCTCGGGTCGCGCGGCACCGGCCAGCGTCACGCCGATCGTGTCCAGCAGGACCAGCTTGGCGCGGCGGTGTACCGCCTCCGGCATGTCATCCCAACCCGTGCGCGCGATGAATTGCGCGAGCTTCTCGATCTGTTCGCCCACGATCAGGCCTTTCAGCTGGGTTTGAGGTTCAAGCGCGCAACGATCGGCGTCCACCGCGCGATCTCCGACCGCAGCAGCGCCTCGGCCGCGGCAGGCGAGGCGTCGGGCCAGGTCTCGAAGCCCGCCGCCGCGAGACGCTCGCGTACGGCCGGATCGGCCACGGCCCGCGCCGCGGCGGCACGCAGCGCGGCCAGCGCCGGATCGGGTGTGCCGGGACGGGTGAAGATCATCGTCCAGGCGGCATTGTCGTAGTCCGGCACGCCCGCCTCCTGCAGCCCCGGCAGGCCAGGCAGCAACGTGGAGCCACCGGCCATGGTCACCGCCAGGGCGCGCAGCTTGCCTTGGCGGACCAGCGGCATCAGCAGGGATGGGCTGTCCACGGTGAAATCGAGCCGTCCCGCGGCCAGGTCCTGCGCCGAGGCGGCAGCGGCGCGGTAGGAAACGATGGTGAAGTCCACGCCTGCGCGCAGCCGCAGCAGCTCGGCGGCCATGTAGTTGACGGCCCCCGGCGCGGCCGCGCCGCAATTGGCCGCCCCGCCGCGCTCGCGCAGCCAAGAGATCAGCTCCGGCACGCTCTGCGCCGGCACCGAGGTATGAACGGCGAGCACGAAGGGCTGGCGTGAGACGAGTGCGACCGGCACGAAATCCGCCGCCGGGTCATAAGCGAATTGCGGATAGACCAGCTTCATGAGCGCGTGGTTGTTGGTGGGGACGTAGATCGTCTGCCCATCCGCCGGCGTCTGTTGAAAAGCGTTGGCTCCAAGCGTGCTGCCGGCGCCCGCCATGTTCTCCACGACGATCGGACGGCCCAATAGCGGCGACATCGCATCCGCCACGATGCGGGCCACGATGTCGGATGCGCCGGCGGCGGCAACCGGCACGATCATGCGGATCGGCCGGTCGCCGAAAAGAGCCTGCGCCCGGGCGGCGAGCGGCGTGGCGAGGAGTGGTGCGGCGAGCAGGTGACGACGGCGCATGGTGCGGGCCCTGGGTGGTTCGGCGACAGCACAATGCTAGCAAAAAACCCGCCGATCAAAGGCTGCGTTTGCGATCGGCGGACGTGCACCGTTTGCAGGCCGATACAGTCGAACGTCGTCCTCTCAGGCCGGCAACACGATATACGGACGACGTTCTTGGTAGGAACAAGCTCGCGAACGCACCGCCTCATTCCACGCGGGCGCGCGCTGGACGCCCGCCACAGCGGTCGAGCCATGCACGAACTGCTGGCCGTTCTCCGAGCGGAAGGCCCAGCGCGACCGCGAAGCCGAGCCACGCTGCGATCGGAATGTCGGCGAGCGAGAAAGCGCCCATGACGAACTCCCTATCGCGCAGGCGGTTCTCGAGCATGTCGAGATGCCCCCTGGAATTGGCAAGGCTGTACTCGGCGGCCGCCTTGCTGCGATCGGGCGGATCGAACGACATCGGCGCATCGAGACCGTGATAGATGTACTGCAGCAAGAATGGCATGAGCTCGGTCGTGGACCAGGTCGTCCAGCTGAGCGCCTCCGCCCGTTGGAGTCCGCCCGCCGGCCACAATCCCTTCGCCACACCGTAGCGTTCGGCGAGATGGAGCACGATCGCCAGTGACTCGAAGTAGCGCTCCTCGCCATCGACCAGCGCCGGAACCTTGCCGTTTGGATTGATGACAAGGTACTCGGACGAGCGGTGCTCGCTCTTGGCGCTGTCGAGCCTGACATACTCATAGGACAGCCCCAGTTCTTCGAGCGCCCAATGGACCCCGAATCCGGAACTCTGCGGCCAGGAATAAAAGCGGATTGTCATGCGATTGCTCACAGGCTTGTCATCGACGCAGAATACTCACCCGACGTCGCAGAGCAACGAATTCACGCTCCGCCTAGCGCAGCCGCGGGCCGGGATCGAGCCCGAGGAATGCCCGGCCGCCGATCGGATACCACTCCGGAGCGAGCGTCGCCGCCTGGCCGACTACCTGCAGGTCGCGCCACACTTCGGCCAGGCGACTCTCTTTCTTGAACGAGGTGCTCCCGCCGTGCCTGAACATCAGGTCCATCGCCTGGCGTGCACAGTCGCCCGCGTGGACCGCCGCAAGCCGGCAGCGGGCGCGCTGCTCGAGCGTCGTTTCGCGGCCGTCGGCAAGCGTGTTCCACAGTTCGGCGATCATCGCGTTGCGATAGATGCGTCCGGAATTCAGGATCGCATCGGCGCGCCCGACCGCCTCCTGCACCTGCGGATTGTCGCACAGCCTGCCCGTACGCCCACGCGGTGTCTTTTCACCGGCAAGCTCGACGAGCGCGTTGATGCCGGCGCGTGCCAGCCCGGTGATCACCGCACATTGATGCGGCCCGACCCACGCCGGCGCCGGCAGTTTGTAAGTGACGCCGGGCCAATGCGCCCACTGGTTGTCGAGCGGCACTCCGGCATGAACCATCGTGCGCCGCTCCGGGAGAAAGAAATCCCTTACCGTCCAATCGAAGCTGCCGGTGCCGCGCAACCCGCTCACGTCCCAGCTGCCGGGAATGACCTCGACCTCGGCGCGCGGGAAAAGCCCCCGCCAGAACATGCCGCCGTCGTCGCGGCGGCGCGGCTGGCCGTCGTCGAGAACCTGGAAGCTGCCCAGCATCCAGGCGGCTTCATGACAGCCGCTGCCGAAGGTCCAGCGCCCGCTGACGCGATAACCGCCCGGCACCGAAACCGCCTCGCCGCCGCCCTGCACGGCGGTGCCGGCAATCACCGTACGATGGTCCTTCGCATAGATTTCCTGGACGCCGTCATCGCAAAGGCCGAGCGTGACCAACTGGCCGACGCCGTTGTTGGCGACGTTCCACCCGACCGAACCCGCGCCTTCTGCGAGATGCTCGATGACACGGATGTAGGTAAGCGGATCCGCTTGCAGGCCGCCGAGCGACCTCGGCAGCAGGAGGCGGTAGAAGCCCGCGGCGTGCATGTCCTCGACCAACTCAGGCGACAGCCGCTGCTCGCGTTCGATCTCTTCGTGGTAGCGCCGCAATGTCGGCTTGAGCGCAGCGGCCGCCTGTACCACCGGCTGGGCATCGATGTCGGCCGGCAAGCGACGGTCCTCGACCATGGTCTGCATCGTCACCTCCTGTTTGGAGGAAATTAGCCATCAGAGCGCTAAAGGAACGAGCACGAAACAATCACTACAACTTCTGCCATTCTTCTCCGTCGAATACCACCTTGCCGTCGCCGCCATGGGCGACGATGTCGATGCTCTCCACAGCCCCCGCTTCGACAGCTAGCGCCGCGCCGGCGGGCGCGAGGAGTCGCGGACGTTGAGGTGCGCCTTCAGGCGCACGAGGCGCGCGGGCAGAGAACGTGCAGCCTCGTCGCGCATGCGCTCGAGCAGCATCGTCATTGCCTGGACGCCGATCGCCTGAGTTGGCTGAGCGACCGTCGTCAAGCGCGGGTGGAAGGCCTCGGCCCACTCGAAATCGTCGAAGCAGGCGACCGCCACGTCGTCGGGGCAGCGCAGCCCGGCCTCGTGCAGGGCGCGCATCAAGCCAAGCCCCGACAGGTTGTTGCACGCGAAGATCGCCGTAGGCCGATCCTTGAGCGACAGCAGCTTGTTGGCCGCATGGTAGCCATCGTCGGCACCGAAATGGGCGCTGCCCACCAAAGCTGACTCGAAGGCGATGCCCGCCTCGCGCAGAGCCCGGCGATAGCCTTCGTAGCGCTCACGGCCGGTCGAGAGCGTGCGGCGACCGGCAATCAGGCCGATCCGGCGATGGCCAGACGCGATCAGGTGGCCGACCGCATCGCGCGTCGCGGCTACGTTGTCGATCACGACGGCATCGGCATCAAGCCCGTCGATATGGCGGTCGATCAGCACGACGGGCGCGCGGCCGCGCTCGACCAGGCTGCGGAGCTCCGGCGTCTCGCCCGCCGTTGCGACAATGAGCCCATCGACCATGCGATCGGCGAGCAGGCGCAGGTGCGTGCGTTCCTTCTCGGGATCCTCGTCGCTGCAGCACAGTATCACGCTATACCCGTGTCGGTGCGCTACCTCCTGGATGGCATGAATCGCGGTGGTGAAGAACGGGTTGGTGATGTCGGCCACCATGAGCCCGATGGTCGAGGTCGTGCCGGTCTTGAGGCTGCGGGCGATTGCGTTGGTCTTGTAGCCGACGCGGCGGATCGCCTTGTCGATGCGAGCACGCGTCTTCTCGCTGACCGGCGCCGACTGGTTGATCGCCGCCGAAACCGTCGCCAGCGACACCTTCGCCGCCTTGGCGACGTCGGTCATCTTGGGTCTTTTCTCGAAACGTTTCGACATCTGATTCGAGAATTGCACAAGGCAAAACGCGGTTCAATCTGCGTTGACCTTGTCGAAACGTTTCAATACGACTCGCAGCAAGCAATCAACGCAGCTGACGGTCGGAGGGAACGGCGATGGCAAGGTTCAACGGGCTCGGCCTCCATCTCGGCAACCTGTCGCTCCTGTCCGACGCCAAGAGCCGCTCCATCAGTCCGGAGAACTTCACCGGCGAGCCCGGCAAAGGTGGCATGGCGACCGAGGGCACCGGCAAGATGCCGGCGCGCTCCCTGGGGCAGGGCTGGAAGGTCTCCCCGTCGATCGACGTAGCGCCCGGCGCGACCACCGTGTTGGCCGATATCGAGGGCCCCGGCGCGTTGCAGCACATCTGGGCGACCATTCGCGGTGGCCGCTGGCGCTTCCTCATCCTGCGCATCTACTGGGACAACGAAGCCAATCCGTCGGTCGAATGCCCGTTTGGCGATTTCTTCGCCAACGGCTGGGAGCGCTATGCCCACGTCAACTCGCTGGCGGTCTGCGTCAATCCCGGACGCGCCTTCAACTGCTACTGGGAGATGCCGTTCCGCAAACACTGCCGCGTCACGCTGACCAATCTCGACGAGGTCGAAACGAGAATCTACTACCAGATCGACTACACGCTGACCGACGTGCCAGCCGACGCCGCCTATTTCCACGCAAGCTTCCGGCGCTCCAATCCGCTTGCCTACATGGCCGACCATACGGTGGTCGATGGCATCGTCGGCAAGGGCCACTATGTCGGCACCTACATGGCGTGGGGCAGCAACAACACTGGCTGGTGGGGCGAAGGCGAGATCAAGTTCTTCATCGACGAAGACCTCAAATACCCGACGATCTGCGGCACCGGCACCGAGGACTATTTCTGCGGCGCCTACGATTTCGACATAGGCATCTGCGAGCCAGACAAGCCACACGCCTACAGCGAGTACACCACCGCCTATGCCGGCCTGTGCCAGGTCATCCGGCCGGACGGCATCTACAAGTCGCAGCAGCGCTTCGGCATGTATCGCTGGCACATCATGGATCCGGTGCGCTTCGACAAGGAGCTGCGCGTCACAATCCAGGCGCTGGGCTGGCGTCCCGACAAGGAGCGCCGCTACCTGCCGCTGCAGGACGACATCGCCTCGGTCGCGTTCTGGTATCAGACGCTGCCGCACGCGCCGCTGAAGCCGCTGCCCGACCGCGACTTCCTCGAGGTGATCTGACGCGGCCGCCGGACGATGGCTCGCTACGCCCAGTTCCTGATCGGACGCCTGGCGAGCTACGTCGCCGTGGTGCTTTTCGGCATCACGTTCATCTTCGTCATTCCGCGCCTGCTGCCGGTCAATCCGGTCGAGGCGATGCTCGGTCGCATGATGTCGCAAGGCGCCTACATGCAGCAGGAACAGGTGACGGCGCTGCGCGAATCGCTGTCCGATGCGTTCGGCCTCAACGGCACGATCCTCGAGCAGTATTTCGGTTTTCTGCACCGCATCCTGTTCAGCCAGGATTTCGGCCCCTCGCTCGCCATGTATCCGACGCCGGTGCGCGAGTTGATTGCCCAGGCGCTGCCCTGGACCTTCGGCCTGTTGCTCTCGGCGGTACTGATCGCCTGGCTGATCGGCAATGCCATCGGCCTCATCATCGGCACCATGCCGGGCCGCCGCCTCTCGCGCGCACTCGAGGCGGTGGCGATCGTGCTCTACCCGATCCCCTACTTCATCCTTGCCCTGGTCCTCAGCATCCTGTTCAGCTACGTCTGGAAAATCTTCCCGCTGACCACGACGGTCCGCGGCCCGGCCTGGAGCTGGGAATTGCTGACCAGCGTCGTTTACAACTCCTTCCTGCCCGCGCTGTCGATCATCGCCGTCACCTTCGGCTGGTGGATGCTGTCGATGCGTGCCCTGTCGTCGACCCTGATGGACGAAGATTTCATCGTCTACGCCCAGCTCAAAGGCATCGGCCGGCCACGGCTGCTGCTGCGCTACGTCGTGCCCAACGCCATGCTGCCGCAGGTCACTTTCCTCGCCCTGCAGCTTGGCCTGATGTTCAACGGCTCGATCATCGCCGAGATCGTGTTCAACTATCCGGGGCTGGGTTCGCTGATCTACACGGCGATCCTGCAGGGCGACTACAATCTCCTGATGGGCACGGTCTCGCTGTCGATCGTCGCCGTCGCCACCGCGACCCTGCTGATCGACCTGCTTTACCCGCTGCTCGATCCGCGCATCCGGGTGCGGTGACGCGATGAACGGACGACTGATTCTCGGGAGCACGATCGTCGGCTTGATCCTGCTGGCCGGCCCCGTGGCCGCGTTCTTCGCACCTGAGGATCCGCGCATCTGGCAGACCCATCCGCGCAACATGCTGCCCCAGGCCGACCACTGGCTGGGCACCACCGCCCTCGGCCAGGACACGTTCTGGCTATTGTCCTGGTCGGTACGCAATTCGCTGATGCTGGGCGTCAGCGTGGCCGCGCTCGCCACAATCATAGGTGTCGCGGTCGGCCTGCTGGCCGGCTATCGCGGCGGTACGCTCGACCGCGTGCTGTCCTTCGTCATGGACGTGCTGATCGTCATCCCGAGCCTGCCGCTCCTGATCCTGCTGTCGTCGATGACCAAGGGCCAGACCTCGCTGCTGGCCGTCGGCACAATCCTGGTGATCTTCAATTGGCCCTTCCCGGCGCGCCAGATCCGTGCGGTGGCGCTCACCTTGCGCGAACGGGACTTCGTCAACCTGGCGTGGTTTTCCGGAGAATCGCTGGGCCGCATCCTGTGGCGCCAGATGGTGCCCTACCTGCGCGGCTGGGCCGCGGCAAATTTCATCAACACGATCCTGGTGGTGGTCGCGGTCGAGGCGAGCCTCGCTTTCCTCGGCCTGTCGAACGACAACGTGCCGACCATCGGCACCATGATCTACTGGGCACTCAAGTACCAGGCACTGATCGCCGGCCGCTGGTGGTGGCTGCTGCCGCCGATCATTTCCATCATCCTGATCTTCGTCGGCTTCTTCCTGGTGGCGAACGAGCTCGCCGAGCGGCTGCGCGTCAATCCGGCGAGGACGCAATGATAGTCGTCGACAATGTCACGGCGGGCTATCGCACGCCGCGCGGCCTAGTGAAGGCTGTCGACCGCGTCTCGCTCGAAGTGCGCGACGGCGAAATCCTGGGCATCGCCGGCGAATCGGGCTGCGGCAAGACCACCCTGCTCAAGCTGCTCTACGGCAATTTCGGCGACGGGCTGGAGATATTTTCCGGCCGGGTCCAGTGGCGCGATCCCAAAGGCGGCCGCACCATCGACTGCGCCGACTTCCATCTCCACTGGTGGGAGATCTTCTCCTACGTGCCGCAGGGCTCGATGAGCGCGCTCAACCCGTTGATGCGGATTGCACCTCAGATGCTCGACGCCGGCACCGCCAATGCCGATCCCGACAGAGCGGCACGGCGCGCGCGCGTGGTCCAGACACTGGCAGAGCTCGATCTCGCCGAGCACACCCTGCGGCTTCATCCCCATCAGCTCTCGGGCGGCATGCGCCAGCGCGTGCTGATCGGGCTCGCGGCCTACGTCGATCCCGCCGTGGTCCTGGCCGACGAGCCGACCACGGCTCTCGACGTCGTGGTGCAGCGCCAGATCCTTGAAAGCCTGGTCCGCCTGCAGCGGACGCAACGCAATTCGATCGTCATCGTCTCGCACGACCTCGGACTGCATGCCCAGGTCGCCGACCGCGTCGCCGTGCTCTATGCCGGCCGACTGGCCGAGATCGGGTCCGCCGAGGACGTGCTGCATCGACCGAGCCATCCCTACACGCGCGGCCTGGTCGAGGCGCTGCCCCGGATCGGCGACAAGCAGCCGCGTCTGGGCATCGACGGCCGGCCACCCGACTTCCTCGACATGCCGCAGGGCTGTCGCTTCCGGCCGCGTTGCAGTCGTGCGTTCGCGGACTGCGCGACGACCGATCCCGATCCCCTGCCGGCCGGCGCCGATCGCACCGCTGCCTGCCTGCTCGTGCGCGAGACGGCGTCGTGACGGCGGCCGATCCCATCCTCGAGGTACGCGACCTGCGCAAGGTCTATCGCCAGGGTGGCCTTCTCGGCGGCAGGACACATGCTGCATTGGCCGGCGTCTCGCTGTCACTCAGGCCCGAGGACGGCAAGGTGCTGGCAATCGTGGGCGAATCGGGCAGCGGCAAGACCACGCTCGCCCGCATCCTGCTGCGCCTGGTGTCGGCCGACTCGGGCGAGGTCTCGGTTTCCGGACACCGCATCGTGGCGCCGGGCACGCGCACCGTCGACAACCGCACCTTGCGCAAGCTGGTCCAGCCGATCTTCCAGAATCCCTTCGAAGCGTTCAGTCTGCAGCTGCCGCTCGAGGAGTACCTGATGCGCACGGCGATCAATCTCGGGGATCAAGCGATGCGGGCCAACCCGCGGCCGGCCGTCGAGGAATCGCTGGCGGCGGTGGGCCTGAGCTACGCCAGGGTCGCCGGCAAGGGCATCCGCGCGTTCTCCGGCGGCGAGCTGCAGCGCATCTCGGTGGCGCGCGCGCTGATTGCCAAGCCGCTGCTGATCGTCGCCGACGAGCCGGTCAGCATGGTCGATGCGTCGCTGCGCATGACCATCGTCAACCTGTTCAAGGAGCTGAGCGTCCGGCTCGGTGTAGCCTTCGTCTACATCACGCACGATCTCAGCACCGCCTATTACCTGTCGGACCTGATGGCGATCATGCGACAGGGCGAGCTGGTCGAGTTCGGCCGGCCTGAAGCAATTCTGCAATCACCACGCAGCGACTATACGAGGGCCTTGCTCGACGCGATCCCGACCCTCGATCGCCGCTGGAACATCTGAGGAGGGAGGAAACGACAATGCGCTTACGCCTGCTCATCGCCGCCGCCGCTCTGTCGGCACTCGGCTTCGCCGAGGCTGCCATCGGACAGCAGACCGACATCGGTACGCCACGCAAGGAGACCCTGGTGGTCGACATCCTGTCAGGCCGTGTCGGCAATCCGCGCCGCATGAACCCCTACCTGGAGGGCAACATCGTCGTCCAGGGCCTGCACCAGCTCGCCTATTCGAACCTGTGGGACATCGACACCGTCAAAGGCACGCAGTACCCGGCGCTTGCCGCGACGATGCCCGAGGCGCTCGACGACACCTACACCAAGTGGCGCTTCAAGGTGCGCAAGGGGCTCGCCTGGTCCGACGGTGCGCCGTTCAGCTCGGCCGACGTGGTCTTCACCGCGCGCATGGCGCTCGACAATCCGAAGCTCCCGTACAATCGCTTCATCGCCGCCAACATCAAGGACATCCGCGCCGTCGACGACGAGACGGTCGAGATCGACACGGTCAATCCGCTGCCCAAGATCACCTACTCGTTCGGTGCAGTGATCTTCGGCAACGCCTTCCGTGTGGTCCCCAAGCACATCTGGGAGAAGGTCGATCCGCTCACCTTCGAGAACTACCCGCCGGTGACGATTGGACCCTATAAGCTGAAGGACACCGATCCCAACGGCTTCTGGTTCCTGTGGGAGAAGCGCGACGACTGGCAGCGCACCGACGTCGGCCAGATCATCGGCGAACCCAAGCCCAAGTACGTCCTGTTCCGCTCCTACGGACCGGAAGAGAAGCGCATCATCGCCATGGCGCAGAACGAGCTCGATATCCTTACCGACATCACGCCGGAAGGACTCGAGATCCTGCGCACGCGCAACAACAAGGTGAAGGCCTGGTACGACGCCTTTCCGTGGGCCAACCTCGACGATCCCTGCGAGCGCGGCATCTCGTTCAACACGACGACGCCGCCCTACGACAAGTACCAGGTGCGTTGGGCATTGGCGCTCGCCACAAAGATCGACGACGTCAGCATCGCCACCTTCTCCGGCATGCTGCGCGCCTCGCCGATCCACGTGCCGCCGATCTCCATCCTGATGAGGTCTTATCACGAGCCGATGGTGGACTGGCTGAAGGCCTTCGCCCTGCCCGACGGCTACAAGCCGTTCGACCCTGACTTCGCCGTGCGCATGGGCAAACGGCTGGCGGCCGAGCGCATCGACGGCCTGCCCAAGGACGAGGCCGGGCTGCGCAAGCTGCTGGGCGTCGGCTGGTGGAAGCACGATCCGGCCAAGGCGGCGCAACTGCTGCAGGAAGTTGGTTTCAAGAAGAACGGCAATGCCTGGATGCTGCCCGACGGCACGCCGTGGAAGATGACGATCAATGCGCCGGCCGATTTCGAGATCGAATCGCAGCGCCTGGCGTTCGCCGTCGCCAACGAATGGAAGAAGTTCGGCATCGACGTCAACGTGCAGCAGCAGCAGAGCGGCGTGTTCGCGACCGAGTATGCCACCGGCAACTTCCAGGCCGGTTCGTACTGGAACCAGAACTGCGCCATCGGGCCCGACGTCTGGGTGCGCCTGGAGTGGTGGCACGAAAAATACGTCAGCCCGAACGGCCAGCCCGCCTCTTTCAATCGCGAGCGCTACAAGAACCCCGAGGTCAGCAAGATCATCGACCAGATGGCCAAGCTGAAGGTCGACGACCCGAAGAACGTCGAGTACGGCACCGCCCTCCTGCAGGAGCTTGTCAAGGGCATGCCGCTCATCCCGATGTTCGGCACCTCGAAGTTCGTGCCGGTCAACACGACCTACTGGAAGAACTATCCGGACGCCAAGAACTACTACGAGGGCCCGTGGTGGTGGTGGTCGAACTTCAAGTACATCGTCGCCCGCCTCGAGCCGGCCCAATGACGCCGATATAAATCGCCACTTGGCTTCGGCGCTGCATCGCGAACACTGCCGGACGTATTGTTCGGCAGTCGACAGGGATACACACACCCACGAATATTTGCGCTATCACATCGGTGATGACGATGAAGCCGCCTCTGTCGGGATTGCGCGTGGTCGAATTCGGTTCGCTTCCGGCGGGCGCCTACGCGGCGCGCCTGTTCGCCGATTTCGGCGCCGAGGTCATCAAGGTCGAGCCGGCGGGAGGCGATCCGTTACGCTCCTTTCCGCCCCTCATCGACGGCGCCAGCGGCTGGTTTGCCTATCTCAACTACGGAAAGAAAAGCGTCACGTCGGGCAAGTTCGACATCGACACACTGCTGGCCGGCGCCGACGTGTTGATCGATTCGGACGGCACCGACCATCGCGCCCACCCTCATCTGATCGCCATCGATCTTTCATGGTTTGGGAAGTCCGGCCCCTATCGTGACTTCAAGGCCAGCGATTCGGTATGCCGCGCGCTGGCAGGCTTCGTCCATCTGATCGGCCCCGAGGAAGGTCCGCCGCTTACCCTCCCCGACTACCAGGCGGCAATCATGGGCGGGCTGTCGGCGTTCATTCCCGCCATGGCGTCGCTGCTGGGTCGGCAGAGTCGTACCTGGGAAGTGAGCGTGCACGAGGCGACCATCGCCCTCGCCGAGTACCAGATGGTCGAGGCCTGGGCGACGGGCATCCCGCAAAAGCGTTGGGGCTTCAACCGGTTCACGCCGACCTATCCGATGGGCGTTTATCGCTGCAAGCAGGGCTGGATTGGCATCACGATCGTCACGCCGGCGCAATGGAAGTCGTTCTGCGAGCTGATGGGCATGCCCGAGCTCGGCCGGCATCCGCAGCTCGTCATGGGCGGCGAGCGGCTGGCCCGCGCCGACGAGCTCGAAGCGCGCTTCGTGCCCCGCTTCCTCGATCGCACCGCCGAAGAGTGGTTCGCCATGGGGCTCGAGATGCGCCTGCCCTTCGCCATCGTGCCCGACATGAAGCAGGTCCTCGACTGGCAGGTGTTCCGCGATCGCAACGCCATCGTTCCCATCCGGATCGGCGACCGCACGATCGAGGCTCCAGGCTCGCCGTTCCACCTGACGCGCACGCCCGCGAACTTCGGCGGGGCCGTGCCCGCCCCCGGGGAACACGATGGCGTCATAGGGTCACGCACAGTTGCATCGGCGCCGCCGACGAAGCGGCCGCTCGAGGGCATGCGCATCATCGACCTGTCGATGGGCTGGGCTGGCCCGATCTGCACGCGCAACCTCGCCGACCTCGGCGCCGATGTCATCAAGGTCGAGGCCTGCGGCTATCCCGACTGGTGGCGCGGTGTCGACAACCGTGCCGAGACCGTATCGCAGCGGCTGTACGAGAAGTCGGCGCGCTTCAACATCATGAATCGCGGCAAGCGCGGCATCACGCTCGACCTCACCCAGCCGGCGGGCGTGAAGCTGGCCAAGGCACTGGTGAAGGACGCCGATGCCGTGATCGAGAACTACTCGGCTGAAGTTCTGCGCAAGTTCGGCCTCGACTATGCCGAGCTTTGCAAGGTGAACCCCTCCCTGGTCATGGTCTCGATGGCGGCTTTCGGCGCGAGCGGCCCCTGGCGAGAGACGCGCGCCTACGGCTCGACCCTGGAGCAGGGATCGGGCCTGCCCAGCGTCGCGGGCCGGCCGCAGGATCCGCCGATGATGAACCATCTCGCCTTCGGCGACGCGGTCGGCGGGCTGAACGCTTGCTCGGCCATGCTGGTGGCGCTGTTGCATAGGCGCGAGACCGGTGAGGGCCAGTTCATCGACCTCTCCCAGGTGCAGTGCATGCTGCCCTTCGCCGCCGCGTGGGTGATCGAGCAATCGGCGAACGGAAAGGCCACGCCGCGCGCCGGCAATCGCCATTCCTGCTTCGTGCCGCACGGCGTTTTCCCGTCGTCCGGCAAAGACCGCTGGGTGTCGGTCGCTGTCACCGACGATGCAATGTGGTCGCCATTGGCGCGCCTCATCGGACTTGAACATGCCAGCCTTGCCACCGCCGCGGGACGACGCGCGCAGGAAGACCGGATCGAAGCCGCGATCGCGGCCTGGACCGCCGGCCGCACGGCCGACGAAGCCATGACGATCCTGCAGCAAGCGGGTATTGCAGCCGGCGCGGTGCGCCATCCCCGCGACCTGCTCGACGATCCGCATCTCGCGGCGCGCCGATTCTGGCAATGGATCGATCGCGCCTATGTCGGCCGCCATCCGCAACCGTCGGCGCCCTATCGCGAGAACGGCAGTCCCATCGCTGTGCGAATTCCCGCAACGACGCTCGGTCAATACAACGACGAAGTCCTCGGCGGCCTGCTTGGCCTTTCCAGGCCGGAGCTGGAGCAGCTGGCGCGCGACGGCGTGATCGGCTGCGAGGCGCTTCCGCCTGCGCAGCGAAAGGCGCGGGCGATGACGGGCTAGAAGACTCGTGTAAGCTGCCGGCAAGAGGGAAGGAAACAAGTGCCGGCAGCGACAGAGACGCCGCTTCTGGAAGTACGCGGCCTCGGCATCCATTTTCGTACTGAAGCAGGCGAGGTCCAGGCGACGCGCGACGTGAGCTTCGCCGTGCGCGCCGGCGAACGCCTCGGCATCGTAGGCGAATCGGGCTGTGGCAAGACGGTCACCGGTCTCTCAATCCTCGGCCTGCTGCCGCGGCGATCGAGCCGGGTGACGGGCGAGATCCGCTTCGAAGGTCGCGATCTCCTCAAGTTGTCGGCACGCGACATGCGTCGCGTGCGCGGCCGGGAGATCAGCATGATCTTCCAGGAGCCGATGAGCGCGCTCGACCCGGTATTCACCATCGGCAACCAGATCGGCGAGACGCTTCGTACCCATCGCGGCATCGGCAAGAAGGAGGCGCGCGAGCGCGCCATCGAGGCCCTCGCCGAGGTCGGCATTCCGCTGCCGAGCCGCCGCGTCGACGAGTACCCGCACCAGCTTTCCGGCGGCATGCGCCAGCGCGCCATGATCGCCATCGCGCTGGTGTGCGAGCCGCGGCTGCTGATCGCCGACGAGCCGACGACGGCGCTCGATGTCACCATCCAGGCCCAGATCATCGACCTCTTGTTCAAGCTCTCCAGCCACACCGGCACGGCGCTGCTCTTCATCACCCACGATCTCGGAGTCATCGCCGAGACCTGCACGCGCATGCTCACCATGTATGCCGGCGAGGTTGTCGAGGACGCGCCGGTCGATGCCGCGCTCGAACGGCCGCGCCATCCCTATACGTCGGGACTATTGCGCTCGATCCCGCGA
>CADECW010000074.1:0-21067 GCA_902825855.1 uncultured Rhodospirillales bacterium | reverse complement strand
GACCTTCGGGTCCATTTCTCGACCGCCGGTGGCGCGGAGACCGTGAAGGCCGTCGACGGCGTGAGCTTCGCCATGGAGCGCGGCGAGACGTTCGGCGTGATCGGCGAATCGGGCTCGGGCAAGTCGACCCTGGGTCGGGCCGTGGTCTGCCTTCTGAAACCGACGGCAGGCGCGCTCCGGCTCGACAGCACGGACCCCTACTCGCTCGGCGGCGCCGCCTTCCGCCGCAGTCGCCGCGATTTCCAGATCGTGTTCCAGGATCCCAGCGCCGCGCTCAATCCTCGCATGCGCATCCGCGACAGCGTGCGCGAGCCGCTCGACATACTGGGTGAAGGTACGCGCGCCGAACGCGATGCCCGGGCCATCGCGGTGCTCGAGCGTGTCGGCCTCAGCCGCGAATTCGGCGAGCGCTATCCGCACGAGCTGTCGGGCGGCCAGAAGCAGCGCGTGAACATCGCACGCATCCTGACGCTCAGGCCCAAGCTCGTCGTGTGCGACGAGGTGGTGGCCGCTCTCGACGTCTCCATCCAGGCCGACATGCTCAACCTGTTCGCCGACCTGCAGCGCGAATTCGGCCTGACGTACCTCTTCATCACCCACGATCTCGGCGTCGTGAGCCACATCAGCGACCGCATCGCCGTGATGTATCTCGGCAAGTTCGTCGAGCTGGCCCGCGCCGAAGACATCGCCGAACGGCCGTTGCATCCCTACACCGAGGCGCTCCTGTCGGCCGAGCCCGTGCCGCTGCCCAGCCATCTGCGCACGGGCGAGCGCATGACGCTCGAGGGCGAGATTCCGAGCCCCATCGCACCGCCCTCCGGCTGCCGCTTCCGGACGCGCTGCCGCTTCGCCCAGGACATCTGCGCCGGCGATGAACCGGCATGGCGCGAGCTCGAGCAGGGTCGCTTCGTTGCCTGCCACTTCGCGGGCCAAGTCACGCAAAATGGGAGGAAATCATGAAAACCAATCGCCGTACGTTGATTGCGGGCTCGCTGGCCCTTGCCGCCACACACCGCGCCGCCTGGGCACAGGGCACGCCGAAGAAGGGTGGCGTGCTCAAGGTCTCCGCGCCGACCAATCCCTCCAGCCTCGATCCTGCGACCGGGGGCTCGGGCCAGGACCACGCATTCCTCTATCCGATCTTCGACACGCTGGTGGAGTTCGACTTCCCGACCTTGAAAGCACTGCCCGGTCTCGCCGAGTCGTGGAAGTTCCACGACACCAGGACGCTGGTCCTGAACCTTCGCTCGGGCGTGCAGTTCCATGACGGCACGCCGTTCGACGCCGAAGCGGCGAAGTTCAACCTCGAGCGCAACCGCACCGACCAACGCTCGAGCATCAAGGCCGACCTCGGGACCGTCGAAGCGATCGAAGCGACCGGCCCGCTGCAGGTAACGCTGAAGTTGAAGCAGCCGGACTCGGCGCTGCCGCTGATCCTTTCCGACCGCGCCGGGATGATGTGCTCGCCCAAGGCGGTGAAGGAGCTGGGCAAGGACCATGACCGCAAGCCCGTCGGCACCGGCGCTTATCGCTGCACCGGCTGGAACGACAACGAGAAGGTGACCTACGCCCGCAACGACAAATACTGGAAGCAGGGCCAGCCGCTGATGGACGGCATGGAGTTCGCGATCATCGCCGAGACCAACACCGGCCTGCGCTCGGTCGTGGCCGGTCAGAACGACTTCGTCTACTTCCTCTCGCCGCAGCAGAAGTCGGTGATCGACCGCGCCAAGAACCTGACGGCGGTGACCGGCCCGACGCTCTATTGCGTGCAGATGTTCCTGAACTACGGCCGCGCACCGCTCGACAATCAGAAGCTGCGGCTCGCCATCAACCATGCCATCGACCGCACGGCCTTCAGCAAGGCGACCATGGGCGGCCTGGCCGAGCCGGCGTGGATGGCGCTGCCCAGCGCCCATTGGGCGTACGACGCCAAGCTCGCCAATGGCTGGCCCTACGATCCCGACAAGGCAAAGAAGCTGGTCGCCGAGGCGGGCTTCCCCAACGGCATCGACGTCACCTTCCTGGGCTACTCCGACCAGCGCAGCCAGCAGCGCCAGGAGGTACTGATGGAACAGCTCGCCAAGGGTGGCATTCGCGTGAAGTGGCAGACCGGCTCGATCCCCGAGATGAGCGCGGCGTTCTTCGCCGACAAGAAGGGCGAGGGGCTGCTCGCGGCCTGGACCGGTCGGCCCGATCCCTCGCTCACCTACTCGCTGATGTTCGCCAAGGACTCCTACTACAATGCCGGCCGCACCGAATACTCGCCGGAACTCACCGCGGCGCTGCTGGAGACGCGGGCCAGCGAGGATCTCGATGCGCGCAAGGCAGCCTTCGCGAAAGTTCAGAAGATCGTGGTCGATGGCGGTCTGGTCGTGCCGCTGGTGTTCCAGCTCGAGCTCGACGCACAGGTCGGCAGGGTCAAGGGCTACAAGCCCAACCTGCTGGGCAAGCCGCGCTTCGATGGCGTCTGGCTCGACGGCTAGATGCTGACGAAGGATCGCCTCCGGCTGATCGGCCGGCGCCTCGTGCAGGTAGCGCCCGTGATCGTGCTGGCGACCTTCGTGGTGTTCGGCCTGCAGCAACTGGTGCCGGGCGACATCGCGGTCACCCTGGCCGGCGACAACGCCACCGACGCTCGCATCGCCGAGATCCGCAAGCTCTACGGTCTCGACCGGCCGTTTTTCGAGCAGTACGGAACCTGGTTGTGGCACGCCCTGCACGGCGACCTCGGCCGCTCGATCCTGTCGGGCGAGGTGGTGCTCGATTCAATTCTGCGCCGCTTCCCGACATCGCTCTTGATCGTGGGCTGCGCTCTGGTCCTATCGCTCGTCATCGGCGTTCCGCTCGGCATCCTGGCGGCGACGCGGCCAGGCTCGCGGATCGACGCTTTTGTCACGAGCATCGCCTCGCTGGGCGTGGCGCTGCCCAACTTCTGGCTGGCCATGCTGCTGGTCGCAACGTTCGCCCTCAACTGGAATTTCTTCCCGGCCACAGGCGCCAAGCCACTGTCTGCCGGTATCGGCCCGGCATTGCTGCATGCCGCCCTGCCGTCGATCGCGCTGGCCGCCGGCGGCGTCGCCGAGGTCGCGCGCCAGCTCCGCAGCTCGCTGGTCGAGGTGCTCGGCTCGCAATATGTCCGCACCCTTCATGCCAAGGGACTATCTCCCGCCGCCATCTTGTGGCGGCACGGGCTGAAGAATGTCAGCGTCAATCTGCTCACGGTGGTCGGCCTGATCTTCAACCGCCTGCTTGGCGCCACCGTGGTGATCGAGGCGGTGTTCGCCATCCCCGGGATCGGCAGCATGGTGGTTCACGCCGCCATCCATAAGGATTTCCCGGTGATCCAGGGCGTCGTGCTGGCGCTCGTCCTGATCGTGATCGGTCTCAACCTTTTGATCGATGTCCTCTACACCGTGTTCGATCCCAGGGTCGGCCGGCGATGAGCGAAACCGCTGCCCGCTTCTTCAAATGGTTGCGCCGCGACCTGCGCGGGGCGGCAAGCCTTGCCTTCCTGCTGCTGTTGCTCGCCCTGGCGATTGCGGCTCCTGCCGTCGCGCCGCATTCGCCGACGCGGCAAGACGTCAACAACACCCTTCAGGAGCCCAATGCGCAGCATCCGCTCGGCACCGACGATCTCGGCCGCGATGTGCTGTCACGCTTGATCTACGGCGCGCCGGCGACGCTCTATGCGAGCTTCCTTGCCGTCGCCGTGGCGATCCTGCTCGGTGTTCCGGTCGGCTTGCTCGCGGGCTTCCTGGGCGGCTGGGTCGACGATGCCATCAGTCGCGTCATCGATACCTTGTTGTCGTTTCCCGCCATCGTGCTCGCCATTGCCGTCACAGGTGCGCTGGGGATCGGCCTCACCAACGGCATGATCGCGGTCGGCATCGTCTTCTCGCCGCAGCTCGCCCGGCTGGTGCGCGCCCAGACGCTGATCGTGAAGCAGGAGCTTTATGTCGACGCCGCGCGCGTCTTCGGCGCCAGTCTCGGTCGCATACTGTGGAGGCATGTGGTGCCCAATGCCATCCAGCCGGTCATCGTGCAGGTGACCCTGCTCCTAGCCGTGGCCCTGCTGGCGGAAGCCAGCCTTTCCTTCCTCGGGCTAGGGGTGCAGCCGCCCCAGCCTTCCTGGGGAGCGATGCTGGCGCGGGCCTATCACTACATGGAGATCGCCCCCGAGCAGATGTACGCTCCGGGGCTCGCCATCCTCGTGACGGCGCTCGCGTTCAACGCGCTGGGCGAATCCCTGCGCGTCGCCCTCGACCCGACCATGAAGCTGCGTTAGGCCAGGGGGTACAGTCCACGAGGCATTCAGACAGCTACGCTAGTTGCGCTACCGCTTTTTCGCTTTCGGCGAGGCAGGATCGACCGGCCAAGGCGTGGTCGTCCCGTGGGCGGCAGCATCTGCCATGATCCTCAGAGGGTACCAGGCGACGCGCAGGCAATGGCACGCGTTGTCGGGTAGGCTGAGTGAATGGAAAAGGAGATCCAATGACTGCTCGCGACATCGACACCGGGACCGGTGACCTGCTCGCCTCGCTGGAGGAGGGCGTACTGACTTTGACGCTGAACCGGCCGGAGGCGCGCAATGCCATGTCGCGTGCCATGGTGGATGCTCTCGCCGATCGACTGGAATGGGCAGAACTCGAACCGTCGGTGAAGTGCGTCGTGCTGACCGGTGCCGGCAAGGGTTTCTGCGCCGGCGGCGACGTCAAGGGCATGGCGGCGCGCGGCGACGGCACGGTCGGCGACAACACCATCGACGGCGCCATTCACATGCAACGTGTCAAACAGCGTGCGACAGCCGGCAAGCTGTTCAAGATGCCCAAGCCGACGATTGCGAGCCTGCCTGGCGCTGCTGCCGGAGCAGGTCTGTCGCTGGCACTCGCCTGCGACCTGCGCATCATGGCGGGAACGGCCATCATGACGACGGCATTCGCTCGCGTGGGCTTCTCCGGCGACTACGGCGGCACGTACTTCCTGACCCAGCTCGTCGGGTCGGCCAAGGCCCGTGAGCTCTACTATCTTTCCGAACGAATTGACGCCGCCGAAGCACTGCGTCTCGGGCTCGCCAACTGGGTGTGCGCGCCCGACGACCTCGCCGCCAAGACGCGAGAAATCGCGCGGCGCCTGGCGCAGGGTCCAGCCGTCGCCTACCGCTACATGAAGGAGAACCTGAACCGCGCCATGGCGGGCGACGTCGACGATTGCCTCGATCTCGAAGCCACGCACCATATCCACTGCGGACAGACGGAAGACCATCGCGAGGCGACCAAGGCGTTCGTGGCCAAGCGCGAGCCGGTCTTCAAAGGGCGATGAGGGGCGCCGTGGCCAGGATCGGCGTCGCTATTTCGGGTGGTCCCAATCCAGCCGAGATCGTCGATCTCGTCGTCCTGGCCGAGACCCTCGGTTACGAATCAGCCTGGCTTGCCGAGGGCCATGGCGGCGACCAGTTCGCGCTGCTGGCCGCCTGCGCGGTACGGACCTCGCGCATCCGGCTCGGCACCAGCATCAGCAGCGTCTTCGTGCGCACCGCTCCAACGATTGCCATGGCGGCGTCAACGGTCGCCGATCTTTCCGGCGGAAGGTTCATCCTCGGCCTTGGCTCGAGTCACAAGGCACAAGTCGAACCCGAGCACGGCGTCCCCTACTCCAAGCCCCTGACGCGGACCCGCGAGACCGTAGCCGTTGTGCGTGAGTTGTTGCGCACCGGCCGCGTGCGCTTCGAAGGCCAGACGCTCCGCATCGAGGCCTTCGACTTCTGGTATGCGCCGCGTCATCGGAACATCCCGGTGTACCTGTCGGCGGTCTTCGCCAAGGGCATCGCGCTGTGTGGTGAGGTCGCTGACGGCATCATCCTGACACGCTCCACCCTGCAGACCGCGGCGCGGGTACGCGCGCAGCTGGCCGAGGCGGCGCGAGGCGCCGGGCGCGATCCCGATCATATCGAAGTCACGACGTTGCTGCCGACGTCGGTTGGCGAGACACGCGATTCGGCTTTCGCCGCGCTTCGTCCAGGACTCGCCTTTTATCTCGGGTTCTTCCCTCGCTACAATCGCATGATGGCCGAGCACGGCTTTCCTGACGAGGCGGCGGCGATTGCCGAAGCTTGGAAGCGTGGTGACACGCAAGCGGCCGAGCGCGCGGTAAGCGACGCGATGATTGACGCCACCAGCATCGCCGGCACCGCAGAGCAATGCCGAGCGAAGATCGAAGCGTACCGGCGGTCGGGTTTCGATCTGCCGATCATCAGCCCCTTCGCCCGCGGACTGGATGCCGCCGAGCGCTTCGCAGCGGCCCTCCACGCCTGTGCGCCTGGAAGGAACGACTGACCTGGCCGCCAACCCGCAAGAGACTATTCCAGAGGCCAACTCCAGACGCAGCACCTTGCCGGGTTAGGGCATCGTCGCGGCCTGACCGAACGGCCCAAGAGGGTGTCCGCTTGGGGATAGTTCAACGGTAGGACAACTGGCTCTGACCCGGTTAGTCCAGGTTCGAATCCTGGTCCCCCAGCCAGCCCCGTACGCACTTTTCTCCGTGTGGAGACAGGAGAAAATTCGGCCCACATTTCCGACAGTTGGGCTGGCTCGAGACAAATGGGATCGGTTATCGGCGCGCGAGACGCCACCTGCGGAAGCGTCCCTGCCCTCTCTCTGGCCGACGTTGTCGATTCGAGATTCTGCACGCCCTTTCCAGATAGGACTGACCGCCGTCCCGCTTGAATGCAGCAGCTCGTAGTCGCTATGCTTCAATTCAATAGATATCGTGGGAACAGTCCCGTTGAGCGCGGGCTAGCGCGGCCACAGAGGGACCTTGCCGCGGCGATTGTCCTTTTGGACGCTTGTTCGCTTTCCTCGAGACGCGGCGGAATGTTATCTTGCAACGCCTTCCAAGGCGCATACTTGAAGAATCCGCTGGCGCTCTGGTGGGGCGCGACTATGGACAAAAATGCTGTTCAGCTCGGTCACTTTCTTATTCTACTTCCTGCCGATTTTCTTCGCTTTCTACTACCTCACCCCCTGGAAGAACCTGGTTCTGCTGACGGCTAGTCTTCTTTTTTACGCCTGGGGCGAACCTGTCTATGTGCTGCTCCTTGTCACCTCGATTGGCTTGAATTTTGGTTGTGGCCTTTTGATCGATCAGGAGCAACGGGCAGGCCGCAGCGGACGCCTGAGCTTGACGTTAGGCGTGATCGTCAATCTGCTGACGTTAGCATACTTCAAATACTTCAATTTTCTGGTCGCCAGTCTGGTCTCGCTCACTGGCAGCCTCGGGGTGACTGCACCGAGTGTCGGATCTGTGGCGCTGCCACTCGGAATCTCTTTCTTCACTTTTCATGCGCTTTCTTATCTGATCGATGTCTATCGAGGGCACACATCGGTCGAGCGCAACTTGCTGGCACTCGGAACCTACATCACGATGTTCCCCCAGCTGGTTGCTGGACCAATTATCCGCTTCAAGACGGTGTCAAAGGAGCTTCACCAGCGCAGGCTTGCGCCGGCCCGCGTGCGGCTCGGCATCGAAATCTTCGTTGTCGGCCTCGCCCAGAAGGTTCTGCTCGCCAATACCGTGGCCCTTCCGGCCGACCAGTTGTTCTCGCTGCAATCATCAGAGCTGACGTTCGCCACCGCCTGGCTGGCAGCCGTGTGCTACACGATGCAGATCTACTTCGACTTTGCGGGATACTCGAACATGGCGATCGGCCTCGGTCTGATGATCGGGTTCGCGTTTCCGCAAAACTTTCGCTACCCCTACATCTCCCAATCGATGACGGAGTTCTGGCGCCGCTGGCATATCAGCCTCTCAAGCTGGTTGCGCGACTACCTGTACATCCCCCTTGGCGGCAACCGCGGTACGCCCTGGAGTTCCTATCGCAATCTGCTGATTGTATTCGTCTTGTGCGGCCTCTGGCACGGCGCAAGCTGGACGTTTGTGGCCTGGGGAGTCTACCATGGCTTCTTTCTGATTCTGGAGCGACTCGGGCTCCTCGAACTCTTGGCCAGACTGCCGGGACCGCTGCGACATGGCTACCTACTGCTAACGGTGATCTTCGGCTGGGTTCTGTTTCGCTGTGATACGTTCGGCCACGCCCTCGACGTGCTGACGGCCATGATAGGGCATGGTTCTGGCGACGCACTCATACACCCTCTCGCAGAGTATCTGTCGAGCTCGGTATTGACCGCGCTGATCGTAGGCTCCATTGCAGCTACCCCTGCCGGACGTCGGGTCGGCATCGAAATCGGCCGCATCGCGCGCTCCGGTTCGACGCATGGACACTTGGTTCGAGTGGCACATGCCTTCTTTGCGGCGAGCCTCCTGTCGCTGTCCGTCGCCAGCTTGGCCGGCGGCACCTACAATCCCTTCATCTACTTTCGCTTCTGACACCACATGAACCGTATCGGCACCCTTGCTACGATCGGCCTGTTCTTTGCAGCAATGTCCATCCCGCTTGTCGCCGGCCTCCTTCTGAGCAGGTGGACGGAACCGGATACGGGGGAAAATCGAACGCTTGCCGCAGCGCCCGTTTGGCCTGTCTCGGGTGACGAACTCCTCGCCTTTCCATCTCGCGCCGACGCCTATGCAAACGACCACTTTCGCTTTCGCCGGCAACTGGTCGAACTGAACAACCAGCTTCGCTACCATCTGTTCAAAGAGGTCACGTCGCCCCAGCTAACGATCGGTCGCGCCAACTACATCTTCTTCAATTCCCACAATGCCAAGGATCCCCTGGGGATGATCCGATTCCTCTGTGGCGAGAAGAGTGACGAGGTGCAGGTCGACAGGATGGCGCGCCAGCTTTCGACTACGGTCGCGCACTTGGCCGCGCGCCAATTGGCGTCCACGCTAATGCTCGTTCCTACCAAGTCGGAGATTTACCCGGAGCATCTGCCCGAATGGCTCCAGCATCGCTGCCGTCGATCGGTTTCGGTGGTTCCGCGCGTGTTGGCGCGCCTGGCAGACACCGCTCCTCAGCATCGGCAGCATGTGTACTATCCAGACGAGCTCATGCGCAATTTGAAGGAGGTCGTTGCGGTCTATCCGCCGCAGAATTTTCATTGGATCGGACCGGGCGCACGCGCTGTTGCCGATGAAACCGCACATAAGCGCTATGGCCTGACGCGCGAACTGGAGCTGAAAGTCCAGCCCACCATGGCGAAGTCCGATCTGCAGCACTTCTTGCCCGGCGTTGCCCTATCGGTTGCGTCCGAGACAGTCGACTTCAATTCCAGCGGGATCGTCGCTTGCCGAGGGGGGTCATGCCTGCCCGAGCTCGGGGAAGTCGGACCCATACTTGGCGACATCGGACGCTACGAGCGAGTGGCAGCGCATGGCCCAAAGCTGCTCATCGTTTCCGACTCGTTCGGAGCCGGCATCGCCGGCTACTTCGCGCCCTACTTCCGCTCCGTCTGGCACGTCTCCATCAATGAGTTGCCGCGACTTTCGTTGCCACAGGCGAGCAGAGTGAAGGCCGCCCTCTACGACGGTTTCGCCCCCGACCAGGTTCTCTACATTTTCCACGATTCAACGATCGAATACTTCGATGTAGTTCTGCAGAATGGGTTGTAGCGACGTTACCGGAAGCAGCACCGATCACACCACTGACAGGACATTCTGCCGTTCGGTGCCGATCCTGCACTGAGTGCAAGCATTGCCTTCAATGAGCATCCAGACATACGACGCTATGCTCATAAAACTCTACCGTCTTGCCGAACGGCGGTTTGAGGGTTGAGCGCAACGCTGCCTTGTACCGGTCCGCGTGCACCCGGTCGGCAAGCACAAGCTTGTTTTTACCCGCCGCGATCGCCGAAAGCCGCTCGTCCCGAGCTTCGGCCAAGTACTGATTGCAGGCTTCGTTCACACCAAGAAAGCCCGAGTGCATAAAATCATCGATAACGATAAGACCGCCCGGCGCAAGTAACGCCTCCGTCTTGTACAGATCGTTAAGGACTACATCCCTGAGATGCCCACCATCAATGTGGGCGAACCGAATGCCAGCGGCGAGGGCTGGAATCGAGGCGAAGTCCACCTTCAGGCTGTTCCCGACGACAATCTCCGCCGCTACGCCTGGTGCCCATTTGGCGAGATTCTCTTTGAAAATACGAAGGTCGCCCCTTCCACTGTTGTCGACGTTCTCCTCTTGTTGATCGAACAGGTCCAGGAAGACACACTGCTCTCCTCGGCGTGCCAGCAGCGCCAGGAGTATCGCCGTTTGGCCATGATGTACGCCGATCTCGAATAGGGTGCCGGTAACGCCGAGGCGGTATTGCTCGGCATCGAGTAGCAGTAGCGTCGGGGCAATCTCAAAATTCAGGCCCCAGCCTTCAATCTTGGCTGTGCTGGAGAGATACTTAGCTGGCGCGTCGCGCTTGTCGCGCATTCCGACAAGGCCGTCGATCGAGCGACCGATGAGGCTCGCGAAAAAGCGTCTCAATTTATTTGCTGCTGTTCGTCATGGCACGGTCGGATTCTCATATCGCTGACGTTGCAAAATTAAGACCTTCCCTTCAACAATGGAACCAGCCTCCGCCTTTCATCTTGGCTGGCACGCGTTCCCGCCAAGCGAAGGCCCTCTACGAAGACCTCGTGATGCCATCTGCCACCATAGAGGTTTCCGGACGCCCGCTCGGACAATTCAGACGACTGTCTGCTACCGCGCGTCAAGCGGGCAACTGCAGCCGTTCCCGGTTTACGTCCCGTTCGCCTCGCGACTGATGCAAACTCCTAAAAATCGATGCTGTATTTGATTTGCGCACCGAGTGTCTGGAAACTGTCATTGAAGGCATAGACTTGGCGGTATCCCACGATTGCCGAAAAACCATCGAGCCACGGCAGTTTGTCCTTCCAGGCGCTGCCAAAATCATAGGCCAAGGCGAATCCAAACAAAGAATCGGTACGTGATTGGCCCAAAGAGAAGTCGTTAACAATTCTCTGCGTCGTATGAACCGCGCCGGCCCAGGATCCGAAGCGAAGCGTTGCTGCGGCAGTAAGGTAGTTGGCATTCCGATCGAAGCCGCCCTGTCCAGTGACCGAGACCCATTCGAACACTGGCTCCAGGGTCACATTTTCCCAAAGAGGAAACTGCCAAACGCCGGCTACCGACCAAGAATATTCATCGCGCGCATCAGTCGGTGCGCCCTTCTGCTTGGCCCATCCGATCTGATAGCTAAATCCCGGCAGCCCCGGAATCTTCTCACCACTGAGCGCGACCGCAAAGCTCTCAAATGTCCCGGTATTGCCGGCACCACCGTCGGCCAGGGTAACCAAACCGGTGCGAAACGTACCGGGTATCAGAGAATATTGCAGGAAACTTGTGTCGGTGTGAAAGGTCTCGACTGTCAGGCGATGCCTGCCCAGCGCACGAATGTCCAGTCGCATGCCGGCGCCGATTTTGTCCAATAGTTCGTAGTCGCTATCGAAGTCGGTGCCGTATAGCCCCGGAGTGTAATACCAGCCGATGCCGAAACGGGGGTGAATCTTGCCTGCATAGAGGTGCACCGGCTTCAGATGAACTATACCGAACAGGCGTTGTGCGTAGAGCACCTGGTTCGCAAAGACCGTGCTGTATGTTGGAAACTCGCCTCGTTGGAAGCGCAGGAGGGTAGCAATGCTGAAATACTGCCCAAAGTTGACGTTCAGCCGAGCCTCGGCGTCGCCGGACAGCGTATTCCAAGGCTCCTGGATGACAAGGTCCTGGACCGGTGTATCTTGAATCAAATCATCGTCAATCAGATCTCGGCTAGCCGGTAGAGCCAACGGTTGGTTGTTCGTCTTCGGAAAATTGCGCTCGAACTGAATGAGCCCTTCCAGATGTGCTTCGAACGTTATGAACGGTGCATTCGGCGCTCGCGGCGGCGGTACATTGAAGTCAGGGCTTTCTCGTATGCTGAATTCGTTTTCTCTGACCCAGGTGTCCAATTGTGCCCACGTCGAACTGACAGGGAAAATGGCCGCCATCACGCTGATGCCGACCATCGCCACACAACGCGCAGATCGATGGTTGCTCAAGTGAGCATTTCCGCTCATCCCAAGTGCATCCAGACAGATTTGGTTTGCGAAACTGGAAGAAGCGTCTCAGGGCACTTGTCCCGTACTGTACAGGACTGCTTGAAGCCGCCACATGGCTGGGTCATGTCCCGATGGTCAAGTGCCAGCTCGAGCGCATGCTCTTCAATCAAGCGCGCGAACATGTACCGCACCTCCTTGCGAGCGCGTGGATCATGACGCGACCAAATACCACTTTTGAATGTATGCCGAGTTGACGCAACTGCTCGACCGACCCCTTCGACTGTTCCCAAAGGGACGGTTGCCAGAACTTCGCCGTTGGCGGGATGGATGGGTTCAAAATGCTTACCGGATGAGCCGTGCGTCAACTCATCTTCGATCAACTTTCGGGCCGCGGGCTTTGTCGCCAGAGTGTGACAACGAAAATCCTCTACGGTGAAGTCTGCAAGTGCTCCGTTCATTGGCAGCCCCGATTTAGAGATCGAGCACGAGGTTCGCACCAGCGCGCGGCACCGAGCAACATAGCAGGATGTCACCGGCACTCCGGGGAGCAACGGGATCTTCGAGATATTCGACTGCCCCATCAACCAGGCGCGTAGTACAGGTACCGCAGACCCCGGAGCGGCAGCCGAACTTTGGCGCCAATCCCAACGACTCGGCAAACTCCAGCAGCGTCCCGCGTTCACTCGACCATTCGGCCTCGGCGCCTGACTTTAGGAACTGCACAGCGACGACATCGTTGGTGACTTTTGTCTGACGCGACAGCGCTTTTGGCTGTGCTTCTGGCCTCAGCACCGTAGCAGGTCCAAATGCTTCATAGAAAATGCGATCGGTTGAAATGCCAATTCCGGTAAGGCCATCGTAAAGAGATTTCATGAAGCCGGCCGGACCGCACAGATAGAACTCGAAATCCCCGAACGGCAGCAGTTCCTTGAGGGTATCTATCGTGACAACGCCGGTTTTCTGATGGGTCCTTCCAAGAACGTCGCCGTCCGACGGCCGGCTGTAACTGACGTGCACTCGGAAATTTGGATGGTCGCTGGACAGTGCGGCGACCCGCGCCCCGAAAGCGTGCGCCTGTCCATTTTGAGCACCGTGTACGAAGTAGACCGGACGGAACATTCCTGTCCGCTTGCCTTCCGCAACAACATGTTCCGCCATCGCCATCATCGGCGTGATGCCTACTCCCCCCGAGATCAATACAGCCGGGCGGTCGACAGACCGCGTCAACACGAACTTGCCGCGCGGCGCCATTGCTTGAATGCGGAAGCCCGGCTTGGCATTGGCATGAAGAAATTGCGACACGACTGCATCGCCATCGTGGCGTCGAATGCTGAGCCGGTAGAAATCCGGGTTGCTCGCGGTCGAAAGTGTATACGTGCGCATCGCCGGAGGCTGGCCAGGGACCTTGACACGGATTGGCAGAAACTGCCCGGGTTCCCACGAATACAGCGCCTTGTGGTCGGCTCGGCGGAGATAAAAAGAGCTGATAAGGTCCGACTCTCGCTCGACTTTGACCACCTCGAGTTCAGTGTACGTGTTGCGTTCACTTTCCAGTGCTGCCGACGCTGTCGGTTCAACCGAAATGCTTTGAACTTCAGCATCACGGGTGCCGGCGACGGATTTGAGGTCGCTCGGTGTTCCCGCAACTGAAGCTGCCACAAGTCTCTGGAAATGCCCGACAAGGTGCTCGGCTCCGGTGAGGTACCTGCCACGCTCGGGTATCCCGGCACGCAGTCCACGTTGCACCGAGTCTGTCAATGCATCGTCCTCAGCACCGACCTGGCGGTTGAACTCGATCAGTTCCTCCGCGAACTCCTTGGTCACCCCAGGCGCGAAATACTGTTCCGAAAAGCCGGTGCAGCCGTTGGCACCGTTGGGTCGCCACACGTCGATCGACAGGTTGGGGAATCCGGGGTTGATATTGATGGTCATGTTAGGGAACAGCACGTGGTACTGCGCCTGCGCTACCTCGCCGCGAGCGTCATAGATCTTGACCTGGCTCTTCCCTTCCAGCGCCGACTGCCGCACGTTACCAACCTGGCTCAAGAACCAGCCATGGATGCCCAGGTTGTAGTTTTCCGGAAGCACATCTATGGCGGCACTGAAGCCCGGGTGTGCCACCGCGCAATGGTAGCATTCGAGGTAATTTTCGAGCATCGTCTTCCAGTTGGAGTAAGATTCCCAATCGACCCGCGAATAGAGAACCAGACTGTCGAGATCGATTCCACTCTGGGCGATGATATCGAGGACCTTGCCGTACTGCTTCTTCATCGGATCGGCGTCGCAGTCGACGTTGACGAAAACCCACGGCCCGAGTGTCTCCACTTTCAATGGGAGCAAGGGATAGTCTTCCAGTCGGAAGCCCTGTTCCGTCGCCGTCCGAGGTGCCCCTTTCAAACAGCCCGTGAGATCGTAGGTCCAAGCGTGATAGCCACATTGCATCGCCTTGGCGTTGCCGCGGCCTTTCATCACTTCGTGTCGCCGATGACGACAAACATTCACCAGAGCGGCCAGGTTCTGTTCGTTACGAACTACGACAACGGGAACTTCGCCCACATAGCCTGTGATGTAGTCACCGACGTTTGACAGCTCGTTCGCGGGGCCAATGTAACTCCATGTCCTGCGGAAAATCTGGTTGCGTTCGAGGTCAGCAATGGCAGCGTTCGTGTACCACTGCGACGGCAGGGACTCGCCACGGCTAAGGGAGGTGGTCAACGAGCTGTAGCATTCCATGGACTGACTCATGCTCAAATTCCCCAAGCTAGTTGCTCAATGGACAGCGGCCTTGGTAGTTTCCTTTTGCAGGAAGAATGGTGTGCAAACCAGCAAGCTTAGGGCGGCACATGAAAAGCGTATCCATGAAGCCCAACTCTGCTGCGACCACCGAAGCCAGCGCGTTCCTAGCCATCATTCCGATGGGATATGCAATGTTGCACATGGCATAGACCGTCGCATAGCAGCCCAGCCCAAGTCGATCGACGGCAGCCAAGAAAAGCATTGGGCTGGCCTTGCTCCATCTGGCTGGGGCCATTGTCGAGCCTCTGCTTCCCGTGCAGCTTGCCAAGTTCGACGTCGCGCCGTGGCTCGTCGGCGCCATATCAGCCGCTACAAACGGAACCAGATTGGCTATTCGACAGCAGCGCACCAAGTAGCACAGCGCCGTGCGACGCTGCCTCATCCTTCGGCAAAAAAAGGATTCTAAGGGCAGCGTCGATCGCAACCAACAAGCCGATCCTCGCTCATCGGCCCAGGACCTTCCACCGTTTCCGATAGGCACAGGAATGCTTGTGGCTTGGTGCGCATGGTCCCGCCTGAGTGCGGGAGCGTCGGCACTCTCGTCCTGGCGTTGGAACTAGACTTCAAGCTCAACGCAAATGCTATGTATCAGGAAAGGCAGCAGGCCGGCGCAAACCGAAAAGCTCTTTCGTCAACAAACGGGGCTGTACCCTAGCGCAGGGATGCGATCACCTCGCTGGCTGCTCGCATGCCGGTCTGGACCCCGGCGTTGAGGAAGCCGCACTGGTCGGCCGTATGCTCGCCGGCAAAGAAGCAGTTCCCTTCGCGCTCGCGTTCGATGCCGAGAAGCGTTGTCTGGTAGCCCGGCGAGTAATAGCTGTAGCTCCCGAGTGACCAGGGATTGTTCTTCCAGGCATCCTTGATCATCAGGCCGGTCCAGATTTCGCTCAGCCGCGGCGTAATCGGCGCCGCGTTGCTCATCACCGTGGAAGCCAGGGCGACGGAATCGGTCTTGCCAGCATTGATGGCCCGCGTGCCGCCAGAGAAGAAGTTGAGGATACCGCGCGAGCCCGACTGCGCACGGCTCACCTCCCAAGTCGTGTGGAACGTCTGTGACGGCACGCGCATCTCGCCGTTGCAGCCGATGTCCGTCCAGGCGCGGCGCGTGAATTGAAGCTGAAACTTGGTCGAAGCGCCAATTGGCAGCGTTGCGATCGCCTGGTTCTTCAGGGGACGGAACCCGGCTTCCCTGCAATCCACCCCAACCCGCATCACCGAAAAGGGAATCGCCAGAATCACGCGGTCGTAGAATGCGTCGCTGACAGCGCTGTCGCGTTTGAAAGTGAGGCGAACCTTGCCGTCGGGGAGGTTCGCGACTGCGACCAGAGACGCTGCCGTGCGTATTTCGTCGCCGAACGACCTGGCCAGCAGGGTTGCAATCTGATCATTGCCACCGCGGACATGGAAGCGCTGGTCGCTTTCGGTGCTGTAGAGATTGAAATGGCCTCGCCTGTCGACGGCCAGTACAGAGATGACGTTGAGGGCGCTCTGCTGATCGGAGTCCGCGCCGTTCTCCTCAGCGAAGGCGGTTTCAATGAGCTGCCCGAGTTGTCCCCCACGGCCACCAGGGACATAGGCGCCGACCCATTGCGAGATTGTCATCGCATCGAAGCGGCGGGCCTCGGCATTGGCGCCCCGGTAGTCGTACTCGCCCAGCGCGGCCTGTTGCGCCTGCAAGACCGGGTAGACGGGCTGCCAATCGCGCGTCGCGGCCGCGAGGTCGTAAGGTTTGTCGTTGAAGACGAAGAACGGACGCGTATTCGGAGGAGTCGCCTCCAGCGTGTCATCGAGGGCCAAGCCGAGCTCTTTGGCGAGATCGCGTATCTCCTTGTGATCGCTATCGATGAACTCGCCGCCATGTTCGGCGACCTGGCCATCTCCGAAAATGCCGCGTGCCGAATAACACCTGCCGCCGATCCGGGTACTGCCTTCGTAGACATCGGGCTTCAAGCCCGCCCTGCGCAATTCGCGCGCGGCAGTCAGACCGGCCAGTCCCGCGCCGACGACCGCGATCCGCGCGGTTGCCGCCAGGCCGGCAACCGGCAGCGCAGAGCTAAGGGCGACGCCAAGCCCGCCGCGCAAGACCGTGCGACGGGCGATCGCGGCGTTTCCTGGCCAGCTTCCGGCCTGCTCCGCTCGCTCGACCACGGCCCGTTCCCGCGACAGGTTGAGGAGCATGTTCAACAACGGGGTGCGGGCCACGGTGAGATCTCAGCCGAATATGAGTTTGCTCCATATCCTCGGCGTATTGCCTGTGGGCAGGCAAGCGTGGACGCCGATCTCAAGAGCAGTCGCCTCAGCGTCGAACGCAGACCGACACATCCAAGGGCTCCCTGCCGGTCGAGGAAAACACCCCAGATGCGCGCCCCACTATCATAAGAAGCGGGGACGATGCAGTTGCCGTTTGTCGAGAAGGCGCAAACATGAACCTGGCAAAGGGCTACCTTCCGCCAGCCGTCGGCGGGACATAGCTCGACCCTTCATACAAACCCTCCCTCAACGGGCACCCTGGTCTCCCAACCAAACTTCAAGTACTGGATGTCCCGAAACAGATTTCCACTTGAGCTTGTTGTTTTGGCGTATCTGCGACATCTATTGTACTACAGTCTCGTCAGACGGCGTCGAGATGCGCGTCGTCTTTCGCTCATCGCCAATTCGCCGCTGTTCGACGGCAGCTATTACCTGGAACAGAATCCGGACGTTGCGGCCGCCGGCATGGATCCGGTAATCCACTATGTGGACTTCGGTGCAACGGAGCTGAGAAATCCTTCTCCATTCTTCGACACTGCCCGATACCTCTACGCGAATCGAAGAGAATTGGCCCGAGGCGAAAACCCCTTGTCGCATCATATTGGAACCAGCCGGCCGGTTCGCGCGTCACACGTACGCCCTTCTTCCGCGACAACTCCTGAGCATCCCGCTCCGGTATCGATCTATCAGACCCCGCGTCCCAGTCGCGATCATGGACGCATCGTGGTCTATACGGCGGTGGTGGGTGCATACGACACGCTCAGCCCGCCACGCTATCTGCCTGCAAACTGCGACTTCATCGTTTTCAGTGACGAGGCATTGGCGATCGCGGGGTGGATGACGAGGCCCTTGAGCTACATTCACCGAGACCCGAGCCGATCGGCGCGCTTCGTGAAATTGCACCCGCACTTTTTCCTTTCCGACTACGAATACAGTGTCTGGTTGGACGCGAATGTCGGCATCGGCGGCGACGTCGCCGCCCTCATCGAACGACTCGGCAATGACAAGTTCATCGGCACGTTCGTTCATCCGTGGCGGGACTGCATTTACGATGAAGGTATCGAATGCATCGTTCGAAGCAAGGACGATCGTCTGAGAATATCGGAACAGCTGGAACGCTATCGCGACATCGGTGTGCCTGCGCACGGCGGCTTGTGGGAAACGAACTGCCTGGTGCGACGTCACAATAGTGCGGACTGCATCAAGCTGATGACATCGTGGTGGCGAGAACTCGACCGTGGCAGCAAGCGCGACCAGCTGAGCCTGCCGGTGGTTGCGCGTACTCATGCGGCGACGATCGTGCCCCTCGATAGGCCCGGTGTCAGTGCACGGGCGCATCCGCTCTTGACCTTTTCGCCGCATCGTAAGTTGCGTGGCTCCGACGATGCCGCCTGCAAAAGGCAGACTTCGCCTCGAGATCGGGATATCCCGCGACCGTCAGCGACCGTTGGAGTATGTATTCACGGCAACCTCGCAGAGGTACGGAAGTGCCTCACTGCGGCTGCCCTCTGTTGCACGGCGAATGACCGGATGTTGATCGTAGACGACGCCTCGGACCGGGAAACGCAACAGTATCTGGAAGACTTTGCGGCGAATCACCGACAGGCGCGGCTGATGAGAAACCCGGAAAACCTCGGCTATACACGATCGGCGAATCTGATCCTGCGTTCGGCTGCGACGGATTGGATCGTGCTGCTCAACAGTGATGCCGTCGTGCCGCCCAAGGCATTGGACAAGCTGATAGAGGCGGGCGAAGACCATCCAAGGCTTGCGATTGTCGGTCCTCTCTCGAATGCAGCGGGTTGGCAAACGGTTCCTCTGCTGGCGGGACCAGACGGCTCGTTTCTGGTGAACCAACTCCCGCCGACGCTGACGGTCTCCGACATGGATGCACTTTGCCAACGCACCTGCCTGCCGTCGGTACAGCTTGTGCCTCTGGTCAATGGCTTCTGCTTTGCCGTTCGCCGACGAGCACTGACAGATATTGGCATCTTTGATGAAGTCAACTTTCCCGCCGGCTATGGCGAAGAGGATGACCTTTGCTTGCGAGCGTGGGACGCCGGATACAGTTGCGCCATCGCGACCAACGTTTACGTGCTGCACTCGAAGACCCAATCATTCACCCACGATCGGCGGGACGCCCTGACCGACGCAGGAAAGGTCAAGCTCGAAGAGAAGCACACGCCCGAAAGGTTGGACTCGGCCGTTCGGACGATGAGGGATCACCCCGGGCTGCACGGCATGCGCATCAGGGTGTCCGAACTGATCGCATCCAACGGCAAGACATAAGAACGGACTCGGATTGACATGGAGCAGACGTTGGACCGGCCGCCTGCGCTCGTATGAACCAACAGCCTCGCCCCATACTGTGGTAGGATGCACCGACTGAACGCGAAAAATATGTCAAAGCCAGAAGATTCTCGTGACAGCCTGATCCGGCTGCGCCGCCTGCAGCCCCCTTCGAGAGATGCCGACAAACGAAGCGACTCCACCGGCACCGGCCCTCAGGCCGGCACCGCCGATTTGGAAGCGCGTGCGCGCCAGAGGTTGGCCCCGGCGAAAGTGCAGGAGGCCGCCGCAACTCGAAGCGATCCACGTCAGACCCCGGCTGTCGGCGGCCCGGGACCTCTGCCGCAACAGGGCCGCCGACAGCAGCCGACGCCCTCGGAGCCACCTCCGGAGATAGTGATCAGCCTCCCGCCTGCTCCGCAGCACAAGCGAAGGCGGCCTGCTCTTGCCATCACTTCCTTTGTCGTCTGCGTCGTCTTGCCGGTCATTGCGGCATCGCTGTACTTCTTCCTCGTTGCATCCGACCAGTACGCCGCTGAATTCCGATTTGTCGTGCGCGACGCAAAATCTGCGACGGCGGGCACGTCCGTCGGCGGGTTGCCCAACCTTCCAGGTGGGGGGACGATGCCCTCCAGTTCCGTAGAAAACTACATGGTGGCCGATTTCATTGGAAGTAAGCAGGCTATTGAGTCCGTCGAGAAGCGCATCGACTTGAAGAAGATATATGCACGGCCAGACGTCGACTGGCTGTCGCGCTTCAAGGGAAGCCAAACTACCGAGCGATTCTCCGCGTACTGGCGCGAAGTGGTCCACGCGGAATACGACCAGATTACAGGCCTGGGAAGCACCCGGGTCCGCGCCTTCACCCCGGAAGACGCATATCTCATCGCTACAACCCTGCTCTCCTTGTCCGAGGAGCTGGTCAATGAGATTGCGAACAGGCCACAGCGCGATGCCATAAAGTTTGCCGAGAACGATCTCCGGCGTGCCGAAGACCGACTGAAACAGGTACGTGTCGAACTGACGAAATTCCGCAATACCGAGCAGATAATCGAGCCTGGTGGAAATGTCGTCGCTAGCAATATCGCGCTTGCGCAGACCTTGCGCGCGAACTTGAGCCAGCTTGAGACTGAACTGTCATCGCTGCACAAGCAGAACCCCGACCTCAGTGCGAGTGCGCCAGTGAGCAGCGCACTGAAGCAACGCATCAAAGCAACCCGAGAACAGTTGACGCAGATCGAAGCGCAGGTCGCCACGGCTCGTGATGGAAGCACGCCGCTCTCCAAGGTCGTGGCCGACTACGAAGCGCTCGACCTCGAGCGCCAGTTTGCGCAAAATTCGGTCCTGGCCGCACAGCAGGCCCTGGAACAAGCGCGCGCCAAAGCATTGAGTCAACAGGTTTACGTGACGGCGTATGTGCACCCGATACTGCCTCAAACCGCCACATATCCCAAGCGATTGCAGTCCGTCATCGTGGTGGCGCTCATCGCCGTCCTGGTCTGGACGATCTTCGCCTTGATGATCAGTTCCATTCGCGAGCATCTGACCTAGCTACGAATCGAGCCGTTCGCCTCGGCAACCGAGAGCATGACGGGTCCAGCTGGAATCAGCCGGACCCGTCATGCTTCCAGCCGCCTCACGCGACATGAATCGCGGATAGCGTTCGCCAAGTTCGAGTCTCATCTCCAAGATATCGGCGCAAGACTTCAACGACTCTGAAGAG
>CADECW010000073.1:30567-38160 GCA_902825855.1 uncultured Rhodospirillales bacterium | reverse complement strand
CTAGTGGGGCTGCAGCAGTTCTGGTACGGCCGCGAGGTTGGCACGGGTGTCGATCCCTTCGTCGTCTCCTGCCGCTTGATGGAAAGGCTCTCTTCCCTGGTGCGGCGCGAGCATGCGAATGCCCTGGTGGTGGCCCTGCCCGAGCAAGGGGTGTTCTTCGATGCCAAGGCCGCCGCGGGGCAACACGAGGCATTGACGGAAGTGCTTGGCTGCGCGGCCAAGGCGGGCCTGTCCACACTCGACACCTTCGCGGCGTTCGAGAAGGAGAATGTCGGCCGCGACATCGGCACTTACTACACGATGACGCATTTCACCGACCGGGGCAGCGCCATCGCCGCACGCTCGATCGCCGAGGCGCTCGCCGCCTCCAGAGAATGACGCTCGGCCGCATCATCGGTGATCCCGGGATGGCTCGTACCATGATGCCGACCGTCAGCAGTGACGACGGCAGTTGCAATTGGGCAGCGACGACGCTCTGATGGCGGCCTTGCATTTGGCAATCGATGTTGTCGATCGGACGCGGTAGGCTTTCCGGCGCCCTGAGCACGCGGGAGACGATCATGGCCGATGACGCGATGTACAAGCAGATGTCCGGCAAGGCGGGCTTCGTCGCTGCGCTCGACCAGAGCGGCGGCTCGACGCCAGGCGCGTTGCGCGCCTACGGCATCCCGGACAGTGCTTGGCACGGCGATGAATCCAGCATGTTCAAGCTGATGCACCAGATGCGCGTGCGCATCATGACGTCGCCCTCCTTCGCCGGCGCCAAGGTGATCGCCGCCATCCTGTTCGAGCGCACCATGGACGGCGAGGCGAAGGGCAAGCCGGTGCCGACCTTCCTGTGGCAAGAGCGCGGCGTCGTGCCGTTCCTCAAGATCGACAAGGGACTCGAGCCCGAAAAGGACGGGGTCTCCCTGATGAAGCCGATGCCCGGCCTCGACGCCCTGCTCGAACGCGCCGTGAAGCTCGGCGTCTTCGGCACCAAGATGCGGTCGGTGATCGACCACGCATCGCAGCCGGGCATCGCGGCGATCGTCGCCCAGCAGTTCGAAGTTGCCGACCAGATCTCGGCGCACGGGCTGATTCCCATCATCGAGCCGGAGATTTCGATCAAGAGCCCCGACAAGGCGGCCTGCGAGGCCCTCCTGCGCGACGCGCTGCTCGACCGCCTCGACGCCCTGCCCAAGGGCGTGCGGGTGATGCTCAAGCTCACCCTGCCCGAGACCGCCGACTTCTATATGCCGCTGGCCAAGCATGCCGGCGTCGTGCGCGTCGTGGCGCTGTCCGGCGGCTACACACGCGCCGAAGCCTGCCGTCGCCTGGCCACCAACCACGCGATGATCGCCAGCTTCTCGCGCGCCCTGACCGAAGGCCTCACGCAGTCGATGAGCGACGCCGAGTTCGACGCTGCACTCACCGCCTCAATCGACGAGATCTACGGCGCGTCCGCCGTCAAAGTTTGACCTCGTCCCGTTCCATGCCAGCATGGCTCGGTCACTCGGGCGCTTGAAGCCGTGAGCGAACGTCTCGATGGCCCGGTCCTGCGTGCTCGCAAGAGGCACGCTGCCCGCTACGCGGTCCGCCCGCTCGACTGCAACCTTTGCAATCCCGCGGCGCGCTATTTGTGCCATCAAGTGCGCTCGCATAGCAGAATTGCATAGCAAGCGCAGTCTGTATCATAGTACCTCTCCGCATTGACCCTGCGCTGCGGCTGCCCGGACAGGTAGAGCCTGCCCTGTCGCCTCGCGTAGTGGTGGTAAGCACCGCGTAGCGCAATTCATTCAGCGTAGTCAGCGGCGAACTTGCTTGGCAGTCGCCTGCAACTGGGTTTCTTTGGGGGAGACCATGCATGGCGACCATCCTGATCACAGGAGCCAACTCGCGAGAATTTCAAGACCCGGATGCAAAGCCTTTCCGACCTGACCCCTGCGGTCGAAGCCATCGTCGAGGCGGCGACATCACCGACTCCCAAGCGTCGATATCTGGTCACGCCGAACCAGACACGGTTCGACGCCGTCGTCGCCGAGAAGGAAAAGCTCGAGGATGCGCGGAGTACCAGTTGACGCAAGGCGCGCACCTGGCGGTGCCGGAGGGAGGGGGAATGACATTCAGCGACAATGCTTATCAAGCCTTTGTGGCCTTCGAGAAGTCGGCCTGGGTGGAGATGTCCACCCACTACGATTCGATCGCTGGTCAGATGACCCGGCAGGCGGTGAGTCCCATTCTCGATGCGGTCGGCATCCGCGTCGGATTGACGATGCTCGATGTTGCGACTGGTCCTGGATACGTCGCTGCCGCTGCTGCGGGCCGCGGTGCGAAGCCGGTCGGTGTCGATTTCTCGCCGGAAATGATTGCCGGCGCGCGTCGGATGTTCCCGGATCTCGAGTTGGAGCAAGGGGATGCCGAGAACCTTCGCTATCGCGATGCCAGTTTCGATGCAGCTGCCTGCGCTTTCGGTATGTTGCACTTTCCGCGGCCGGGAAAGGCGCTCGCCGAAATGCGGCGCGTCGTTCGACCCGGCGGAAAAGTCGTCTACACAATCTGGTCAACGCCGACGAAGGACCATCTATTTGGAACGATCCGCGAGATCGTGCTGAAGCATGCCGATCTCAGCCTGGCGACAGTGCCATCGGGACCAGGCGCGTTCATGCTGAGCGATCCTTTGGTCAGCACGGCTCTCATGGATGCGGCTGGCCTGACTGAAATTGATGTCGAGGAAGTGCCGTGCTACTTCGATGTTCGCACGCCGCAGGACATTTTGGGCTTCTTGAACCACTGCTCCCCCAGGGTCCTCCCGGTCTTCCGGGCGCAGACCGAGGAAACGCGAGGTCACATCGAGCAGGCCCTCGTCAATGAGGGAACGAAAGTGATGGCTGTTGCCGGAAGTCGCCTTCCCTGCCCCATCCTTCTTGTCAGCGGAGTTGTGCCGTAATTGAGAGAAGTAAGGCTCGTTTCACGGACCACCGGCTTTATCATGTCTCATCTCAAGGATGGCGGGAAAGCGCCGGTCTACTGAGGGACGCATTGTGGCCCGTGAGCAGCGTAAACTGGCGGCAATCCTTGCCGCGGACGTCGTCGGCTACACCCGCCTGATGGGGCGGGATGAGAGCGGAACGCTGGCGCGCCTGCGCAAGAACCGTTCCGAACGGTTCGATCCCGTGCTGGCAAGGTACGGAGGACGCCTCGTCAAGCTGACGGGCGACGGGGCTCTGGTCGAATTCGCCAGCGCAGTCGATGCGCTGTCTGCCGCTATCGAATTTCAGCAGGCAATGGCCGAAGCCAATCGTGACCAGCCACCGGCAGACGCCCTCGTGTTCCGCATGGGCCTGCATCTGGGCGACCTGATCGTCGACGGCGACGATCTGTATGGCGATGGCGTCAACATCGCCGCCCGCCTCGAAGGCGAGGCTCCTGCCGGCGGCATTGTCGTGTCGCGTACGGTCCACGAAGCGGTGGCAGGCCGGCTGAAGGCGACATTTGACGAACTCGGCGGCCTTGCGCTGAAGAACATCGATCGGCCGGTTCAGGCATTCGGCGTGAAGTGGGAGCCATTGGATTGGCAAGTGCCGCCGGCATCCGAGGCGATCGTCACGACCATCGCTGCGCCGCAGTTTCCGCTGTCGTTGCCCGCCAGGCCCTCGATTGCCGTCCTGCCGTTCCAGAACATGAGCGGCGATGCCGAGCAGGAGTACTTTGTGGACGGCCTTGTCGAGGACATCATCACTGGTCTGTCGCGGTTCAAATCGCTTTTCGTCATCGCCCGCAACTCGACATTCACCTACAAGGGCAAATCCATCGACGTCCGGGTGGTCGGTCGCGAACTCGGGGTCCGCTACGTCTTGGAAGGCAGTGTGCGAAAAGCCGGCAATCGACTGCGCATCACTGGTCAGCTGGTGGACAGCGTGACCGGCGGCCACCTCTGGGCGGACCGATTCGATGGTTCGGTCGAGGACGTCTTCGAGTTTCAGGACCAGATCACAGCGCAGGTCATTGGCCAACTTCCGACCAGAATCGAGGTAGCGGAGACCGAACGCCTGAAGGCCAAGCCGACGAGCAATCTCACTGCCTATGAGAGCCACCTTCGGGGCATGAAAGCGCTGCACTTGTCTACACGCGAATCGATGGACGACTCGCTCCGCCACTTCTACCGCGCAATCGAACTGGATCCGGAATTTGCCTCCCCCTGCGCGTGGGCCGCAATTGCCTACAGCCGCCGCCGGCAGGCCCAGTGGATGGCCGATGTCCGTCGTGAGTGTGCGGAGGGCCTGCGTCTTGGCCGCCGCGCCGCGGAACTGCGCGACGACGATTCACTGACCGTAGGAGCTGCCGGTTTCGCCCTCGCCTATTTTGCCGGTGACGTTGCCGCCGGCCTTGCCCATCTCGACAGGGCGATTGCGTTGAACCGGAACGACGCGATGACGTGGCACGGAAGCGGCTGGGTCCGGCTGTACAATGGTGACCACGACGTTGCGATCGAGCACCTGGACCGCGCGGAACGGCTAAGTCCCATCGATCCACAGAGAGATCAAATCTGGATTGCCCGGGCTCTCGCTCACTTCTGCGCCGGCCGCGACGAAGAATCCATCGCCTGGTGCGAAAAGGTACTTCAGTGGCGTCCCGACTCGGTGATCGCGTTGACTCGGTATGCAGCAGGCTGCGCAATGCTTGGACGAACAGATGAAGCCAGATCGGCAATGTCGAGGGCGCTCCACCTCAATCCCGGACTGCGACATGCCAACTTTGGTGCAGCCTCGATCATGGTTCGTCAGGAGGACAGAGAACGCCTCAGGGAAGCCAACCTTCGGGCAGGCATGCCCGAATAGCGGCAATGGCACCCTACCTGTTCCCCTCACCTGCTCGCTCGCGAGCTTTCAGGGCCTCCGGCAGCCGCGGCTCGGCCTATTTACCTTGGCAGGTTGCGCGGTGCCGGATTCCGCCTCAGGCTGATCACTGGAAACGCAAGAGGATTGCATTATGAAATTCGGCGCGTCGATGTTCTTCACCGACTATTCAATGGGGCCGGCGGAGCTTGCCGTCGCGCTCGAGGAGCGCGGCTTCGACATTGTCTGGTCACCCGAGCATTCGCACATCCCGACGTCGCGCAAATCGAGCTTCATCCTGGGGGGCGAACTGCCCAAGCGCTACTACGACGTCATGGACCCGTTTGTGACGCTGACCGCCGCTGCGATGGCGACCAGGACGTTGAAGGTCGGAACCGGCGTCTGTCTTGTCGCACAGCGGGATCCGATCCAGACCGCCAAGCTGGTCGCCTCGCTCGACCAGGTCTCGGGCGGGCGCTTCGTCTTCGGGGTGGGGAATGGTTGGAACGAGGACGAGATGGAAAACCACGGGACCGCCTTCGCCACTCGTCACAAGCGCGCGAGAGAGAACATTGAGGCGATGAAGGAAATCTGGACCAAGTCGAAGGCAGAATATCACGGAGAGTTCGTGAACTTTGAACCGATGATGGCCTGGCCCAAGCCCGTGCAGAAGCCGTACCCCTCGATCCTGGTGGGCGGGGCATTTCCCTACTCGGCGCGGCGCGCCGTCCGCTATGGCGATGGCTGGATGCCGCAGGTTACGGAAAGGAGCCCGGTGCCGCTGGTCGAGCTCATTCCCAAGTTCCGGCAGATGTGCGCCGAAGCCAACCGCGATCCGGACAAGATGGACATCTCGATCGGTGGGCAGTCGCCCGACGCCGATCTGGCGAAGCGCTACCGCGACGCCGGCGTCAACCGCGTCTCGACCAGCCTGCCATCGGAAAAGGCGGACAAGATCTTGCCGATCCTGGACGAATGGGTCGCGGTGATACGGGCGGTCAACAGCTGACCAACCTTCTCCGACACCGAACACCTTCCGCCAATGTAAGGCGGGTCTGGCGCATGTAGCACGAGAACCACTTGACGCACGGCGCAACGCTGCGCTCACCTAGGTGCTGCGCTTGTGACCGATGCAACTCGCGGGGAGAAAAATGGACCAACACACCTTTGACTTCATCGTCGTCGGCGCCGGCTCGGCCGGCTCGGTGCTGGCCAACAGGCTGAGCGCCGACCCCGGACACAAGGTGCTGGTGCTGGAAGCCGGACGCGAAAGCCATCCCTGGTCGTGGATCCCGGTCGGCTTCGCCAAGCTGATCGACAATCCCCGGGCCAACTGGCTCTATGCCTCGGAGCCCGAAGCGTCGACCGGCCAGCGCCGCATCCCGATCCCGCGCGGCAAGTTGCTGGGCGGCTCGTCATCGATCAATGGCATGGTGTTCGTGCGCGGCCAGGCGCAGGACTATGACACCTGGGCGCAGCTCGGCAATCGCGGCTGGAGCTATCGCGAGGTGCTGCCGATCTTCCGCGACATGGAGAGCTTCCAGGGCGATGCCGACGAGGAGTATCGCGGCCGCAATGGGCCGCTGAGGGTGACCGAGAGCAACGAGAGCGGCGCGATCTATGATGCGCTGATCAAGGCCGCCGGCCAAGCCGGCATCCCCTACACCAAGGACTACAACGGCGCCAAGCAGGACGGCATCGGCATGACCCAGGCGACCATCCGCGGAGGTCGCCGTATGAGCACCGCGGTTTGCTATCTCGATCCCGCGCGTTCCAGGCCGAACCTGACCATCGTCGCCAACGCATTGACCGAAGGCCTGCTGTTCGACGGCAAGCGCTGCGTCGGAGTGCGTTACAACGTGAATGGCCAGCAGCGCGAAGCGCGCGCCACCCGCGAAGTCGTCGTCAGCGCCGGCTCGATCAACTCGCCGCAGCTGCTGGAGCTCTCCGGCATCGGCCAGCCGGAGCGATTGAAGGCGGCCGGCATCGAGGTGCGCCACGAGCTCAAAGGCGTGGGCGAGAACCTGCGCGACCACTATTCGCCAAGGATGAAATGGACGGTGCCGTCGGCGCTCGGCATGACCTACAACGACAAGATGCGCGGCCTCGGCCGCGTTCGCGAGGCGCTGCGCTACGCGCTCAACCGCAAGGGGCTGCTCGGCCTGCCGGCGGCGCCGATCCGCGCCTATGTCCGCACCCGTGCCGGGTTGGAGGCGCCTGACGCGGCGATCTCCTGGATTCCATTCCTGGTGGGCGAGAACTTCCAGCTGGCCAAGACCTCCGGCGTCACCGCGATCACGAACATCCTGCGCTCGGAGAGCACCGGCAGCATTCATGTCGTGTCGAACCGGCCGGACACGCCGCCGGCGATCCGCTTCAACTTCCTGAGCGCGTCGCTCGACCGCGAGGTGACGCTGGAAGCGATGCGCATCACCCGGCGCATCATGACGGCACCGGCCATGGAGGGCATCGCAACCGACGAGATCGCGCCAGGCGTAAACATCAATGGCGATGACGAGCTGCTCGACTGGGTCAGGAACAACGCCGAGACCACCTACCATCCGGTCGGCACCTGCAAGATGGGGGCGGACCCGATGGCGGTGGTCGACGACCAGCTTCGTGTCCGGGGCCTGGCGGGGCTGCGTGTTGCCGATGCCTCGATCATGCCGACGCTGACCTCGGGCAACACCAATGCACCGTCGATCATGATCGGCGAGAAGGCCGCGCGGATGATGCTGGCATCGACCGTTCAAGCCGTCGCGGCGTGAGCAAGTCC